>JAJPJH010000106.1 GCA_021324335.1 Gammaproteobacteria bacterium
GTCAAAGAACTAGTCGACTTCTTGAAAGATCCAGGCAAATTCCAACGCCTAGGGGGTAAAATTCCTCGTGGTGTATTACTCGTAGGGCCGCCTGGTACGGGTAAAACCTTATTAGCCAGAGCCGTTGCAGGTGAAGCAAAAGTGCCTTTCTTTACCATTTCTGGTTCAGATTTCGTAGAAATGTTTGTGGGTGTAGGTGCTTCTCGCGTCCGAGATATGTTTGAACAAGCTAAAAAGCAAGCTCCTTGCATTATCTTCATAGACGAAATTGATGCTGTTGGCCGCCATCGTGGTGCGGGTTTAGGCGGAGGTCATGATGAACGTGAGCAAACGTTAAATCAGTTACTCGTTGAAATGGATGGGTTCCAGGGTAACGAAGGGGTTATCGTCGTTGCAGCGACCAACCGGCCCGATGTGTTGGATCCTGCCTTATTACGCCCCGGACGTTTCGACCGTCAGGTTGTTGTAGGTCTTCCGGATGTAAAAGGCCGAGAACAAATATTAAAAGTTCACAGCCGTAAAGTACCGTTAGCCGATGATGTCGATGTGGCTATCATCGCGCGTAGTACACCCGGATTCTCGGGTGCAGATCTTGCTAATATTGTCAATGAAGCTGCTCTCTTTGCTGCTCGAAGCAATAAACGTATAGTGGATATGGAAGATTTTGAAAAGGCGAAAGATAAAGTCATTATGGGAACAGAGCGTCGTTCCATTGTGATGTCTGAAGAAGAGAAGCGATTGACCGCTTATCACGAAGCGGGACACGCGATCGTCGGCTTAATTGTTCCACAGCATGATCCTGTGCATAAAGTCACCATTATTCCACGTGGCCGTGCGCTAGGTGTGACTATGTTTTTACCTGAAGGGGATAGATATAACTACACCCGCGAATATCTGGAAAGCAAAATTTCCAGTCTTTTTGGTGGCCGTTTGGCAGAAGAAATCATCTTTGGCGTCAGTAAAGTGACAACAGGTGCGTCTAATGACATCCAGAAAGCAACCGAAATTGCTCGCAATATGGTGACAAAATGGGGTTTATCGGAGAAAGTAGGCCCATTGACCGTAGGTGGAAATGATGAAGAAGTCTTCCTTGGCCATGCGATTACACGGCATAAAGAAGTTTCTGAAGCAACGTCTAGTGTGATTGATGCAGAAATACGCAGCATTGTAGAACGCAATTATCAGCGCGCCGAGAAGATTTTGAGAGAAAACCTTGAGAAATTGCATGCTATGGCAGAAGCCCTGGTCAAATATGAAACGATTGATATCGAGCAGATTCAAGACGTGATGGCAGGCAAAACCGTACGAGAACCAAAAAGCTGGCGTACACCTAAGGACCCTGGTAAGAAGCAGAAACCAGATGAGAAACTCCAACAAGAACGCGATGAAACATTTAAATTGGATAGCGACCATGAAGGAACTGTGCCCGCAACCGATAGTGCCAGCAGCTCAAGCACCAGCTGATATGCCGTATTCCGCCCATACACCACGCCGCTACTTTGGCACCGACGGCATTCGAGGCCGCGTCGGTGTGTGGCCTATTACGCCTGAGTTCGTTTTAAAACTAGGTTGGGCTATCGGTAGAGTATTGGCTAGGCAGGGAACGGGAAAGGTCTTAATCGGTAAAGATACCCGTATTTCTGGTTATATGTTCGAATCAGTTTTAGAGTCCGGACTTTCTGCTGCCGGCATTGATACTCATTTGCTAGGCCCTATGCCGACACCTGCGATCGCTTATTTAACCCGCACCTTGCGAGCGCAAGCGGGGATCGTCATCAGTGCTTCCCATAATCCCTACTATGATAATGGCATCAAATTCTTTTCTTCCCAGGGTACCAAGCTGCCTGATCAGATGGAGTTAGCGATAGAAGAGCAGCTAGAGCAACCTATGACGACGGTGGATTCAGCGGCTTTAGGTAAGGCTATCCGTGTGGTCGATGCGCCTGGGCGCTATATCGAATTTTGCAAAAGCACGGTTTCCTCTGACATCATTTTAAATGGCTTAAAGATCGTGGTCGATTGTGCCCATGGTGCTGCTTATCACGTAGCGCCGAATGTGTTTCGTGAGTTGGGGGCAGAAGTCATAGAGATGGGGGTGGAGCCGAATGGTTTAAATATCAACTTAAATTGCGGGGCGACACATCCCGAGAAACTATGCCAACAAGTGCTTGAACATAAGGCGGATCTTGGCATTGCATTAGATGGCGATGGTGACCGGGTGGTGATGGTGGATCATCGTGGCCAGATTTTGGATGGGGATGATTTGATCTACATTATTCTCAAACATAAATTGATGCAGGGCACTTTCAAAGGAGGTGTCGTCGGCACAGTGATGGCAAATTTTGGGTTCGAGCAAGCACTTAAAGAGCGGGGGATTGAGTTTGTTCGGGTGCCAGTGGGGGACCGTCATATCATCAGTGAATTGAATAAGCGTCAATGGCATTTGGGGGGAGAACCTTCTGGCCATATTGTTTGTATGGAAATGACGACCACGGGTGATGGCATTATTACAGCACTGCAGGTGTTAGCTGCTATGCGGCATGAAGGAAAGTCCTTGGCTGAGATCCGGACAGGATTGATGCGTTATCCGCAGGTATTGATGAATGTGAAAGTAAACCAGCAGGAGGCTTCTTTGGAGAATGGGCGTATCCAACAAGCGGTTCGAGACGCAGAGGAGAGGCTGGGTCATCAAGGCCGTATATTGTTACGGCGTTCAGGGACGGAACCGTTGGTTCGAGTGATGGTAGAAGGCAGAGATGAGCGGCAGGTACGAGAATTAGCTCAGCAATTAGTAGATATCGTTAAAGAGGAATTAGGCGGCGATAAATAAAGGGAGGGTTGAGTGGCATGTGGAGGAAAAGGATTATCTCCATTCAAGTTGGCGTGTGTAGCGATACTTATCCCTGTATGCACACTGTGACAATTCACTACAGCAATGGAAAAAAGGAAAACCGAGAGCTGAATGCATTTAATATTGTGAAGGATTATAAGTCTCACTTAAATGCTGATGACCAGAATCATTTCCAAACGTATCTCCTCGAAATAGACGACGATCGGCCACGTCGTAAATGTACAATTATGTAGCTTATTCTATCTATTTATGCGCGGAGGCTCGTTTTAACAGGTTCTCGCTTTCGCGGGAATGACACAGGGGTCAACCACAAAAAAATCCCCTGATTTTTGTGAGGAAAATCAGGGGATTTTCGACTATTTTCTTAAATTTAAAAAATTAAGCAACCATTTCCTTTAGTTTCTTCAGTGGCTTAATCTTAACAACTTTACGAGCTGGTTTGGCTTTGAATACCATTTCTTCACCGGTGAAAGGATTACGACCTTTACGAGCAGGTTTTGCTGGCTTTTTCACCACGACAATCTTCATCATGCCTGGCATCACGAAGGTACCGGGGCCGCCAGTTTTGATGTGTTTTTCGATTAGTTGAGCGAAGCAGTCCATTACAGCCACGACGTCTTTTCTAGCAAGACAAGTGACATCGGTGATTGTTTTAATCACGCCGCTTTTAGACAAAGGTTCTTTAATCGTTGGGATTTTAGCTGGGACTTTCTTTGCTGAAGCTTTAACTGCAGCTTTCCCATTGCCAGACTTCCTTTTCATTTTGTACTTCTTCACTGCCATATCAGTTCCTCACTAAATTAAGTAGAAAGACACTAAATAAAATAACATTTTTGTAGAATTTTGCGAGTGTTTTTTATCAAAAATCTCGAAAAATAACAGGATTTTAGCCATTTAATCGTTTAGAAGCGGTCACAAAATGCTACTTGCGTGTTTCACTTGCTTCCTATACAATTCTCGCGCTTTAAGTAGGGTTATTTTTCGACTCCATAGGATTAACGATGAAAACGTATTTTGCTACCAATGAAAACACTGAACACAAGTGGTATGTAGTTGATGCCACTGATAAAGTGCTAGGCCGATTAGCCACCCAAATCGCGAAAGTGCTTCGCGGTAAACACAAGCCTGAATATACCCCCCACGCTGATGCTGGGGATTATGTTATAGTATTAAATGCTGCTCAAGTGAAGGTAACAGGCAATAAGCGAGATGAAAAAATTTATTATCGCCATTCCGGTTATCCAGGCGGTTTAAAAGAAGAAACATTCGAAGAAGTACAAGCGAAAGATCCAGCTCGGATTATTGAAAAAGCTGTCAAAGGAATGTTGCCAAAGAATCCCTTGGGTCGAGAAATGCTGCGTAAATTGAAGGTTTACGCTGGTGCTGAGCATCCACATGTTGCCCAGCAGCCGATTGAAATCAACCTTGATAAAGAGAAAGCAGAGTAGGATAACAACATGGCAGAAAAGCAATTTTATGGTACTGGCCGTCGTAAAACATCGACAGCGCGGGTGTTTTTAAAACCAGGCAAAGGTAGCATCGTGATTAACGATCGTACGTTAGAAGAGTATTTTGGCCGTGAAACAGCCCGTATGATCGTGCGTCAGCCGCTTGAAGTGACCGACGTGCAAAGTAAGTTTGATATCATTGCCACGGTCGATGGTGGTGGGATTAATGGCCAGGCTGGTGCAATTCGCCACGGTATTGCACGTGCATTAGTTCAATATGAACAAGGCGAAACGGGTGATGCTGAAGGTGGTAGTGGTGATGACAGCATAAAAAGATCGCTGCGCAGAGCAGGTTACTTAACTCGAGACGCGCGTGAAGTAGAACGTAAAAAAGTGGGCCGTCATAAGGCTCGCAAGGGCACACAATACTCCAAGCGATAAGTTGTATTGTTTTACCTGATTTTGGGGGATCGTCTAGTGGTAGGACCGCGGATTCTGACTCCGCTAACCTAGGTTCGAATCCTAGTCCCCCAGCCACGAGAAGAGAAGGTTAGCATGGCAGTAGTCGCAAATAAACGATCCGTTATGACGCTTTACTCCGGTGCCTTGGATATCCTCAGCCACCGTGTGCGCATTGTCCTCGCAGAGAAAGGGGTTTCTTACGAGGTCATGAATGTAGAAGCTCGCAACAAGCCGGAAGAACTGTTAGAAATTAACCCCTATGGAAGTGTTCCCACGTTAGTGGATCGTGAGTTAGCGTTATACGAACCCAATATCATTGCTGAATATCTGGATGAACGGTTTCCTCATCCTCCTTTAATGCCTGTGTATCCTGTAGCACGTGCGAAAGCGCGCTTGATTATTTATCGTTTTGATCGTGAATGGGTGCTATTGGTTCGTAAGTTAGAAGCGGGTAAGACGCCGGAAACAGCTCAGGCTACTAAGGAGTTGGCTTCTTATATCAGCCAGTTAGTGCCAGTGTTTAATTCTTCTCCTTACTTTATGGGCGATGAATTTACCCTGGTTGATTGCTGTCTCGCACCTGTTTTATGGCGTTTGCCAGCGTGGGGTATTCAATTGTCATCTGCTGAAACCAAAGCGGTTAATAAATATACGCAGCGTGTTTTCGAGCGGGATTCATTCCAAGCTAGTTTAACGGAAGCAGAGCAAGAATTACGTAAATTAGCGAACTCAGAAATAGTTTAAGGGAGTAACAAGCGATGTTATCCAATAAACCTTACTTATTGCGGGCTTTTTATCAATGGATTGTTGATAGTACCTGTACCCCTATTCTCGTGGTGGATGCGACTAATCCTCGCTGTAAGATTCCGCAGGGTTTTGCAGAGGGGGGTGAGATTGTGTTTAATGTTTCCCCTGCCGCTGTACGGGATTTTAAAATTGCGAATGAATCAGTGGAATTTAAGGCGTCTTTTTCGGGGGTTGTGCACATTATTTCTGCTCCGATGAAAGCGGTCTTGGCAGTGTATGCGGAAGAGAATAGTGAAGGGATTTTCTTTGATGCGGAAGAAGAGACGGATGGGGACGAAGGTGGGGTGGTGCAGTTGAAAGGTATTGAAGGGATGGCTTCGGATGAGATACCGATGATGGCTGCAGATGAGCCGACGAAGGGAAAGCCGTTTTTGAAGTTGGTGGAATGAGATTAGTAAGAAAGGGAGTACCTCGCCGAGTTACTCCCTAAATATGGCCTTAGCATTTCACTTGTGGTTTATTGTTGTAAGCCTCGATAGATTGGTTAAAAATTTCCTCTTCTTTAGTGCGTAGGGGGAGGCTGGTGTGTTTATAGCCGATTAGGGTTAGAGGGCCACCACCCATATCAATACTTGGTGATGGTTGAAATTGAGGTATTTCAGTAACCCGGTAATAGCTTGCTTTAGGAGTACTATATCCTGTTACTTCGTAAAAAACCCCTTCTTTTTTATTCTTAAGTTGGATATAATGATCATCAGCTATTTTTTTAATTTCATTTTCCTGTAAATCTTCTATAAGGCTTTGAGGTTTGTTGGGAATCTTTGGGGCTGGATTGAATAACATACTCACTCCTTTTTGATTATTTTAAAATTCTCTAAAAGTATAATAGCTTTAGGAAATAGCTAAAAGTTTTTTTTAATGTAGCGTTCTAAAAGGCTCTGTATTTGATCAATGTTGATTGGTTTACTGGCAACTTCATTTGCTCCGGCTGCTAAGAAAATCTCCTTTTCTTTATCAGTGGTATAGCCTGTTAATGCAATGATAGGCATATGCTGGTTATTTAGTTCATTTCGAATTTTTTGAATTACCTGAAAACCCGTAATATCAGGTAATCCAATATCTATGAATAAGATGTCTTGACCCTTAATGCGGCTTAATGCTTCTTTGCCTGAAGAGGCAGTTTCAACAGTAGCACCTAATTCCATCAACATCTTGTGGTGAATCTTTTGTACGATAGGATCATCTTCGACAAGCAGCACTTTAAATTTATGCTGGGGGATGTTTGAAATGACTTTAGGCGTAAATGAATTTATTTTTTGAGCCTTAGAGTCATTACCTATAGTGAATTCACCTATCAAGCTGAAAGTTGTTCCTTTTCCTACTTCACTTTGTACGTTAATGCTTAAATTAAGTAATGCAGCAAGTCTTTTCACGATGGCGAGGCCAAGTCCAGTTCCGCTGCGACTTGATTGACGCGTATAGGGATCTTCTAGTTGCTGAAAAGGTTCGAAAATTTGGTTTATTTTGTCAGTGGGAATTCCTCGGCCCGTATCAGTAATCACGACTTCTATCGTTACTTTATTGCCTATTTCTTTGATGCTTCGTGCTTGAATAATGACTCGCCCTTTATCTGTGTATTTAATCGCATTCGTAATGACATTAATTAATATCTGGCGTAATAAGCGTTGGTCAGTGAGAATAAAAGGGGGTAATTTTTTATCTACTTCCAATTTTAAGGTGAGATTTTTGTTTTTGGCTAATGGAGCAAGAATACGAGAAATCCCCAATAAAAAAACTTTTAATTCGACAGGTGTAATAATGGCTATATATCTCTTTGCTTCTAATTGGCTGAAATCCAAAACATCATTTACTAAATTTAATAAATTCTGTGAGCAATTATCTAAATCTTCTACAATACTTTTTTCTTCCTCAGGCGATAAGTTACCTTTCTTTAAGAAGTTGACTAAGCCCAGGATGCTAGTTAAGGGCGTTCGTAACTCGTGATTAATAACAGCTAGGAATTGGGACTTTGCCCGATTAGAAGCTTCGGCTTTTTCTTTGGCTTCTTTTAATTCTCGTTCGATTTTTTTACGTTCTGTAATGTCAATTGAGATTCCGACGATTCCTATTACTTCTCCGGTTTTATTAAAAAGAGGTATTTTTTGGGAAAAGAAGATAGCTGGTTCTTGATTAGCATTTATGCCGGTTTCTTCAATGAATTTTCCTTCTTTGGATGCCATAATTTCTTGATCAATTTCATCTAACTTTCTGGCAAGTTCTTCAGGCATGAAATCAGAATTACGTTTTCCAATAATATCGTCAGGAGAGTTGAGTTTAAGAAATTTAGCAAGATTATTATTACAGCCTAAACTAACACCATCTTTATTCTTCCAGAAGACGTTTCCCGGCATCAAAGCGAGAATTTCTTTAAAAGAAAACCCATCAGAGGTATCATTGTAGATATTCTTTAGCCTTTCATTTTCTGCTTTCAGTTTTTCTATTTCCTGTTCATAACGAGCCAACCGCCTTGTAAGCTCGTTCTGGGGGAGGATTTTTATCTTACTCATAACTGATTGCGCCCATCCATTTAAAGATACCACTAAATAGACAATTTCGAGATTATATAACAAAAAAAGTGCACTCAAGAAGAGAGAAATGAACTAATTTTGCTAAATAACATATCATTAGGTTGAATATTATCTTTAACATTTTCCTATCTTATGGCATAAGTATTACAAAATATGTAGTATTATACCTATTTTATTATAATATAAATAATTTTTTGGGGAGGGTAAAAGATGACGCATATAATAAGTCCAGAAGCGTTTAAAAAAATACCAAAATACATAGACTACTTAGCTAAGGGAAAAAAGATTCTTATTGATCTACTAGGTGTATGGATTGAGATACCGAAGTGTATTGGGTATGAGAAAGGTTTTACTAAAGAACAATTAGCTGCAATGCTGGTCGATCTTAATGAAAATTTGAAGCCTTATGCTGGTTATATCCTGAAGTTGTATCCTAATATGGCAGATGTTAATGCTACTAAGCAGTGGTTAAAAGAAAATAAAAAAGCGTTAGATTTACTACATGAAAAAAAAATGGTTATCATTGCATGTACAAAAGAAGAATATGAAAACTTTAAGGAATTTGGATATCCCAACCTTCGGCAAATTGATGAAGCGAATATATTAGATGCTTCTACTTCTTACTATAAAGTATGCTCTGAGGAAGAAAGGATTGAAAGTCTGACACCGAGTGCAGAGGCGTTTCGTAAGCGGGGTAATAATGCAGCCATTTGGACTTTACCCCAGGCAATAAAACATGTGGAAGCAGAGCTTATAGATTGTCTTGCAATGTTAGAAAAACTTGATAGCCAAAGACCTAGATTAAACATTTTATTTAATGACGAAAAGCTCTTCCCTCCGATAGCTAATATAACAGGTGAGCGTGCGGAGGAGGTTGGTCGTAATCGAGATTCTTTTGTTAATATTACATTTAAGCTAAAAAATGACTTTCAAAAAGTTGATGAATCAACGCTTATTGAGAGTTTTGCAAAGTGTGCCTTTCCGAATCAAGAAATTAAATATCATTTTAATAATAATATTAATTTTCCAATTACGAGTAGTATTACGGGGCGATCTATGATAACTAGTGGTACAGCAGAGAGTGATGCACAAAATGTAAGTGATGAAGAGAACAATAATAAGAACAAGGCTAGAAAAGATTTTTCTCCTGGCAGTTCACCTCCAAGTTCTTCCCCAGAAATGAAAAGAAGAAAAAGTTCCAATAATGACGCCCAATTACCTTCCGAAAGTAGAACACCACAAGGAAGTAATGAAAAAAACTCTCGAAACCAAGACAAGATGCTTGACTGCTATAGTAAAACTGTTGCGAGAATGGTGAGACGTGGTGTAGATGATGTGGATAAATTAAAGAGGCTTATCACCGGTTTAGTTAAGAAAGAAAAGATTGACCCTATAGATGCAGGTGCAGCTTTTTTTGGCGATATAATGAAGGAAAATCCAGCAGCCTCAGTAGAATTGGTAGAGACGCTGATGGAGCTATATTTTGCTGAGTTAGTGGAGTATAGTCAGTGTGCTCTGGAAGGAGAGGTCAAAGAAACGAGGGATATGGAGCAAAAAACTGGGAATGCAGTTGTCCAAAATATTACATTTTTTCAACAACGGCCTCTATCACCTGTAAACAAATTGAATGGGGAGCAAGCGGGTTATGCGAATGCTTCTAGCAGTTTATCAGCGAGCCCTTCGCCTGATACCCACAATATTAAACTTTTTCAGCCATCTCCCGTAAACAACCCGCAAGTGAATGGTTATGATAAGGCGTCTAACGGTTTATCAGTTAGCACGCTGGTTCCTCCAGGCAGCCCTGGCTAACAGGACATGAAAAATATGTAAATATAGCTTCTTAAGTGTAAGAAGCTATATTTGTCAAACAGAGAATTTGCTGCAGAAATACGCTTCCGTAAGAAAAAATAATATCAATGGAGAGCCTAATGCTAAATAATAGAGTGCTTGATAACAATAACGAAAATATTTCATTTGACGCCTCTTCAAAAGGTACTTTTATTGCAGTATTTCTCGAGAATGATAATTTGAAATTGGTGGATTTGGCTGTAGAGCGGGCTACAGAAAATCAAAATAAAATGTAAGCAAATTTTTGAGCAAACACGATGCCCATTCCAACTGAAAATAACAATAAAAACCCAGAAGAAGAAATTAAATTAACCTCCTATAAACTATTCACCGAAAACCTACTCGCAGGCAACGAAAAAGCAGCTCTCCAAGCGCTAGACAATTTTATCGAAAAATATGGCCCAGAATCTTTCCATCACTTACGTCAGCAAGAGCGATTCTCCTCTAAAATACCATCTGTAAATAGAACCTATGACAAGTCCCTCCTTTATATCGCCGTAGAAAATGAACTGGTTGAGGTAGCAGCAAAGTTAATTCACTATGGCGTCCCTATTGATGAAGGCACATCAGGTTTTGATAACGAATATAATCGCATCACCCCTTTAATGAAAGCTGTAACGAGCCAGTCCCGTGCTAAGGAATTAGTCACATTACTGTTAGAACATCATGCTTCTTTGCTAGCTCAAGACGGCTTGGGTCGAAGCGTATTATTTTACTGCCGGAGAAATGATCTCCGCGATTTGCTTTTAACCAAAGCACAAGAAACTGGCTGTTATGCGAAATTATGTGCGATCCGAAGCAAAACATGGACTGTTTTAGAAAAAGCATGCTTAGAAGAAGATGTTGAGATGTTGAGGGATTTATTAAAAGTAATAGAAGATTGGTACTTCCAAGGAGATCCTGAGGCGAGAGCAGTGATGGCAAGTTCCCTGAGTCTCGCTAGAACGGCCTATTTCATGTCTCCCAGCAAAAGCACTGAATTAGATAAAATTTGCTTATCCCTCCGGAAGCTTCTTGCTCCCGCTAAGCAAGTAAAAGAATTTGTAACAGATGCTTATTCATTAGATGTAGACGCAGCTTATGTGTATTTGTTTGGTCCTAAAGCATTTAAAAAAAATATTCCCACCTCCAAAGGGGTGGCAGTTAAATTGGCTATCGCCCAATTTCATTCGCTGCTAAAAACACCACGTAATTGCATTCCCTATTTGAAATTAGCCAATAAAGAATTTCTAGACCATTACCAAACTACCCGAGCACAGCAATTCCCTGGATTAGACCACGAGACTAATCCTTTCTATTTTAGAATAATTGATCAAGTTCGCTATCCTATCCCTTCGCCGGATTATAAAGGCTTTCATCGCGGTCAAGCGTTGCAAGAATTTTTAATTTGGAAATTTATGCCGTATGACATAGCCCTAGATAAAACCATCCATCAGTGGCTTGGATTTAATGATAAAGAGCTTGGAAATGAGATGGTAAAAGAAAAATTTGTTGTTGAAGCTTCTATTTTAATGGGACTACTCCATGGCCCTCTTGCCCACATGTTGCAAAATTTAATTCTGATTTATGCAATAAAAAAAGGAGAGATTAATTTAGCTTATGTAGAGAACGGGGAAAAAGAAATCACTGTGAAGGATATTTTGCATGGCCTAGTTACATTGCTGAAATATCCCTCGCGTGTAGAAGGGGTATGGAATGCTGTGCGAGATAGGCGCGATAATGAAAAAATCGTATTTTCTGATCCCAATCGTTTTGTCTCAGAGGTGATGTATAACAGGGAAGGGTGGGAGATTAAAGCATTGGGAGATTATTTGATTGATATGTGTTGTAAAGGATTTAAAAGTAATCTAGCAGTTTTGAATAAAGTGCCTGAATTTGCCAATATGACAATGGATGAGTTTGTAGAAAAGCTGAATGATATTAATTCAACCAAATTCTTTTTGCCAAATTATTTTTTTCAGTGGGTTTTAGAAAAGGCAGCAGCTAAGGGAGCAATGGTTACGCATAAAACTCCAACCGGCGCTATTATTTCTAAAAGCGGATTTAAGTTGTTTGATCATCCTGCTATCAATAAAGAGGAACCAGATAGTTATATGATGCAGACGAGGCAATACCAGCAGAAAATTTAGGATGTAAATAGCTGGTATAGCCCATCGTTTCTAAATTATTAAATTTTAGGGCTTCTATGATCTACTGCATTTAAATCAGCCGCAACATTTTTTGTGGAAGAAAATTGTTTTTTTAATTTACGATCTACCGCATCGAAAGTTTGATACATAAACATGATGTATATTGATCGCAATAGGGTCCTTAAAAAATCCATAATTGCTAGAATAGTATTTAGCTGTGCCTACTTTATTTCTAATGCCCCAAAAGAAATAGTCTTGAAAGAGATTTTTAAGTTTTTCATGGGATTCACACATCGTTTCAGCCAAATAGCATTTTTTCCCCTCTTGGATTAACCATGCTTGGGGTGGAAATTGAGCATGCGTAGCAGCAATTGCTAAAATAATTTTCATAATGTCTTGTTTTTTAAATTCACTACAAAATTGCTCAAAATCAGGATAATTTAAGAAGTGAGAGTTTGTTAGCTTATTGTTATTGTTTGCGGGGGTGAGGGCGGTGTACATCTCCATAACGATACTCGGACTAAATAAATCTGTTTTATCCTCTATACACTCATAACCTGCTTCCGTAGGTTGGTAAAGCAATGTATTAGCACCAGTAAGGCTATATTTGCCTTCATTATCTAAACTAAATTGGTATAACGCTATAACAAGTGAAATTTGATGTTCGATAGCTAATCGCATAATTGCTAAATAGCCAGTAAAAAATTCCACTATGCGAATTGGTATCGCTGAAAACTCGGTATAAGTTGGCTGATTAAACACTTCTAAAATAGCTTCTTTATCCTCGATATGACTGTTAGCAATCAAGCTGCTTAAATAGTCAGTGATGAATGAAGCCAATCGTTTTTTAGCCGTTCCGTAGTGAATTCTTAGTTCCTTATTAGATATCTTACCGAGCTCAACAGGGCAATACTTAATATTCGTTGCTTGGGAGGTAATCATAGAAAACTCATCTCTTACAGGGGCAATCGAGTCTGTTAAAAATTTATAAATACCTAAAATCTGTAACTGCTCACGAGAAAGGTGATCGAGATCACTTTCCTGGATTAGCTTTATTAACCAAAGTGTTCGCAATTGACAGGACCAATCACCTACTAACGGGTCTAATTCATAATCATGTTTCTTTAGAGATGTGAGCGCAGCTCTGCCTAACTGTTCCATGATTTCATTAAATTTATCATTTTTATGTTTTTGACAATCAATGAGTTTATTAGAAGCGGTGACGGTTGCAGCTTTATTTTTTAAGTTTTTCTCAATTGAGGCATGAGATTGCATCGTTACTCGTCCTTTTTTATTAGTTGGCTAGAAAACAAAAAATTAAACCGTATACTAAAATATATGCCATCAACTTATCAGAACTTGGTAAGTTTGTAAAAGTGCTTGTAGCTTTCTACACCGCTACTTTTTATTGTTGGCGAATAAGGAATCCCCCGCGATTAATTATTATTTGAATTTCTTAATTGTATAATAATGCGTCTCCTCTGATTCTGCTGCCAAACAAGCCTCTTTTACTGGCGTTTTCGTAGAAGTAGAAGGTAAAGGGGTCTTTGGAACAGAGATTGCTTTCAACTGATTAACTAACTCCTCAGAAGTAGGCTGTCGGGGCTGATTAAATAATCCATACAACCCCGGTGCCTTTTGTTGAGCTGCTGGCTGCGCCATCTGTTTAATTTCTTCCTCCGTTAAATCCATCAACGTGGGTTCTAATAATTCTGCAGACGAGATAGTAGAAGCCGAGCGCTCTTCAGCTTCTTCTTCAAATGAAATTAGCTCCGCATCTTTCTTGATTTCATTCTGCTGAGTAACAGGTAATGTCAAAGCCACAAGTTCTTCCTTAGTTTCCTTCAGCAGCGGCGGATTAATGAATTCATTCCCTACTTGATAGGGATATAAACGAGAAGTAGAAGGGGAAATAAGAATACCTTCTTCATCCACGCTGGGATAGAGGTGAGAATAAGGTGATGATGGCACCGAAGTTTGGACAGGACTCGCATAGGGAGTTGAGGTATCAGGGATAGATGGAACAGGAAGCGAAGGAGGAAGGGAGCAATAAGCCTGAGCTTTCGATGCTAGCAATTCTGAGACTTGCTTTACACTCAAACCCTCATAATTAATTTTTTCTTCAAAGGCAGACTCAAATGCCTGCCTTATCCCGTTGGCGAGAGTTCCTTTATGATTGGTTAATTCCCCATAGCAAGATGCTAAAAATTCCCCCCTCGCTCTACTCGGTGCTCCTTTAAAGTCACGAAGTTTCTTTGCAACTGGTTGGTCTCTATGCCAAAAAGAACGCTGTTCTCCATATTTCTGGATATAGTCATTGCCTAAGTTTTGAATGTAACTATCAGTTAAGTGATCGAGATGCTTGACGTCATAGGAGTCAGCTATATATTGTTCTCTACTTTGAGGTAGAGGCTGTTCAACACTGCTAGTCATCTCTTCTATTTTTTCATTCAGCGGGTCTAGCTCTGCACCATAAAACAATAACAACTCCATCGCTTCGACATTTCCTTGCTCATTAGCAATTTGTATGCTGGTTTTGTTTTCTTCTTTAAAAGTATTTAAACCGGGATCTTTCTCATATTTTTTAGCATTTTCCAATAGTACACGTGTTAGCTTTACCCAACCTTTTTGAACAGCAGCAAGTACAAAACTCCCCACATTTTCAGGCGGAAGAAAATTAGGATGGGATGCAAGAGCGATAGCGAGGGATTCATCTTTTAGCTCATAGGCTAATTGAAAAGGAGTCAGAGTGGCTATAACGGTTTTAGTCTGTGGATTAATATGCTTATCTACTTGATGGGGATTAGCGCCATACTGCATCAATAATAACACCAATGCTTCATTACCCTTTTTTACAGCAATCCCCAGAGGGCTAACACCATGTCTGAGCCACTGGGTGAAGATGGTTCTGACAATTTTTTCTCCTGCTTTCTCACATAATTTTTGTGTTAATTCTAGGTCTTCATCAAATACCGTATCGATGATAGCGCTACCAATATCTGGCGTGAGAGGGACAGAGCTTTTTAGAATCAAATTGACTATATCATCATGGTGTTTGTCTCGAGCCAAGGTGAATGCACTTTCCCAGGAAGATTGTTGGCTTGTTTGAAAAGGATCAGCACCATAATCTAATAAAAGATTTACAGCCGCAGTATTTCCTTCTCTGGCAGCAATTTGTATGCTCGTCATCCCATGTGGGGTAACAGTATTTAAGCCGAAATCCTCTTTGCCAAGAAATTTTTCTGCTTCTAATAGGATGCGTGCTAAATCTAACTGATTTTTAATGATACTTTGGAATATTATTTCTCTTATATTATCTTTAACGGATGATTCTTCAAGAATGGAAAGCAGTCGATTTTGTGTCATCTTTTTTCTCTTTATTATTTTAGAATAGATAAGCTAATAAATGTGAACGTACCATAAAAACTTTTCAACTTCAAAGCCTCTAAAGTTCATGTTGGTTAACCTTTAAGCTGTGTTCTCGGAGCTATATTTGTTCTAGCGTCATCTACAAAAAGCAAAGGCCCCTTTGGAACAGAGATAGATGCCAGTTGTTTAACCAGCTCCTCAGAAGTAGGCTGCCGCACCTGACTAAATAATCCATGGCGACCCGGTGATTTTAGTTGCATCGTGGGTTGTGTTATCTGCTTAATTTCTTCCTCTGTCAAATCCATCAACGTCCGTTCTGTTAATTGTGCAGAAGAGATAGTAGAAGACAACGGCTGCTCAGGCTCTTTTTCAAATGAAATTAACTCTTGTTCATTAGCAACAGGTGGCTGAGCAGAAGTGAGTGCCCAAGCCGTAAGGTTTTCCTCAATTTCATTTAGTACCGGGGGATTAATGAATTCATTTCCTACTAGAGAGGGATATAAGTAAGCATCCCCCGTGGGTGGAGGAGTCGATGGGGGGTGAACCTCACTAACAGGCTGATTAATCAAATGGGGATACAGTTGAGAATAAGGTGGTGGAGGATCATTAGGAAATGAGAGGGGAGGGGGATAATGAGCCGCTATCTTTGACATCAGCAACGTTTCTACTTGCGAAATACTTAACCCACTATAATTAATTTCCTCTCTAAATGCAGAATGAAATAATTGTCTTATCTTTGCCGCCAGATCCCCCTTATGATTAGCTAATTTTCCATAACAAGACGCCAAAAATTCCCATCGTTCTTTGCTTAATGTTCCGCTAAAATTCTGAAGCATTTTTGCAACGGGCTGGCTTCGATGCCGACTCCAAAGAGAGGGTTCTTCTCCATATTTCTGGATGTATTCATCACCTAATTTGTGAATATAATTATTCGTTAAATGATCAGGATATTTCACACCATAGAGGTGGGTGATATATTCCACAATTATTTCTCTAATTTGCCCACTCGGCATACCATTTATTTTTTTGCTCAACTCTCCTAACCCTGCCCCATAGCCTAATAACAGTTCCACAGCAGCCACATTTCCTTGTTCAGCGGCAATGTGTATGCTGGTTTTTTCATTTTCTTTCACCGTATTTAAACAAAGATCTTTATGATATTTTCTGGCATTTTCCAATAGTAAGCGGGTTAAAGTTATCCAACCTCTTTGAACCGATTGAAACACCACTTTTGCGACGTCGTCAGGCGGAAGAAAGTCAGGATGAGAGGCGATAGTGACAGCAACAGATTCATCCTCTAATTTATGAGCTAATTGAAAAGGGGTTTTACGCACCCTGAGGCTTTTATCGGTGGGATGAGGGTACTCATCTTCCAGATGTGGATTAGCACCATAGTCCATCAATAGTAGGATCAACTCTTTATTTCGATTCCCCACAGCAATAGCCAGCGATCTCACCCCATTTATGAGCCAATCTGCGAGCACTTCTCTAGCAAGCTCTTTTTTTGCCTTCTCACATAATTTTCGAGTTAATGCTAGTTGATCAGTAAAAACACTAATAGCAATAGCTTTGGCGATTCCTGCTGAAAGAGGGGCGGAACTTTCAAGAATTGAATCCACTATTTCCTGATGGCCTCCTTTCAGAGCATAAGTGAGAGCACTTTCCTGTAAAAGCCCACGACTTAACTGAAAGGGATTGGCCCCATAAGCTAATAGAAGCTTAACTGCTGCGAGGTTCCCTTTTTTCGCAGCAATTTGTATGCTGGTAAGGCCTTTTTTAGTCGTAGCAATATCTAAATTAAACTCTTTTCTTCCATGGAGAGTTGCTTTGGTTAAAAGGGTGTTTGCTAATTTTACCCAATCACGCTTCATACATCGGAGTATGGTTTTACCTAAATTCATAGGCAGCGTGAAATTAGCACGCAAGGCCGCCTGAATAGCAGTGTCCTCTTGCTCAGGGGTTGGCTTGTACATGAAGGCTATGTCGAATGATAAGCGGCTTCTTAGCCGCTGAAAATGAGCTTTTACTTCCGGACTGAGAGGCGTTTGATTTTCTGGCATGGGTGCATCAATTTGTATATTGAAATACTTTCACTACCTTCTGTACGCCAGATACTTGGCGCGCAATATCTACTGCGATATCTGCTTGTTGGCGGCTGACAATACCCATCAAATACACCACCCCATTTTCTGTCACCACTTTAATGCTGCCTGATTTTAAATCTTCATTCGCCAGCATCAAGCTTTTTACTTTGGTGCTAATCCAAGAATCACTCGTCCGTGTTAATGTTGATGTCGGTCCTTGGATAGAAATTTGGTTATAAACGCGGGTCACGTCTGGAACGGATTTAGCAATGTCTTCTGCTTGCTGCCGTCCCTCGGGGGTGGTCGTTTCACCTGTTAACAGCACTACCCGATTAAAGACGGTGACATCAATATGACTTTCCTCGTATAACTTAGGCACAGCGCGAATTTTATCCAAAATTTTATTGGCAATCTTATTATCTTCTAAGCTATTTGCAATTGTTCGATGATCATACACCACGGCTACCGCTGCAGCGCCTGCGGCTGCACCCACGACAAAAATGCATCCTTGCAAAGATAAGGCTAGGCTAATAATCGTTAGCAATCGTTTCATACTACTACTTCTCCATGACCAAATAATCGAAAATCAATGATGTCACAAATACAGTGCACTACCAGCAAATGCGTTTCTTGAATGCGTGCCGTATCATAAGCAGGGACGCGTATTTCAATATCTTTCTCATGCAAATGGTCGACTATTTTACCACCATCATGTCCGGTTAGTGCAATCACCCGCATGTTTTTATCATGTGCTGCCTTAATTGCATTGATGATATTGATGGAATTGCCGCTCGTGGAAATGGCTAATAACAAATCATTAGGTTGACCTAATGCCCGGACTTGCTTGGCATAAATATCGCTGAAGTGGTAATCATTCCCAATGGCAGTTACCGTTGCCATATCAGCAGTAAGGGCAATAGCAGGTAACCCAGGGCGTTCTTGCTTGAAGCGATTGAGCATTTCTGAGCTAAAGTGTAAGGCTTCACACGCTGATCCCCCATTACCACAGCTCAGAATTTTATGGCCCTCTAATAATGCTTGGACAATTTCTTCCCCTGCTTCTGCAATAATATTTAATAGCGAATCCGCGGAATTAATTTTTATTTGAATACTTTCGGTAAAATTCAATTTAATACGGTCAATAATATTATTCATGCTCTAGCCTCAAATGCGTTTTTGATCCAATCAATCTGCATTTTGCCTGCTACGGGATGGATAGCAATCACGTCAAAGCGGCTATTTACCCGGTACAGCCAATTTTTAATCTGCAAAAAGTGTTTGGCTGCCTTAATCACTTTATTGATTTTGGTGGGTGTAATACTTTCCAGCGCATTCCCATAATCCGTACGCTGCCGACTGCGTACTTCCACAAACACGATGTGCTCTTGGTCCTGCATAATTAAGTCAATTTCGCCATGATAACAGCGATAATTGCGCAGCAGCAAACGTAATCCATGGGCTTGCAAAAATTTGCAAGCCTCTTCTTCCGCCTGCCCACCTTTTTCTTGCCGGTTAAAAGAGTCCATTTTGTATCGCTGTGCAAGGAACACGACGGTGGATTTGATGATTAGAAGAAAGTACTAACGCCCCTGTTGAACCATACATCGGGAAATTAGGTAGCGCAGTCAGGCGCGGTAAGGTTTGACTGAGTAAATAAGCATCTTGTCCAACGGCATTAAGACGATTCCCAGATCCTTTGCCTGCATGGGCGATTTCTCTATTCCATGGCGTATCGCAAACAATGACACCGTTTAAGTCGACATCTTGGGTTGGATTAGGTGATCCTGAATAAACCGAAGAGCTGGCGTAAATGGGGACATCATTCGCATAGTAATAACGCAGTAAGGGAATAATTTGGTGGGCTTCTTGTGATTGAGCAAAAATGAAAATGACATTGAAATCATGTCGACGTTGTTTTTCGAGGGTTGCTTTATCATTCCCTTCACGCGAGAGTTGTTTATCAGTATTGGGGTTCACATTTAAAAGCTTAGCGATCTCTTGATTAAAATTGGTATTAGCGGAGTAATACCATGTTTGTTGAATATTCCCACCCGCAGATTCCCAACGGTTAGAGAAAGCAGATACCATCCGTTTGCCCCACGCAGTGGCAGGCGCAATCACAATTGCCCGTGAACTTCCATCGCTACGGGCACGATTTGCCATTTGCGTTAACTCATCTTCAGGTAATAATCCAAATTCATAAAAATTAGTAGGGAGGGAACCCCAGCTGATGTCGGTATAATTTAGCGCCAAAGTAGGGGCATTAAATGAGCCTGATCGGCTTAATTGCTGTACATTTTCTTTTGTGAGGGGTCCAATAATAAAATCCGCTCCTTCGGATATCGCTTGTTGGTAGAGAGCAGCCATATCATTGGAAGTAGCGGTATCATAAAACTTTACACTTTGATTACCCATTTTCGAAAGGTTAGCGTAATAAGCGTTTAAAAATCCTTCTCGTACCGTTTGCCCGGAGGAAGCATAAGGCCCATGCTGCGGCAATAAGATAGCAATATGCTGCGGAGGTGGCGTCGTTTGCAACTGATTTAAGGTGGTATCGCTGGGCAATAAAGTATTTGCTGGATGGCCAGGATTCTGTTCACGCCATGCAATGAGAGCACGTGCTAATTGCGGTGTATTCGTACTGTTGTGCTTGCTGATTAATGCGAGTTGTATCCAGGCTTTTTGCTCCGGATCAGCCGTGTCATTTTGCATAGCAGTTAATTTTGCTGAAGACTGTTGCTCCAACTTGCTCCAAACGTCTGTCGGGCCGCCTTCCCATAGCGCAGTATTATACGTTCCCGTATGAGCTGAAGGGGCTGGCTTTTCTGCAGCCGAGGGTGTAAAAGAAGGGAACGAAATGGATGAGCAGCTGGTTAATCCCATGACAGTGATCATCATTAAACCTAATAGCGACTGTTTTTTCATTAGTACGGCTCTCTTATGCAAAAAGACAGAACAGGAATATTATACGTTGTTGCAACACCGATTGGTAATCTGCAGGATATCACATTGCGGGCGATTGAGGTGTTAAAAAGCGTGGACCGGATTGCAGCAGAAGATACGCGTCACACCGGCCCGCTATTAAAACACTATTCGATTGCAAAGCCAATGCTTTCTTTACACGAATTTAATGAGCGGGAACAGTTGAAAATTGTGCTTGAATGTATCGCACAAGGCGAATCTATCGCCCTCATCAGCGATGCTGGGACACCGTTAATCAGTGATCCTGGCTTTCCACTATTACGAGAGGCAAAAGCTCGCGGGATCAAAGTGGTTCCTATCCCTGGTCCGTGTGCTGCTATTACGGCACTGAGTGCTGCGGGCTTACCCACTGATCGATTTACTTTTGAAGGCTTTTTGCCTGCAAAGCCCGAGGCTCGTCGCCATCGTTTGCTACGGCTTTTACATGAACCTCGCACCATGGTTTTCTATGAAGCTCCCCATCGCTTACTTGCGGCTTTAGAAGCCATGCGAGATGTTTTTGGCCCTGAACGAAAAGCAGCCGTTGCCCGCGAATTAACTAAACTACACGAATCCATTTTAACGGCTAGCTTACAAATGCTAGCAGAGCGGTATGCGAGCCAGGCTGCCGAACAGCGTGGTGAAATTGTGATTCTAGTTGAGGGTATTGAGGAAAAAACAAGCAAAACCAAGGAGGTGATTCCCGAAGAAGTCCTGGATATTTTGCTCAAAACATTACCTGTAAAGCAGGCTGTTGCCTTAGCCAGTGAAATTACAGGTGAACGCAAGAATGTGCTATACGAAATGGCCCTGGCGAAAAAGAAGTAGTGTTATACTTTTAAATATGAGCTTGGGTTTTATAAATGATAAGGGAATAAGATAATGGAAGCGAAAAAGCTCGCATTTGCGGACGATGTTACCCATACCGTATGCGATTTATGTGAAGTTGTATTCAATATTAAATCAGACGCGCAATTTAAGGGCGTGATGGGGATGACACATGATCAAATGGAAACAGTCATTCGGAAAGTAATAGATGCTTTACCTGATCATATTTTAGATAAGTTGTATCCCAACGTCATCGAAGACATCCGAAACATTTGCGCGAGAGAGTTTCTTTTTTTCCAAGTCCAAGAAAAAGGGAATGAAGCACATTACGAAGAAGACTTGCAAAAGTTTATGGATATTTTTTCGCGCGATATCCAGCAGCGAATTGACACGTATAAAGGTTACAAGGCCAAGGTTAGGGAGGAAGGGCGCTCATGACGACACCAATCGATCTTTTGCAGGCGTCATTAAATAGTAAAAAGCTGTTGGAAGAAACTGAGAAAAAAGACATCGCTGAATTTCTTGCGAGCTGTATTAATAACCGATCAGCAAAAGGCCCGTATGCGAGCGAAATTGCTTTTCGTACTCGCTGTTTACCGCAATTAGAAATTAAAAATAAACTCTCGCTTGTTTCTTTTTCGATATTACGCGATCTATCATTATTGCATGAGCTTTTTAGTAAATTAGATAAACTGGGCATTATTAAGCATCATACTAAGCTGATTGAACTGCATGCTAAAGTGAAAGAAGCGTATAAATATGTTCGGAACTTCGAGACTAAATACCATGTTGATTTACTGCCTAAGCAGCAAAAGCCGGGTATTTCCCTATTTCACTCATCAGGAGCGCAGGCAATGGGTAAGAAAGAGTTAGTTTATCTCTTTCAGTGTGTTGCTGAGGTGACAGAGGTGCAGATGAGTCTTGACTGTTCCCCTAAAAAGCCCCGTATGTAATCTCCTCTTAATGTGCTACACTTTCCCCGAGCCAGTCAGGCAGCCGCTCTATCTTGGATAGAGAGGAAAGTCCGGGCTCCGCAGGGTGAAGTGCCAGGTAACGCCTGGAAGGTGCAAGCCTTTGGAAAGTGCCACAGAAAACAAACCGCCACGCAATGTGATGCGAGGTAAGGGTGAAAAGGTGCGGTAAGAGCGCACCGCATGGCTGGTAACAGCGATGGCAAGGTAAACCCCACTTGGAGCAAGATCAAACAGAGCTCGATAGTATGACCCGTACTGAGTTCGGGTAGGTCGCTTGAGGTGTTTGGTGACAAGCATCCCAGATAAATGGTTGCCCACGACAGAACCCGGCTTATCGACTGGCTCATTGAATTTTAATTATTATCCATTGTGTTATGGAATTATCCTCTCTTTGCGTACTACTGTCTGGTAAATAAGTATCAAAATCTGTCACCCCGTAAACCTGTGTCATCCCGGCGAAGGCCGGGATCCATCTTTAACACAAACGTGTGGTTTATAATCCTGGCCTCAGAGGCCTATTTTAGCGTGGGTCCCGGCCTTCGCCGGGATGACACAGCTTTACGGGATGACAGAGGTCCCACCCCTTGTGGCTCCCTCTTTACCCTTATTGTGGAACTTTGTGGCAAAAAGTGTTTTATTGTGGAAAATTGTGGTATATTTACTATTACCTACAAGGCATTTCTGACTGTTTTTAAGTCAAGGGTACTGGGAGAGAAGGTGAAGGCGCCTTGTGAAACTCTCCGGAGGGCAAGACCACTATGTTTCGCGGCATTACTGGAATTAAGATCGATCCCAAAGGCCGAATTGTCATGCCGACCCGGTACCGTGAGCGACTGCAATTGGATAGTCGCAATACAGTGGTGTTAACAATTGATACGGAAGAGCGCTGTTTGCTGCTCTACCCGCTGCCAGAATGGGAGGACATCGAAAGGAAGTTAGCTGGCCTACCCAGTTTTAATCCGGCTGCTCGCCGTATTCAGCGTTTGCTGATTGGGCATGCAACCGATGTGGAAATGGATGCGCAGGGCCGTCTTCTTTTACCCACGTTATTACGTGATTACGCTGGTTTAAAGAAAGACGCTGTGCTAGTCGGGCAGGGAAAGAAATTTGAGTTATGGGATGAAGTGCATTGGGAAAAATGTCGCACCCAATGGCTGGATGAAGAATCCCATGCTGATTCCAGCTTGCCTGATGAAGTGAAGTCTATTTCGCTGTAGTGTGGAGTTAACAATAAATATGGCAGCTTGCCGCATGAACGATATGTTTCAACAACATGTTCCAGTCCTATTAAACGAGACTGTTGATCATCTCGTCCTTGCTCCTCATGGCGTTTACGTCGATGCCACCTTTGGCCGCGGCAGCCATAGCCAAGCCATTTTAAATCGCTTAGATGCTAGCAGCAGATTAATTGCTTTCGATAAAGATCCTGAAGCGTGTGCTTATGCAAAACATCATTTCGCGCACGATGCACGATTTACGATTATTCATCATTCCTTTGCGCATTTACAAACAGAACTCACTAAATTAAATTTGGTGGGCAACGTCACTGGTATTTTATTTGATTTAGGTGTGTCTTCTCCTCAATTAGATAATCCTGAACGTGGTTTTAGTTTCGTGCGCAGTGGAATATTAGATATGCGCATGGATACGACCCGTGGCGTCAGTGCTAAAGAGTGGCTTGCGACGGTCGATGAAAAAACGTTAGCGGATGTGTTATGGCAATATGGCGAAGAAAAATGTTCACGCCGTATTGCACGTGCGATTGTAGCTGCCCGTGCGATAACCCCTATCACCACCACGTTGCAACTGGCTGAGATCATCAAACAAGTGATGCCAAAGCAAAAGAAACCGCAAGATAAACACCCAGCGACACGTAGCTTCCAAGCGATACGTATCGCTATCAATGAAGAATTAACTGATTTACAATTGGCGCTTACTCAAGCCTTAGAAGTGTTAGCCATTGGTGGCCGTTTGGCTGTCATCAGTTTTCATTCATTGGAAGATCGTTTAGTAAAACAATTTATTAAGCTTCACGAGAAAGGCGAGGAGTTACCGCGAGGTTTACCAGTAAAAGGAAGTGCATTTCATTCACGATTGATCTCGGTAGGAAAGCCGATTAAGCCGAGCGAACAAGAAGTGAATGCAAATCCACGCGCACGGAGTGCCATTTTACGAATAGCGGAGAAACGATTATGAACGCGGCAGCACGCTTAGTTCATCAAGGTATTTTAACTCGTCATCTTGTTATGACCCATTTGCTTAATCGGTGGCAAATGGTGATATGTGCGTTGACAGTAAGCGTATTACTATCTGCTTTGGGGGTGATTTACGTTACCCATACTACGCGGGAATTGTATGCAAGTTATCAACATGACATTGCAGAGCAAAACCGATTGCGGGTAGAGCGGGGGCAGTTGCTATTAGAGCGCGGCGCATGGATGATGCAGGCACGCGTACAGCAATTGGCAGAAGAAAAATTGAATATGGTAGTACCAGACCATAAATCAGTGGTGATTATTCACGAGTGAAGACCGATTCTCAGGCTTATTTCATCGCATGGCGTTTTTATTTCATGCTGCTTGTCATCATGCTGGTGGTGGCAGGATTAGCGTGGCGTCTATTCGATTTAACCATCCTCGATCAACGATTTCTCAGACAACAAGGTGATGAACGTGTGTTACGCCTTGTCAGTATTCCTGCTTTTCGTGGCATGATTGTAGATCGAAATGGATTTCCGTTAGCAATTAGTACGCTGGTTTATTCCGCATGGATGAATCCGCAAGAAGTAGATGTAAGCGATGAAAATATCTCCTCCCTTAGTCGTTTAGTGGATATTCCTTCTCACGAAATAATTGCGACTGCGACTCGAGCGCAGAAGCAGAAACGCGAATTTGTTTACTTAAAGCGCGGACTCTCGCCAGAAATTGCTGCTCAAATTAAATCGCTCGAAATTCCCGGTATTTATTTGCAACAAGAATATCGTCGTTATTATCCTGAGGGTGAAGTCACTGCGCATGTGATTGGGTTTACTAATATCGACGATCATGGACAAGAAGGGCTGGAATTATCATACAACGAATGGCTATCAGGCGATCCAGGTAAAAAGTGGGTGATTAAAGATCGTCTCGGGCGCGAAATTTCTGATATCCAAACGGTGAAGGAACAAAAATCGGGTCATGATTTAGTGTTAAGCATTGATAGACGGATTCAATATCTTGCATATCGTGAGCTATTAAATGGTGTGCTACAAAGCCAAGCTCATTCTGGTTCAGCGGTAGTGATTGATGTGAAAACGGGTGAAATTCTGGCGATGGTAAATCAACCGTCTTTTAATCCCAACAATCGTCCTGCCCACATGAGTGATCGTTTTCGTAATCGTGCGGTGACCGATATTTTCGAGCCAGGTTCAACTATTAAAGCGTTTACAGAAGCGAGTGCTTTAGAAACGGGTCGTTATAAACCTGATTCCACCGTTAATACTTATCCTGGTTGGATGATGGTAGGTGGTCATGAAGTGAAGGATGAGAAAAAGCATCCAGATATATTGAGTATGGCGCAAATTCTCCAGGTATCGAGTAACATGGGTGCCGCTAGAATTGTGCTGTCTTTACCCCCGAATCAATTATGGAGTTTATTACATCGTGTTGGTTTTGGTGAGCCGACAAATATTGGCTTTCCTGGTGAACAGAGTGGGGTACTTATTAAGCATGATCCGTGGGGATCTTTCACGTTAGCGACATTATCATTTGGTTATGGCTTGTCGGTGACAACGTTACAGTTAGCTCGTGCTTATTTAGTGTTAGCGAATCACGGGGTTAAACTGCCGCTTTCATTGTTACGCGTGGATCAAGCACCGGTAGGTGAGCAAGTAATGGATCCTAAGATTGCGCAAGAAATGTTGGTGTTATTAGAAGCGGTGACCTTTAAAGGGGGGACTGCCCAAGTTGCAAGTGTACCAGGTTATCGAGTCGCAGGAAAAACAGGGACTGCTTGGTTAGTAGGTGCAAATGGTTATCAGAAGCATCATTTTACGTCTTCCTTTGTGGGAACGGCGCCCGTGAGTGACCCACGATTAGTAATCGCAGTTGTCTTACATGATCCTGAAGGTAAACTGCATCAAGGTGGTCAAGTTTCTGCTCCTATCTTTGAGCGGATTATGGAAGGTTCGCTCAGGATTTTAGATATCCCTCCCGACGCATCTTATTAATGCTTATGTCACTCATAGTGGGGATACACATTAATTGGTAGAGCAAAATCTATTTTTGCTTATAGATATGTAGCCTACTGTCATTTCCTATAAAAGTTTACTTCCCTTCCAATTATTGAATCCCCCTACCCATAGTGATATTTTATACATTTTCTTCCCATATAACTAAACAATCACGAGGAAACTATGGCGCACACTCGAAGCACATCCGCTTCTCAAACCCCGCTACAACACGCAACTGAAATACGTAATGCCATTTTAAAAAATGATGAAAAATCTGCTCTCGAGAAATTAACAAAAGAAGATGCATCAATTTTATTTGAAAATGACAATTCACTAATCCTAGATGCTACTGAAAAAGGTTTTCATCGACTTGTTCAACAATTAATAAATAATGGTGCTGATCCTTATCACCAAAATAAACATGGTTGGAATGCTCTGATTCTTTCTATTCAATGCGAACAACATGCCGTGACAAATGTCATTATGAATAGCAATGCCAAAATCTCAAATTATAATATTGAGGCCGTACTCTTTGCTGTTGCGAAAGATAATAAATCACTTACAGAAAAATTATTGGAAAACGCAGGAGAGGCGATAGCTCCTCTATTAAATAGTTGGACTCACGAAAATCAAATTGCTCTTTATACTGCTACAAAAAATGCCGCTCAAACGGGTGATTATACGATAGTCAACTTATTAATGGATTACAACGCCAACCCTCATCATAGGACGCTAAATAACAGCAACGTCTCTCCATTTGAATTAGCATGTAAAGAAAAAACAGAAACAGCTGCCCTTACCATTGCATCACATGCAAAATTCATTCCTCTCCATAATATCGGTGAACTCGTTTATCACTGTGTTGAAAAAGGTTGGTTAAAATTAGCCGCTCTCCTTTTGAAGCAAGAAAAAAAATTAAAGAGACCTGATTCTTTAAATACCTATACACTAGAAGGTTATACAAGTTTAATGCTTGCAATTAAAAAGGGAAATATAGATGCGATAACACTTCTATTATCTTACGGCGCTAACCCTTTTAAAACTTATAGCCATAATAATAATGTAAAAAGCGCACTCTCTGTTGCTATTTCTGATAAATCAGACAAAAAGGAATCGATGATTAAGCTACTCCTTGAAAGCCCTGCTGAAATAACAGAGGAAATTGGTTGTGGTGTAATACAAGGTGTTGAATGCAATGAATGGCCCGTTGTTCGAGACTTATTGAATTTTACAAAAGAAAAATTAGGAGAAGAAGCTACCAAGCGTATCTTAGCATCATGGCATTCTAAAAACAGAAGTGCGCTTTATCTCGCTGCAGAAAAGAATAATGGTGCAGGTAGATTTTTGACGATATTACTCCTAGCGTTTGGTGCCGATCCTCATCAAAAAGAGAAAACCTTGAAACGCCGTTTCAGCTAGCATGTGGTTTCAAAACACGTGACATAGCTTACGCTATGGTAACGAGTAAAAATTTCATTCTTCCAGCAAATTTAGGAGAAATAATAATTAAATGTATTGAGAAAGACTGGCTATCTATAGCTGAAATTCTTTTAACAGCAGAGAAAACTAAAAAAGATAAAAATTTTGGGTTAGATTTTACAAAAGATGGAAAAAGTGCGCTCCATCTTGTTGTAGAAAAACTTGCTTCAGAAAAAGATGTTAAACAAGCACTTACTCTCATTCAATTATTCATGGATTGCCATGCTAACCCACACCTAAATGCTGGTAAGAAAACACCGTTTCAAATTTGTCTATCAAAAAATGTTACGCTTGCTCTTAACATGGCAGAGCATCCTAATTTTACTTTGCCGGACAATTTAGGAGAAATCGTACTAACATGTCTTGAAAAAGGTTGGAAATCTCTAGCAAAAATACTTTTAACAAAAGCAAAAGAAACCGGAAGAAAGGATTTTGATTTTGATCAGGCTGTCACAAAAGAAAAGAATACGAGCCTGCACCTTGCTGCCAAAGCGGATGATATGGAAATCGTTCAGCTTCTATTAGATTGCGGCGCTGATCCTGAGAAATGGAATGAAAAAAACCAAACGCCACATAGTATTCTTATTGTTAAGGGTCATAAAGAAATAACTGATTCTATTCTCGAAAGACCAGGTGAAGTTACAAACAATATCGGTGCTGCCATTATCTACGCCATGAATAAAGGAGACATGAAGCAAACAAAACAGTTATGTGAAAAAGCAGGAAAAGCAATTACAAAATCAGTATTTGAAAAAACTACTCTTAGAAAGAAGAATAGTGTACTTAGTTATTTTCTAGAAAAAGGTAATGCTGATTTTATTCATTTTATCATGGACAATGCCATTGATAGAAATCCTGATCAATTAACCAATGAGAGAATTCAGCTTTTAGGAGCGGAATATATACGACAATATGGAGAAAACCCCAGTTTTCTTCATAAAAGTCAGCCCGTTGCACGCAAATTACAAGATTATAATAAAAGTACGCCTGTAAGCGAAAAATGGCGGTTTTTAGCAGAATGTTATAGTGAATTACCTGAACCTGATGGGTGGCTTGCTATCAATATCAGAACGTTATTTGAAACCTCATTCGGCCTTAAGGATAAATTAATTGTTAAAGGAATGACAGTGAAGCAAGTATCTGATCGGTTAATGCTGCTGATGGATGGGCATTATAAGAATCTTAATAATCCTTTGCAGAAAAATACTAATATGATTGTACCGCCACATTATCCCTCTTATGAGGATGTTAGACCACCTGCTGATTATCTTATTCCAACACAGATAGAGGCTTACCCACCCGATGCAAATCCCTATGAACCACAACCTCCACCGCCGCCTTATTATAATTTTTTTCATACTATCTATCGAAATGATGGGGCTCAAATGATGTTCTTTCAGCCAGCACCAGCAGTGGTACCACCCTCCTATACACTCAATGCGGAGCTGGAGCAAAATAAAAGAAATAGTAAGTCCTAATACAGCTTTAGGTTCAAAACTTACCGGGTTAAAAAAGGGGTCCATAGATGACCCCTTTTGATCCCTGTTAGGATTTGACCCATTTAACTACTAAGTCCTAAAATCGTTGATATCCCGGAGCAAACCAAGTCTCATATTTCTTACTATTATTTTTAACACTCGATTTTGGTGCGGGTTGATAGAGCGAAGAATTGCAAGTAGCAAAGGAATTATAAGAAATATTTCGTGAGTTCGCAGAGGTTGCATTCTCAACCGGCGCCTTAATCTTCTGGTTGTTCATCCTTCGATCATTAGAAGCAATTGCTTTATTGACAACAGTAGTGGTCATACGAGACGTAGCTTCTATTTTATTTAAATTATTTTCTATTTTTTTAGAAAAGAGCGTAGCTATTTTTCGTGCTCCTTTTATCAAAGCAGCACCCATATTATCAATGACATCTATGAGGCATGCTGCAGGATAGGCGATCAACGCCAATGCATTATAGCGGTTAAATACTTTACTGCTGAATGATAGTTCTTTAATGATGGCGACTATTCCAGCAAACAACCCTAGTGCGGAACCTATGGCTAAGCCTGCTGCCCCGCCTAAGGGGCCACCTATTATAAAGCTGGCGGCACCCCATGATGCCGCCCAAGTTCCTATCGTGCTAACCAACCTTGCCAGTAATTTGCGATAGGAAGCCTCCTGGGGGGATTCTTGAGGCAGGTTTTTGATTTTATGCTTGTGCCAATTATGGAACTTTTCAACGTGAGAAGAAAAGGGGATAGAAGGCGAAGGCTTTTCAATATTATGCCGCTCTCGGTATTCCTCACATACCTTATTAAGTTGTTTTCCAACTTGGGCTAAAATAGGTAATGAATTTGAATCGCAAAAAAGTAAAATGCTCGTCCAGATCTCGGGTGGTAGCTGAGGAATATTAGGTGCTGGAGGTGCCAAATTAGCCACACTATAGAATGTGCGTAAAAGCCTCCATTGAATTCTCGTTTTAGTAAAAATTTTAGCCATTTCTTCCTATACCTATAATTAAATGAATAAATATTATGTTTACCGATCATATCTGATAATTCTTAATTCAATCTTAAGGTGGGTAAGAATAATCCGAACGCGAATTGGCTCAAAATGTTAATACCGAAGGGAATCGGGTGATTTTCTAACTAGTTTCTTTTTAATTAATAGCTAAAATCTATTAACCCTATCAAAACAATAAATTTTAATTGCAAATCCTTGTTTGTTAATTTTTAGGTTTATCACCTAAAACGAGGATAAATTTATGCAAGAACGTCAACAATTAAAACTAGATTCTTTCTTTACTGAGAAATTTTTTGATTATAATACGATAGATACCTTCGATAAAGTCGATGTCGATTTACCTGAATCTGCCGAAACACTACAGGCATTTTTTTCCAGTGAAAAGGGAATCAAATATAAGCAAGCGTTCGGAAATAAAATTGACGAACTTATTGAATGGTCAAATAAAAATGGTCTCGATACAACCGGTCTCGTTAGATTTAAAACAATCTACCTAACTTACTCAGCTTCAGATATTGAACAGAATAATCGGCATTTACCATTCTATCGAGATGGCATTGGAATATTATCTGGGCTTGTGAGATTAGTAAAATTAGATTCCATCTCGCTTGATGTAAGAAAAGATACTATAAAGAATTTAGCCTCCAGCCTAACTGTGTGTACTCCCGGCGTATATACGAATCTTGTCGATGCTTATATTAGCTTAATGGGTTATGTAAATTTACCATCGATGTTAATGTCCTATCGGCAAAAAATAGCAAAGCAATTTGTCTTAGAAAAATTAAAATTATTTAAGGTAGAAAAGAGCTTAGAATTGCATTACGTTAATGGTGTATTGAATCGTTTCAGCGATGCAATTGGGATTAAAATGATTGAAGATGAATATGTTAATCTCTGTAATGCCACGATCATCGAAAAACTTTTTAAATCTTTTAGGGAGGACATTTCTAAGTATATCTCTCCTGAAAATATAATTGAAAGTATTATTCAGGAACTTAATCTGGTAAATATTCCTCAATTGTTTCTTGAACCAGGCGGCATAGCGAGATTTGAAAAGAAAATTGATTTTTATGGATTGGAGAAAGAGAAAAATTTCTATCATCCGAAAGCGATTGTTTCGATGAATGAAGATGAGGATGCTTTTCAGTTAGGATGGAATGCGTATCATATCATTTATGCCAGCTTATTGGAGCGCCTTAGGAATGGAGAATATTTAACAACAGCAAATAGAGAGGAATATCAATTTCCTACCTTAAATACGACTCTTTATTATTTTCCTGAACGGACATTAAACATGGCATATAGTGAAGACAATGGGCAATATAAGCCATTTCTTCCTTATTGTATGGATGTTTTTTTATCAAATGATAGCTTAAAGGCTCAAGAACTAATTGAATTTATTCAGTTAATTTTCACAGATAAGCAACGATTTGAAATTGTAGAAACCCTTATTCGCTATTTAAACATCACACCGAATAAAGCGTTAATAGATATTTTAGTCCACATTTTACCGCGTGTTTATGAAGATAAAATACTGGCAGATGCAGCTCAAAATAAGCAAGTCGATATTTATAAAAAAATATTTGCAAAAAAATATGCTCATTTGAATGAGATGGATAAAAAACATTTATTGTCTAAATTTTTGTTTTCTGCGGTGGATAGGGGCTCTTCAGCAGACGTATACACTTTATTGGCTGCTGGAGCTGATCCTAACTTTATTCAAGAGAATAAGGGTTGTAATTCATTGCATTTAGCAGTTCAAAAGAACAATAAGGATATAGTAAAAGTATTGCTGAAAGCGAAACATATTGATGTTAATCAAGTCGATAAAAATGGCCAAACAGCATTGCATTTGGCAGCAGTTTCGGGGTTCGAGGAAATGATAAAAGTTTTAGTGAGAGCGAAAAATATTGATGTTAATAAGAGAGATTATAATGGTCGGACAGCGTTGCTTCTAGCACATAAGCGTCGGTGCCCACTAGGTGATCAGGAAGCATACGATAGTAAAGAGAACTGTATAAAAGCACTGCTGGATAAAATAGATTTATCCAATCTAAAAAATTATGCTGATCCTAGTGTAAAAGACTATGAGGGTGATTCAGTGATGAGGGTATATTCTCATCTTATTAACGATGACATATGCTATCCTCGGGTTAAATTCCAAGCAGAAGTGGAGAAATTCATTTCCAAAATTCGTCACATTATGTCCTGGGAAAAAGAGACGCCACGCTATCAAGCAATTAAAAAATTTAATTCACGAACAGCAGGTATGAAAACTGTCAGCGAATTCAAACCCCTCTTCTATCCTTTTCAAGAATTAGTGGAGCTAGCAGAAAACCTTCGTGTTATTTCTTCGCGTTATCAGCCGAGTAATCTGCATAGGATAGCAGCATTAAATTCTCTTCAAAAAGATATTGATGCTGCTTATACTGCCTATGCTGAAGGTGGCGATATTCAAGTAATATTAGCTTCTTTAAAAGTGAATGCGTCCATCCTTAAGGAATTTGCTGCTGCTGATCATGCCCAACAGGGGACTTTCCGTCTTTTTGGCACAAAGAGTACGTTGGCTAAAGAGATTGAGGATGCGATGAGTCGCAGTGTTCCGAGTAAGTTTAGAGCGTATAAACACTAACCATTTCTACCCACTAGGAGATACGGCTCAAGTATCTCCTAACTTTCTTATTATCGAAAACAAGGGATCAAGGTAACGACAGTTGATTGCCTTATTTGGGCGACAGCCAAAGTTAATAAGCATAAAATTGCCACTTATAACTTGCGCCATTACCCCGATAAAAGTATTTTACTGGTATGAATACGTTTTCCAGGCGCCTTTCAAGCTTATTACACGATATTTGCCCCCTTCCAATAGAGGGTGCCATCGATCGTCCTATCGCTTCTCTCATTTTAGATAGCCGTCAAGTTAAAAAGAACGATCTCTTTATTGCTGTCAAAGGAACCCAAGCTGATGGGCGAAATTATATTGATCAAGCTATCGCAAAAGGTGCTATTGCCATCTTACTTGATGCGGATAATACCCATGAGGTGATAACGTGGCGGGAAAGCGTCCCCCTCATTCCTATTTATCACCTCTCTGCCAAGCTTGGCCAATTAGCCGCACGTTTTTATGATCACCCGGTACGCCATTTACGCATGATGGGCGTGACAGGGACCAACGGTAAAACCTCTTGCACCCATTTTATCGCCCAAGCCCTCCAATCCTTACAGCACCCTTGCGGCATCATCGGCAGTCTCGGCAATGGTTTTTACGGTGCTTTAGGCCCAGTCGGTCTCACGACACCTGATCCTATTTCCCTCCATGCAGAGCTCCACGCATTCCGTATGCAGCATGCTGAAGCGGTAGCCATGGAAGTTTCATCCCACAGCATTGACCAAGGGCGCGTGAATGACATTCCCTTTGAAGTGGGTATTTTCACCAATTTGACGCAAGACCATTTGGATTATCATGGCGACATGCAAACTTATGCCAATGTTAAACGCCGTTTTTTAGCAGAAATGCCAGTGAAACACCTTATTTTAAACGTGGATGATGCTTACGGAAAGCGTTGGCAGCATGAATTGAGAGGGCAAAAATCTATTTTTGCTTATAGTACACAGCCTACTATTTCTTCTGACGTGCCATTGATTTATACCAGCCATATTGCCTTATCACTTCATGGTATCAAAGCATACATGCATACCCCCTGGGGAGAGGGCGAATTCACTTTGCCCCTGATTGGCCAATTTAATTTAAGCAATGCGCTAGCTGTTTTAACCGCTTTATGTGTATATGGTATTCCTTTCTCAGATGCCCTGGAACAGTTAAATTACCTGAAAGCAGTACCAGGCCGTATGCAGACCTTAGGTGGGGGGGGGAAGCCGTTAGTGGTCGTCGATTATTCTCATGCACCTGATTGTTTGGAAAAAGCCTTACAAGCATTGCGTGGTCATACTAAAGGTAAATTGATATGCGTTTTCGGCTGCGGCGGTAATAGGGATACCGGCAAACGCCCGCTCATGGCCAAAATCGCAGAGCAACTCGCTGATTATGTCATTGTCACTAATGATAACCCCCGCCACGAAGACCCTGAGGTCATCGTCCAGCAAATACTCCAAGGCTTTGCCGATCCCAGCCGAGTCACCGTACAGCTAGATCGTTCTAAAGCGATAGAGAACAGTATACAATGGGCATCAGCTGGCGATTGTGTCTTAATCGCAGGTAAAGGGGCGGAGCATTATCAGCAGATAGGGGATGAAAAAATCCCGTTTGATGATGTCGAGCAGGCGACTCATTATTTAAGCAAGCGGCAATAGCCGGTAGACGTAACGGAGAAATGAAATGTTATTGTGGTTAAGCGAATGGCTAGCAACGTATTTTCACCCTTTTCACGTTGTCCAATACCTTACCTTACGTGCTATTTTAGGTGCCTTAACAGCCCTCATTATTGCGTTAGTCTTAGGCCCCAGCATCATCCGTCAACTAAGCTCCCACCGTGTTGGCCAAGTCGTGCGGGATGATGGCCCTCGCAGTCATTTTAGCAAAGCAGGTACGCCTACCATGGGCGGTACGTTAATTCTCATTTCGGTCCTCATTAGTACGTTGTTATGGAGCGACTTGTCCAATCGTTACGTTTGGCTCGTGTTAATCATGACATTTGGTTTCGGTGCCATCGGCTATTGGGATGATTATCGCAAATTAGTGCTGAAACACAGTCGCGGCATGCCAGCACGTCGCAAGTATTTATTTCAATCGATATTGGGTTTAGGTGCCGCTATTTATTTATATTATTCCGCGAAATTACCGATTGAAACGCAACTCGTTTTACCCTTTTTCAAAAATTTAACATTTGCCTTAGGCCCTTTCTTTATTTTATTAACGTATCTGGTGATAGTGGGTTCGAGTAACGCAGTCAATTTAACAGATGGTCTTGATGGTCTTGCAATCATGCCTGCTGTCATGATCAGCGGTGCATTAGCGGTGTTTGCTTATGCAACCGGTAATTTTCATTATGCTAATTACCTGGCTATTCCTTATGTGCCTGGTGTTGGTGAAGTCGTCGTCTTTTGCGGTTCTTTAGTCGGTGCAGGTCTTGGTTTCCTCTGGTTTAATACTTACCCCGCTCAAGTTTTCATGGGCGATGTCGGCTCACTTGCTTTGGGTGCGGCACTTGGGATTATTGCCGTGATTGTGCGTCAAGAAATTGTCTTTTTTGTGATGAGCGGTATTTTTGTATTAGAAACTGTCTCGGTTATTTTACAAGTCGGCTCATTCAAACTCACTGGCAAACGTATTTTCAAAATGGCACCTATTCATCATCACTTTGAGCTGAAAGGCTGGCCTGAACCGCGCGTGATCGTACGATTTTGGATCATTACTTTCGTACTTGTGTTGTTTGGTTTGGCTACGTTGAAGCTACGATAAAAGAGTTTACTATGTCATCTGATTTACATGTCATCGTTGGTCTTGGCGCAACGGGTCTTTCTTGTATTCGTTATCTTGCTGCACAAAATATACCGATTGCAGTGATGGATACACGCAATCAGCCGCCGCATTTGGATACTTTAAAGAAAGAATATCCGGATGTACCTGTCACGTTTGGTGGTTTTGATACGAATTTATTAGCGCAAGCCGCAAAAATTATTTTAAGTCCAGGCATTGCCTTGCGCGAATCAGCAATTGCAGCGCAAGTTAAGCGCGGTGTCCCAGTGATAGGTGATATTGAGTTATTCGCGCAAGCTGTGAATCAACCTGTCATTGCGATTACGGGAACGAATGCTAAAAGTACTGTCACAACGCTCGTAGGAAAAATGGCAGAAGCAGCCGGTTTTCAGGTACAAGCAGGTGGTAATTTAGGTATTCCGGCATTAGATTTAATCAACCGGGATCCCGCGACCAATCTGTTTGTTTTAGAACTCTCCAGTTTTCAATTAGAAACAACTTATTCATTAAAACCTCACGTCGCTACTGTTTTAAACGTGACGCCGGATCATATGGATCGTTATCTTACCCTGGCTGACTATCAACAAGCTAAACAGCGCGTGTATCAACATTGTCAAACCGCGGTTTGTAATCGCGATGATCCTTTAACGGAGTATCAACGTGCTGTTCGTAAGTGGTATTTTACGATGAATAAACCGCAAAAAAATGAATTTGGTTTACTCACAAAAGGTAATGAAATTTATCTAGCTTACGAAGATCAATCCTTACTTTCTGTTGCTGAACTACCTATTGCAGGTAAACACTATCAAATGAATGCATTAGCCTCGCTTGCGATTGGTCATGCGTTTGGCTTACCGTTTACGCCTATGTTGCAAATGCTGCGCGAATTTAAGGGGTTACCGCATCGCTGCCAGTTGGTGCGGGAGCGGAATGGGGTGAAATGGTATAATGATTCGAAAGGCACGAATGTGGGCGCTACGCAAGCGGCTGTATTAGGTTTAGGTAGCGAGCTGAGTGGTAAATTGATTTTGATTGCAGGTGGCGTTGGTAAAAATGCAGACTTTAGTCCACTTGTTCCTCTGATTGAAAAATATACGCGTCATGTCGTTTTAATGGGTGAAGCGGCACAAGAATTAGCACGCGTAATAGGTGATCGTGTACCTGTCTCCTTTGCGCATTCTATGCAAGAAGCAGTGCAGCAAGCAGCAGAAGCGGCTAGGACTAATGATAGTGTGCTGCTTTCGCCGGCTTGCGCGAGCTTTGATATGTTTAAACATTATGAACATAGGGGAGAGGTGTTTATGGAGATGGTGAAGAAGTTATAGCTCTGTCCTCCAATAGACGCTCCTATTTTTCCATTATATAGTGATTAAAATAATTATTATTAACAAAGGACAGATTACTATATGCTCAAAAAGATTCCTCCACAGATAGCTCTCAGCAATATGGTTCGATTAAAAGAAGAAGAAGGTGAAAAAATTGTTCAGGCTATTCAAAAAGGGGATTTAGCTGAAATTCAACGAATCCTGAATGGGCCGAGAGCAAAATTCCATATCCTAGTGCCGCCTTTCTTGGGTGGGGGAGGGAAGAGCCTTTATATCGCCGATCGGATGGCAGAATCTGGCCAATTAGAGATGCTTGAATATCTTCATACTATTTTAGAAAAATTAAATGAAAAAAAGTTTCCTAATGATAATATCCTTTATGAAGCGTGTGCTTCTCACAATAGAGAAGGAGGTAAAAAAATAATAGAGTGGGCCTATAAAAATAAAATCTATGAGCGTACCCGTGCCTTTACGCTTAAACATTTAGAAGCAGCGCTAAATATCAACGTACGCGTGAATGATACGACAGAAGATGCGTATGGTTTTATTCCGGCTCATTATGCTAAAGCATATGGTTGGATTACCGAATTTGATCCAACGGAAGTGGTGACAACTCCTAAGTTGAAGGGAATGCAGACTGCGTGGGTTTTAGCAATTTTAATGCATCCAGATAGTTTAGTTAACAATATAATATCACCTGCTACGTCGCCTATTTCTTTATTTGCTGCTCCAAAAGACGGAATATTTGTAGGTGTAACTTTTATCTTTCTATTAACCGTTTATTGTATTAGAACAAATAATAAAAATCAGTTAGAAGCATTTTTAAAACATAATTCCCAAACGAAACTATCTTTTGAAAAAAAGGCATTAACTATTCTACTTCAGAACATTTGTAAATATAAAAGCTGGGAAGTTTTTGAAGCTTTATATTCTTATATTCGGAACGATTATTTAGATCTGAATATATTAGGGGCAACTCAAAGCACATTTGGCTGGGAGATGGCTTATAACAAACAAATAAAAGTGATGAAAGAGATTTTAAAAGATCATCCGCAGAAAGTTGACCTGAAAGGGCATTCGTTCATTCCATTAGTATGGATATTAGCAAATCAGGGTGAATGGGATTTATTAAAAGAGTTACAGCATGTTAATTATTATATAAATAGCGATATGGATCCGAATCAAGGCGTTAATTTTGATGAAATGATTGCTCTGGAGGATGGGCAGACAGCGAAAAGTTTGATGCAAATGTTGGAGCAATATGGACAAAAAGAATTATCAGATGCTTTGCAGGCAAATTTAACCTTTTATGATGTGATTAAGCGAGGGGGCCATTCACCAGCGGAACGTCTTTATCTGGATAAATGTTGGAAAGAAAATGATGAAGTTAGAGTGGCGATCCAAAAAGATGATCTAGAGCGAATTGGGAAATTCATGGAAAAAGGTAAGGGATCTATCCTCAATCCTTATAAACCTCTAGTGGAGATGGAAGGAGGAAAATTTAAGCCCCTTTATTTTTTAGATTATATAGCAAAATATGGGAATGCAGAGGCACTTAAAAAATTTTATTCGCCTGAATTTCCGTCTAATAATTTACTCTATTATGCTTGTAAAAATAAAAATCATCAGACTAAATTTGAAATGATTGAATGGATGTATGCCAATCGTATTTATGAGCATAGAAAAGGCTTAACAGAAAATCACTACCTGGGCGCATTGAGAAGAGGGCAAGATCCAAATAATCAAGAAGAAGATCCTTATGGATTTACACCGTATCATTATAGCCTTGTTTGCAGAATGGATTTTAAAGATGAAAAAGAATTTGACCAGTTCTTGCTATCCTTAGACGTCAACCTTGCTTGGATACTCGCAAAATTTTCCTATTCAGATTGGGAAAGTGATGAACCATTCGCTTGGAAGCTGGTTTTTCTCCACAAAACTAATTTATTAAAAACAATTATTGAAAAAACTGAGCAAAGGTTAGATCTCATGGAATATCAAACAACATTCGCTTGGATGTTAGCAGACCAAGGTGAATTCGAATTTTTGACCTCGATGTTTAAGGGTGGCTTCCTTGATAAAGTTAATTTTTATAAGGTAGTCCATCTAGACCAATATCAAGCCAATTATCCGGGGAAAAATTTAATTCAAATTTTAAATCAGCATGAGCAAAATGAACTAATTGCTCTATTCAAGAAAGAATCTGCTAAAACTCAACAATTATCTTTCAAGGAAAATTTAGAAAATTTATTCGCTTCTAGTACGTTAAGCTTAAAGGTAACACAAGATAAAAATAATTTTACTCTATTTTTTAAGGGTTCTGATAAGCAGATTGAGGAACTAAATAAGCTACTTAAGCTGCACCATTATAGCTATAGTAAAGGTGAAGGCCGCAAGAACGCGACACTGACACTCGTGAATAAAGAAACTACTCTCACTACTTTATTTTTTAACAATACCAAATTTTCCACCTCGCTAAAGAAATTGATATCAGATAATCCTAAAGTGACGCAGCCACCGGCATCTTCTACCACTTCTGTTTTGTTGCTAAGTGGAATCAGGCCTAAACAAGTCATCAAGTTGGCTGAAAAAGAAAGAAAAAATTGGGAAGATGTATTACGAATGATTTTTTGTTATGCAGAAGGAATGACTATTCGCTATCATATGGAAGAAAGTAGTTTTTATGTCACGCTTCCACTTAATGAATTAACTATACGTAAGAAAGGAGAATCGCATCAGCATAGGGAGACGTTCGCTCCTAAAACGACAATGCCCCATCGAGCATTATATGAGTGCTTAAAAAGCCGTTTTGATAGTGCAAAAGTGGAGTTGGATGAAAATACGAAAACTTTTAAACTATCACCTTATGAAATTGCTTGTTCGGATGAAGTAGCTCATTCTTTACATAATAATGTTTATGCTCATATAAAAAATAATTACGAGCTTATTCACCGGATGGGCGTTCAGAAAGACCCGAAAACTATACTGCCCACTCTATTTAATATTAATACCCAACTTTCACAGGATATTATTATTGCGCCATCCGAACACAATTTAGCTGATGCTATTAAGCTGCATCTGGTGCGTATTGCTGAGATAAAAAATTTAGGTAAATTTTTTAGTGATCTAAGCTATCCTATTAAAGAGAAAAATAAACTTATTTTTGAAGTAAATCTTACTGGTAAACTTTATGCGGGCACCACGGATGGACAACTTCCCTCCTATTTTGTTTACACTGCCATGGAAGAATCGATAAAAGAGATTAATAAAGATCTCATGAAGGTCTATCTAGATAAAGAAAAAGTAAGAATTGTGATTCAATTAAATAGTTTGAAAGTAAATTCAAATAATAATAACGTAGCACCAGCGTTGAGAATGTTTGAAGACCCGGAGCTATTTAATCAGCTTCAAGATAGCTTTAGCAAGAGAATTGCAAGTAATGTCATTAAATCCAGCGAATTACCCTGGGAATATTTTGTACCTGCCACACGTGTAAAGAAACCAGAGGAGCTTATAACAAAGCTTAAGTATGGGGCTAAGTTATTTATGTATGAGAGTTTTGGAAATAAACGTAATCTTTTCCAATTTCACGTAGAGCAAGTTTCTCAACTTAATACAGCCATAGAGCGAGCTGATGAAAGTAGGTCTCAGCTATATTACTATGCTCAACTTATGCACTTATTTCGGGGGGTAAAAATATTTGCTAATTCATCAAGTTCTTTACATGATGTTTTCTATGATTGTCGAAATTTAATCCGCCATAGTTATATCAAGGCAGATTTTCCAAAGTTGCTTAAATTATTAAGAAACTTATTTCAAACTGTTAAAGACCTGAATGATTCAATAGATACAGATGAAATTAAGGAATATGAACAAAAAATAAGTGACATTATCTCAAAGTTGAAAAAATATTGCGAAAAATATAGAGAGCAAATTGCGAATAAATTATTGAGATTTGGAAATGAAGAGGAAAAAAGAAAAACTATCGATGCTTATCAATTGCTTGTCGAAAATTTATTAAAAGCTTCTTTGAGTAAGGAGGAAGAAAAGTGGCGGATGGATGCTATTTTAATTCTTTTATCTTTGCAGGCGGAAGCAGGGGAGGAAAAATTCCTCAAGGTTTATCGTGAATTAGGACATGGGTCTTTTGATGAGGATCATCAGATGCTTATCGCTCGTGCCTATGATTTGGTAAAAAATTTATTACCCGCTTTTTCTATGAATGAAGATATAGCTGCAAATTTTACTTCCCGGTTTGTGAGATTCGGTTAAATTTATTGACTAAATGTTCCAAATTCATTTTGATGGATTATATGTATTAACACGAGATACAAAAAGACTTCGGCATTATTATCTAAAATTAAAAATTTTATCTCCTAGTGACTAAGCCTGACGATAGATCCGTGATATTCTGCGGCCCCACAAAAACCTATATGAATCAAAGAAATGGTAGGCGCTAATAAATTCTTCTTCGTTATAGTCTATACTTTATAAAATTAACTATTTTAGTAATGAACGAGGTGGGATATGGGTCCACGCACTGATACAGATCAAAAAAATCAAGATCCATCAAGCTCCCAAACGACCACGGCGCAGATTATCGAGATAGTTAAAGCACAAGATGAACAGGCTTTAGATGCACTTAAGCTTAACGAAGTAACGGATGAAATAATTAAGGTTCTAGCTGAACAAGGCGATGAAAAAGCAATTAATTTTCTAATCAGGAAATTCCCAAAATGCCTTGATAGAGTATTCTATCACGCTGCAGCAGCAGGAAAAGAAGAACTGACGTTACATCTTATGCAAGATCACAGGAACATTGATTTTATTGGGAAGGCTCTGAAAGGAGCAGTGTTTCACGGACATGTAAAGCTTATGTATAAAATTTTAAATAATTATAAATCTATTGCTACAAATACTACTTTAAGTGCTGAAACAGTTATCGTTCTCATTGGAACGGCTGTGCGCTATGCAGCCTATGTTGGGAATAAAGAACTTGTTATAGAGCTTATCAATCAGCTAAAAGGAGAGAATACTTTAGCTCTCACCGCTTTGGTGGGCGCCATGGATGGTAAGCACGTAGAGCTAATTAACCATCTAACACAAAATTATCCAAATTGGCGAAGGGTTGGTCTTTTTGCATATTATACGCAGCAAGATATTCTTGCTTCTGCAAAAACGTGGTTTTCAAAAGAAGAAGATAGAGAAGCTAAATTACGTTTTATTACCTTGATTAAGGATTCCCAATTGCAAGAAGAGTTGATTAAACTTGTAATTAAGATGAATCCTGCAGATAAGAATTTTTTTCAAAAGAATGTCAAAAATTTAAATAAATTAATGCAAGAAACAGGGATTAGTTACGATCATGCAAGACTATGGATACGCCATAGTAAAGAATTACCCGCTTTGTTTTTGCAGGGCCAACAACTCAAGGAAAAAGGTGTTACAAAGGATATTCTAATCGAAATTGCTTCACGTTTTCTGGGTCTTAATCATGAGGAAACAAAAAGTTTCTATGGCAAGTATTGTGAAGTGATGGCTGATAAATTTTACAAAGCATCTGAAAAGAAGATTGGAAAATCAGCAGCGGGAAAAAGACATGAAAGGCGAAAAGGTGGGGTGCCTTTGGTAGAGGAACCACAGCCAAAACAATCTTATAAAAAAACATTACAAAAAGTGGTGGACATGATATTAAATCATGATTTCAAATTACACGGTAAAAAGACAGGTGTGCCAATTAAACTACGTGATTACGGTAAAACCTCCACTGAAGAGAAGCATATATCTTACGGTGCTTACCAAGCTCTTTCGACCGCATATGATTTATTAAAACAAAAGCGAGAAATCTCCTCTGAAGAAATGTGTCAAGCTTGCCAGGAAATTTATAAGCATCTGAAGGATAAAAGAAGTACAACATTAGGGCTATTTGGTTATGGTCGACGTGATAAAACTACTGTCGAATTGTACAAAGAAATTCTAGTATGTCTTGATAAGTATATTACCTCACCCTCACACCCTATCACTTTCTTACCTCCCGGGTTTTAGGCTGTTGAATAATTTGGCATGGTTTTTCCTACATGAGCAACATGCAGGAAAACCATGGGCTCTAATTCCGCGGCCTATTCCCCTTATAGATGTAGCTACAAATTTTATCCCCCCCCCAGTTTGTTGATTTTGGCTAAATTTATTGACGAAATCTTCGCAATCTAATAATTTTGAATCTTTTATTATTATTTTTTCAGGATAAATCATCATGCAAGGAACAAATCGTATTCATTTCGAAACTGCTATTGCGAAAGCGATGCTTGAGGAAATACAAGGCAATCAAAAAATCAAGCAGATTTTATCCGAGATAGCTGCACATTTACGTTCTACAGTATTATCGCCCATCATTGAGATAATGAAAAACAATGAACAATTTGATGACCTAAGTCCCTTCCTGAAAGAAGTAATTTATTCGTGGGCCCTTAAACATTCTAAAGAAGATGCTTTTCTAGGAGCATTGTTACCTGATTATTCCCTCGATGAATTAATGAAGACGGCATCAGGACGTGCTATGCTTTTGACTGCCATAGATAAAAATCTTTCTCCTGAAAATATTAAACAAATTAGTACCCTTCAAGAAGTAATTGCTTTTATTAAGACGCTAGACGATATGGGATATTGCTATTTTTATGATGCTGAGACCAAGTCAAATCTTGAAGAGTAGAAAATTATCAAAAATATGATCTTTCCAACCAATGAAGAATCTGATATGCGTTGCCCGCGTAGCGAAAAAATGCTGGCTATTACGTATGGTATTGGCACTGAATTAAATAAAGATTTAGTTTCGAAGGATACAGAGGTAAAAGGATGTTTTTCCGGCAAAGCAAAATTCTTTATACCATCCACTGAAAAACGGTTTGAAATGCTTATTAATCAATTTGACGCATTATCAAATAACGATAGCCAAGCAAAAAATGCTTTAGCGGATAAATTAAATTATTATGGCATCCCTTTAAATAAAGCTGACCGTGAATCATCGAGTGTGTATGCTAAACGTCATATGCCATGGTTTAAAAAATTATCAAAAGAAAATGGAACAGATTCCTTACCACTTATCGCGAGTACCTCCTCATCCACCGCCAGATTACTTATTACCTTACTGCATCTTGATCTTTTTAACAAACCTGATGAATCCTTTGACCTGGACAAAGCACAAATCGTTGCTAATTGCTTAATGGGATATTTTGTTTTTTGTGGACATCATAGTTTTTTAGAGGTTATAGAAATATGGAATCGCTTATTGGATTACATGGCTATTTATCATGCTGATAAACTTCCAAAGCATATTTTTACAGCTAATTCTTCTCATAAGCTTTATATCGAGGCACCTCTAGTGGAACGTGCGTTACCTTATGCTAGAATAGGTGATTACCGTTCCTTCCTTCATACCCAATATGAAAGAATAATTCTTGAACGGGCAAAACTATATATGAAAAGTCTTGATGAAAGCGTTGCTTGCTTGGGTATATTTGGTAGCCTTGCTAATTTTAAAAGAGAAAACTTAGCCATGTCTGATAATAAAATGACGATGGCTAAGGATGAGTCTATTATAAAAATAAGCCATTCATAACCCTTATATTCCTGGCTGATGAAACAGCTGTTGAGGAGAAGCTGGCTCAGAGGTAGGTTTATTTCCTAGGGAAAATATCCCTATGGCTGATGTTTTTGTTTTCTCTGACTTTATTCTCTGAGGACAAACAAACTGATAAAAATCATCAATCGTGAGTGTCTTATTATTTTCAGAAGAACAAAATTTATTTATTTGATAAAGAAGATCTCGAATAGGCAGATTAATCTCTCGCTGATCATGATCATTCTCGTTTAAATGACTAGGAATCACGGGGTAACCTAATGTTTCACCTAGCTGTTTTAAAACTTTAAAAGTTTCTTCTGAACGAAGCTCTAAACGAAGTGAAGATACCTCTGCATGCTCATTAAATAATGCCGCTAACTTAAGTCTCTGAATAAACGTCCTATTTGCTGCAGTCGCGATAATAATATATTTCTTATCAGCTTCAAACGAATTTTTTAACATCGATTCATATTTCAATCGTAAATCATTACTATAACTTTGCAGCTCAGCATCGGCGTTTACCAATGCTTCTAAATTATCTAGGATAAGCGCTCCGCCAGTCCGTTGTATATTCTCAAATTCTTCTTGAATAATATTTAATTTCTTATCAATTGTTAAACCTAACAACATATCAGGGGATAATACTTTTATATAATTTGCACCAGACTGTAGTGCAAGATACATTGCCAGATGGGTTTTACCAGTACCACCTTCCCCGCAAATCAGCATTTGTAAGTTGTTTATACGATCATTTTGTTTTACGGCCGATAATGCTTGGTGATAATCAGCGATTATTTTCTCGATTTTTTTATCATAAACAACAAAATTTTCTTCTTTGAATTTATTAAATCTGGGGTCAGTTCCAAAAGTTGGTTTAATTTCACTATAAGCCCTATTTAAATGAGATGCAGATACTTTTGCATATTGTTTATTTTTTGAAATCTCTTCTTTAAGGGTAACTTTAGTCGTTTCTGGCGTTAGATCGAAATTGTTTGCTATGGCATACTGGCGAGCACGCTTAATAAGCTCCTCTAGTTCTGCCCCCGTATAATTCTTGGTTTTTTTCGCTAAATCTGCAAAACTCACATCTGGCTCTAGCATGTCATTTTCGATTAGTTCTTTCGCATGAATCCTCAATATTTCTTCACGTGCTGATTCATCGGGTAGCCCAATTTCAATTTGCACGCTTAAACGACCTGGCCGTAATAAAGCAGGATCAAGAAGATCTCTTCGATTTGTCGTACCAATCACAATGAAATTCTTGGGCGAGTCTATTCCATCCATTAAAGTTAACATCTGTGCCACCATGTCGTCTTCGACATTTGCACCGCTACGTGTGCCACGCTGTGGAAATAGGGCATCAATTTCATCAAAAATGATGGCATGAAGCTGACTATTTTTACCTTCCTTTTTCCATTCTTCTTCTGCTGCTGCAAATATATTTCGCAAATTTTCTTGTGATTGCCCTACATATTTATTTTTTAACTCGGGACCTCTTACAAGTTTTATCTTGTCGTTAGTGAAAAAACCGCTGATAACTTTTGCGATAAGAGTTTTGCCCGTCCCTGGTGGCCCATAAAGCAAAACACCTTTAGTCGGATTTTTTTCACCATATTTCTCTAATGCGTCGTCAGGGAGTGCTCTGGGTAGAAATGCATTTCGTATAATTTGCTCAATTTCTTTTTTATTACCGCCAATGCCTTTGGTTTGAAAATCGAGTGAAAAAGCTTTTGGTAGAGAGTTGGTACCTGATAAAGAACCATTCGTTACCTTAGGAGATAAACTGAATTCCATTTCAGTTTCAGCGATTAATTGATATAAAAGAGGTAGAGGCGAAGCGGTGGGGAGTTCTTGTTGATTAGCTTTGATGTTCTGTACTTTAATTTCTAGGGTGTAGTCCTCATAAGAAAATAAAAGAACCTGTCCTTCGCTTATAGGGTAATCTTTAAACAGGGAAAGAAATATTTTTTTAATAACATCCGCTTTTAGATGAATTTTTTCTTTCCTACTAGGTTTAATAGCTTGTATTTCTAATGAAATTAACGCTATGGGAGAAAGATTAGTATTTTCGATAGAAGAAATATCGAGCTCAAGGTTCTGATTGAGCATATAACCCATGGCTAAACGAATAGGGCCTGAAATGCCGACTTTTTCTAGTGGTATTTCATTGCTAAATTTAACAGGATAAGTTAATTGATAGGGTGAATTATTATCAGTAGATCTAATTTTAACGATACACGTTTGTTTAGATAACGGATGTTGGGTAGAAATCCATATCGCATTCTCAAGAGCATCTAATTCACGGTTTAGTTTTGATACACTGAAACCAACAGGTTTAAGCGGTATAGTTGTGGCAGAGTGATTAGTTGGGAGAGCTTTCTCAGTGTTTTTTGGAGGTAAAGATGATCGCATAAATTTCCTTATTTATATTTAGTGTTATTTATAAAACCAGATTAGCATAAATTAAAATTCTGTAAATACGCTAGAAACTTTTAATGCAACCATTTTAATCTGTCGCATTCCAAATTATAGCTTCAAAGCCATAAATAAAAATATGGCTCCTTATGCATATTATGCAACTAAAATTTCACCTTATTTTTACAATCTGCTATAGTTTTTCCAAGCATGAGCAATTATTTTAGGAAAACCTATGCGCTCTAATTCCGTTACCCACCAAGCTGTCGCTGCGCCTGCCTTGTACGACAAGTGGTTTATTTTTGCCGTCTTATGTATCGTCGCCTTTGGTCTCTTGATGATGACGTCTGCGTCCATCGTGATTTCGGATAAACAATTACATCAACCTTTTTATTATCTCTATAAACAACTCATCTATCTGACTCTCGGGACGTTATTAGGCAGTGTGGTCTTGCAAATTGAAATTATCCAATGGGAAAAATATGGTGGTTATCTGCTACTTGGTGTCATGTTTTTGCTCGCCCTCGTGCTTATTCCCGGCATTGGTCACAGTGCAAATGGGAGTGCACGTTGGATAGGCTACGGGCCTTTAACATTCCAAGTTTCTGAACTAACCAAATTTGTCATTGTCGTTTACATGGCGGGTTATTTAGTACGTCGGCATCAAGAGATTCAACTCCAATTAAGTGGTTTTTTGAAACCCATGCTCATCCTGGGTGGCATCGCGGTCCTCTTATTACGGGAACCTGACTTCGGCGCAACGGTTGTTGTCATTTCTACAGCTTTAGGAATGATGTTTCTAGCCGGCATGTGTCTACGTCACTTTCTCGCTTTATTTATTTTGGTTGCGGGAGCCTTAGCAGTAATCGCTATTTCTGCCCCGTATCGTATCGTGCGGCTTACCACCTTTTTAAATCCATGGGCACGTCCCTTTGATACCGGTTACCAATTAACTCAATCCCTCATTGCCTTCGGTCGCGGGGGCTGGCTGGGGGTCGGTTTAGGTAACAGCATCCAGAAGATGTTCTATCTCCCCGAAGCCCATACCGATTTCCTCTTTGCGGTGATCGCCGAGGAACTCGGTCTTATCGGGATGTTTATTGTCCTCGCTTTATTTTCATTACTCGTCATCCGTACCTTCTACATCGGCCGCCACGCCCAAAAGTTAGGCCAATATGGTGCAGCCTTGCTTGCTTATGGGTTTGGCCTCTGGATTGCAATCCAATTTACCGTTAGCATTGGCGTCAATTCCGGGTTGTTGCCGACTAAGGGCCTTACTTTGCCGCTGATGAGTTATGGCGGTAGCAGCATCTTGGTGAATTGCATTGTGATTGCGATGATACTTCGTATCGATCATGAAAATCGCTTAAGAGCGCTGGGAATATATGAGTGAATTAAAACGTATTTTGATTATGGCAGGTGGCACGGGTGGGCATGTTTTCCCGGGCTTAGCAGTTGCGCGTTGTGCACGTGATCTTGGGATAGAGGTACAGTGGCTAGGCACTTCGCAAGGATTAGAAGCCCGATTAGTGCCAGCGGCTGGGTTTCCGCTGCATCTCATCACGATTAGCGGTTTACGTGGTAAAGGCATCAAGCCATTGCTAATGGCACCCGCCAAGATTTCCATGGCCATCCTCCAAGCAAAACGTATTATCCGCGACTTTACTCCACAAGTCGTCATCGGCATGGGAGGATTTGCTAGTGGTCCTGGGGGAGTCGCCAGTTGGCTGATACGATGTCCTTTAATTATTCATGAACAAAATGCTAAGGCTGGTTTTACGAATAAGCTATTATCGCATGTGGCTAAAAATGTGCTAGAAGGCTTCCCGGGTGCTTTTCCCGTTAAATCCAACGTTATCACCGTCGGTAATCCTGTTCGCGCTGAAATTGAACACTTACCACCCCCCAACATTCGCCTTGATCCGGCGCGTTCTCCTTTTCGCTTATTAATTCTAGGTGGCAGCTTAGGCGCGCAAGCGTTGAACGAAGTGGTTCCCGAAGCGCTTTCCAAGCTACCCCCTGCCGAGCGCCCTGAGATTTGGCATCAAACTGGCGATAAGCACTTTGAAACAGCAAAAAGTTTATATGAATCGCGGAACGTTGCAGCGACATTGACCCCTTTTATTGAAGATATGGCAAAAGCTTACGCCTGGGCTGATATGGTACTATGCCGAGCAGGGGCGCTGACGGTGGCTGAACTCTGCGCCGCGGGATTAGGCGCCATCCTGGTTCCTTTTCCATACGCCGTAGACGATCACCAAACCGCGAATGCGCAATTTATGGTAAAACAGGATGCAGCCATATGTATTCAGCAATCGGCATTAACACCAGACCGATTAGCAGATATAGTAAGACAGTTTTCACAGGCGCCCGAAAAGCGTTTAGCAATGGCGCAAGCCGCTTATCAATTGCGCCGTGGGCATGTGGCAGAAAAAATCGTTGAAATTTGTCAGGAGGCTTGCCGTTGAGCTGGATGTTTGAGATGGGACATATTAAACATGTCCATTTTGTGGGTATTGGTGGTGTCGGGATGGCGGGCATTGCGGAAGTATTGCTGCGTCAAGGTTATACCGTGTCCGGCTCTGATCTCTCCGAAAATGCGTTAACTCAATGGTTGCGAGTGATGGGGGCCATCATTTATCGCGGCCATGATGCGAAGCATGTGACGAACGCGGATGTCATTGTCCGCTCTTCCGCAGTAGATCCCCATAATCCGGAATTAGAAGCAGCTCGAAAAGCCCATATTCCCATTGTGGCCCGTGCTGAAATGCTAGGCGAACTGATGCGTTTTCGTTATGGGGTTGCTGTTGCAGGTACCCACGGTAAAACGACGACGACGAGTTTGATCACGAGTATTTTAGCGGAAGCAGGGTTAGATCCTACTTTTGTGATCGGCGGCCGATTAAATAGCGTGGGCAGTAATGCACGTTTAGGTCGCGGGCATTATTTGGTCGCAGAAGCAGATGAAAGTGATGCTTCATTTTTATATCTCAAGCCGATGATTTCAATTGTGACCAATATTGACCAAGATCACATGGGAACCTATGAAAATGATTTTGATCGCTTAAAGGTTACTTTCCTGGAATTTCTCCATCGCTTACCTTTCTACGGTCTTGCGGTGTTATGCATTGATGATCCTGTGGTGAAGGAAATTTTGCCGCAACTATCTCGCCCCATTTCCACTTATGGATTAACAGACGAAGCTGATTTTTATACCTTAGGCTATACTCAATCGGGCATGCAGACTCATTTCGAAGCCCACCGCCCTGAAGGACAACCGCCTTTATCCGTCACCCTCAATTTACCAGGACGACACAATGTGCTGAATGCATTAGCGGCTATTGCTGTTGCCTCTGAGCTAAAAGTACCGGATCATGCCATTGTTGAAGCCCTGCAGCATTTTGCAGGAATAGGCCGACGATTCCAAGTGTATGGAAACGTCCCGCTGTCGAAAGGTGGGCACGTGACATTAGTGGATGATTACGGCCACCATCCTCGTGAAATTGCTGCGACCTTACAAGCTGCACGCGAAAGTTGGCCAGACCGTCGTTTAGTGATGGTCTATCAACCACATCGCTATACGCGTACGCGGGATTTGTTCAGTGATTTCTGTCATGTCTTATCCTTGCCTGATAAGTTAATGCTGCTCGATGTGTATGCTGCAGGTGAAGCTTATATTCAAGGCGCAGATAGCACGACGCTAGCAGCGGAAATCAAAAAACGGGGACAAATGGAGCCGATTTTTGTCGAACGGCACGATAGTTTACCTGCCTTATTTGAACAAGAACTTCAAGACGGTGATGTGCTTTTGATGCAAGGCGCAGGTAATATAGGCAGCTTAGCAGCCCGTCTAGCAGCAACAGAATTAAAGGAAACCAAATGATAGCGATAGAGGGTCTTCGCGGCACGCTCCTTAACAATGAATCCTTAGCAGGATATACCTCTTGGCGCACGGGTGGAGTGGCAGATAATCTTTTTATTCCAGCTGACCTTGACGATTTATCTCACTTTTTGCGTCATCTTTCTGCAGATGTGCCGCTGACATGGTTAGGATTAGGCAGTAATACCCTGATACGCGATACCGGTGTAGAAGGTGTTGTCATTATTACTCAAGGGGCTCTCAGCCAATTAACAACAGACCATACAACTATTCGCGCCGAAGCCGGTGTGGCTTCTGCTCAATTGGCGCGCTATACCGCTCGTCTCGGCTGCGCGGGTTTAGAATTTCTCGCTGGCATTCCCGGCACCGTGGGAGGGGCGTTAGCTATGAATGCTGGTTGTTTTGGCGGTGAAACCTGGCGTTTTGTGCAATCCGTTGAAACCATTAATCGCCGCGGCGAAATTAAAATTCGCCCGATAACGGATTTTGAAGTGGGTTATCGTCATGTGGTCAAACCCGATGGAGAATGGTTTGTTGCCGGCCATTTTTCGTTTGTTCCGGGAGATAAAGAGAAATCACTCAGCAATATTCGCGAACTATTAGAAAGACGCAGTAATACACAGCCAACAGGTACTGCCAATTGCGGCTCTGTTTTTCGTAATCCGCCGGGCGATTTTGCTGGCCGTTTAATTGAAGAATGCGGACTTAAAGGCAAACAAGTGGGCGGTGCGCGTGTTTCCGAGAAACATGCAAATTTCATTATCAATGAAAATAACGCCACTTCCGCCGATATCGAAGCCCTCATTGCAGAAGTTAGTGCTACCGTTCTTAAGCAAACCGGTGTACGATTAATGCCAGAGGTCTGTATTATCGGGCGAACATAGGACAGTTTGCATGGCGCAGAGAAAAGGGAAAACACTACAGAATCCTTTTCAGTATCTCAAGATGGCCTTATTAGGAACTTTCGTTCTATCTTGTATTTATGCATTGAACCAGATCCATCTTTCCCACTATTTCCCTATCAAGACTGTACGAATTTATGGGATTAATCGTAGTGATCATCAAGAAGTGCAAGCGTTATTACTCCCGTTAGTCAATAATGGTTTTTTTAAAGTCAATGTAGATTACATCCGTGATCGCTTGCAACAATTGCCATGGGTGTCTAATATTGCAGTACGCCGCGACTGGCCTGATCAAGTCGAAATTACTCTTATTGAAAAAAATCCCGTTGCGCGTTGGAATAGCCAAGGCTTATTAAGCGAATCTGGCGAAGTTTTTCTTCCTGATCCCAATACGTATCCTGCTCATCTTCCTATTTTAATTGGGCCAGAAGGAAAACAACTGATGGTGTTACAATATTTCAACGAAATTAATCACGTATTGCAGCCTATTCATACGAAAGTGGCTTATTTAGAAATGACACCGTATTTAAGCTGGAAATTAACGCTAGATAATGGCATTGCGTTGCAAGTAGGGCATAAAGATATCTTGACTCGCCTTGATCATTTTGTGAAAGTGTATCCCAAAATTGTTGGAAATCGAGCAACTGATGTGGAATACATTGATTTAAGATATCCTAATGGCATGGCGGTGCGGTGGAAAACTGTTGAAGCGGTTTAAATTCTAGGTGGAAAGAAATATGGCGGCGAACAAGCCTAATCTGAATAAAGATTTGATCGTAGGCATCGACATTGGCACGTCGAAAGTCGTGACCTTAGTTGGTGAAATGACGAGTGATGGTAAACTCAATGTTATTGGATTTGGTTCTCATCCATCCCAAGGCTTAAAGCGCGGCGTGGTGGTGAATATTGAATCAACCGTACAATCGATTCAACGTTCTGTTGAAGATGCTGAGCGTATGGCAGGCTGTGAAGTGTATTCTGCTTATGCGGGGATCGCAGGCAGCCATATCCGGAGTATTAATTCCCATGGCATTGTGGCTATCCGTGATCGCGAAGTGTCCCAAAGTGATGTTGATCGTGTGATTGATGCAGCTAAAGCCATTGCCATTCCAGCTGATCAAAAAATTCTGCATGTGCTACCCCAAGAATTCCTGATTGATAACCAAGATTCTATTCGTGAACCGATTGGCATGTCTGGTGTGCGCTTAGAAGCAAAAGTGCATATTGTTACGGGTGCTGTGAGTGCAGCGCAAAATATCATTAAATGCATGCAGCGTTGCGGTTTGAATACCAGTGACATCGTCTTAGAACAATTTGCTTCCAGTCAATCTATTCTGACAGAGGATGAAAAAGAACTCGGCGTTTGTATGCTGGATATCGGCGGTGGTACGACCGATATTGCGATTTTCACCGATGGGGCGATTCGCCATACCGCTGTGATCCCCATTGCAGGTGATCAAGTCACGAATGATATTGCCATTGCTTTACGTACCCCCACCCGACATGCAGAAGAGATTAAGATTAAATACGGTTGTGCATTACAAGATTTAGTCGACAGCAATCAAAATATTACCCTCCCTGTGATGGGGGAAAAAGGTGCACGGCATATTCCAGCGCGCGCCCTGGCTGAAGTCATTGAAGCGCGTTATGAAGAATTATTTACCCTCGCATTAAGCGAATTACGCCGCAGTGGACTGGAAGAAATGATGTCAGCAGGCATTGTTTTAACCGGCGGTGCTTCCAATGTTAAAGGTGCTCAAGAGTTAGCTGAACGCATTTTTAAAATACCCGTCCGTATTGGTAAACCCAATCATGTGACAGGATTACCGGAGATTATTCACAATCCTATTTACGCTACGAGTGTGGGTTTGTTAGTGTATGGCTCCCGTCAACATCAGCTATCAGGTGGTGAAGTGACGATGAGTCGGTCCAGCATGAAGAGTTTATGGTCTAGAATGAAAAACTGGTTTCAGGGGAACTTTTAACTATGTTTGAACTATTGGATACCTGTCAGCAAAATGCCGTCATCAAAGTTATCGGTATAGGCGGCGGTGGTGGTAACGCGATTGAACATATGATGGCTGGTCATATTGAAGGTGTGGAGTTTATTTGCGCGAATACCGATGCGCAAGCGTTAAAAAATTCATCAGCCAATACAGTTATCCAATTAGGTGAAAACATTACGCGCGGCTTAGGGGCGGGGGCGAATCCAGAAGTGGGACGCCGTGCAGCGGAGGAAGATAGAGAAAAAATCCGCAATGTATTAGCAGGTGCGGATATGATTTTTGTTGCGGCAGGTATGGGTGGTGGAACAGGTACGGGTGCAGCACCCGTGATTGCTCAGATAGCAAAAGAATTGGGGATTTTAACTGTTGCTGTGACCACTAAGCCCTTCTCTTTCGAAGGCAAAATGCGATTACAAACAGCAGAGCAGGGTATTGCTAATTTATCGCAGCATGTGGATTCTTTAATTACCATTCCTAATAATAAATTGCTGACGGTCTTAGGTAAGAATGTCACGCTTATTAATGCTTTCAAAGCTGCTAATGATGTATTACGTGGCGCCGTCCAAGGTATTGCTGAGTTAATTACCCGTCCTGGCTTAATCAATGTCGACTTTGCGGATGTCCGCACGGTAATGTCTGAAATGGGCATGGCGATGATGGGTACGGGCGTTGGGTCGGGGGATAATCGCGCTCGTTTAGCGGCAGAAGCAGCTATTGCAAGTCCTCTATTAGAAGATGTGGATTTGACGGGAGCAAAAGGGGTATTAGTCAACATTACGGCAGGTTTAGATTTATCGATTGGTGAATTTGAAGAAGTGGGTGAAGTGGTGAAGAATATTACTTCCGATGGTGCGACAGTAGTAGTCGGTACGGTAATTGATCCCGAATTACGTGATGAAGTGCGAGTAACGGTAATTGTGACAGGGTTAGGAAGAAAGCAAGTTACCGGTGCGCATAAACTATCTTTTGAGCAAGCAAAACCAGCTGAGGCACCTGTTGATTATATGCAATTAGAAAAGCCAGCGATTGTTCGCCGTCAAGGTGGAGGGACGCCTAATACGCCGCCACCTGCCCCAGTTACTTCCCAAACTCACCGCATCATGCCGCCAGTGGAAAATCTGCATGATATCGATTATTTAGATATTCCTGCTTTCTTGCGTCGGAAAGAAGAAGAGGTAACATAAAATTTGTTCTACGTGGCCTCTCCTTCCTGATCCCCACCTGTCATCCCAGCGAAGGCCTATGAGTAGCTGGTAAATCAGTATAAAAAAATGTGTCATCCCGGCGAAGGCCGGGATCCATGGTGAAATAAGCTTCTGACGTTAGGGTTATAATCCCCACGTTTGTGTTAAAGATGGATGGGTCCCGGACATTTAGCACTAAAAAACAGCGCTAAATTCCGGGATGACACTTTTATTTACCGGACAGTAGTGCGCTTCCGCGACGATGACACATTTGTTTGCAGATTTGCTGGCCACTACACAATTCTCTGGCTATTTGCTTGTAAAAATGATAAAAATATCCCCCTCCCCAGCAAAGCTGGTGACCGTTTAGGGACGCCGTGGTGAGAGAATCTCGCGCGAATTGAGCGTTCCGAAACGGCGAGAGAAAAGGGGCTTTATTTGTTTCAAAAAAACACCATATTATGCTAACATGTTCAAGGTACTATGAAAAATCAGAAGCACGGAATGATTAGACAACGTACACTTAAAAATGTAATTAAAGCGACTGGCATCGCTTTACACAGTGGCAAACGCGTGGACATGTATCTCTGTCCCGCTCCTCCGGATAACGGCATTTGTGTCCGTCGAATCGATTTAGATCCCGTCGTCGAAATTCCCGCTCTGGCGGAATACGTCGGCGATACTACTTTATCGACAACTTTAATGAAAGGCGATGTCAGGGTTTCGACAGTTGAACATCTTTTGTCCGCCTTTGCTGGTCTCGGTATTGATAATGCTTTTGTGGATGTCACCGCCTCTGAAATCCCTATTATGGACGGCAGTGCAGGTCCGTTTGTGTTCTTAATCCAGTCAGCGGGCATTGAAGAACAGCATGCACCTAAGCGTTTTATCCGCATTAAGCGCAAAATCAAAGTCACAGATGGAGATAAATGGGCTTGTTTCGAGCCATTTAATGGTTTCAAAGTGACTTTCACCGTGGATTTTGACCATCCCTTATTTAAGTCCCATTTAAGAACAGCGACCTTAGATTTCTCCAGCCTGTCTTACGTCAAAGAAGTCAGCCGCGCCCGTACCTTTGGTTTTATGTCTGATTTCGAAAAACTACAGGCCATGAACTTAGCGCTCGGTGCTAGCCTAGACAATGCCATCGGTATTGATGACTATCGCGTGCTCAATGAAGATGGTTTGCGCTATGAAAACGAATTCGTTAAGCACAAAATTTTGGATGCAGTTGGGGACTTATACCTCTTAGGTTCCAGTCTCATTGGCTCCTTTACCGGTTATAAGTCAGGTCATGCTTTAAACAACAAATTGCTGCGTGCTTTACTGGCTAATCAAGATGCCTGGGAATTTGTTACCTTTGAAGATACCAAAACCGCACCGATTTCCTACGTACGACCTATTTTGGTGGAAGCTTAGATCCAGCCACATGCCCCGCAATCTTTTCCATGATCTTTCGTAACCGAGGATCATCTAAGGATTGCGCTATTTCTTTTACCGATTGGGCCGCTTGAGGGGATAAGGGCTTCATTTGAGTGCCAGGCGTAGCAGCAGAGGTTAGCGGTGGCCGGACGATGCAATGAATTTCCCGAATAGACTGCAGGGCGGGATCTTGCTGAAATTGCTTAAGCAATTCGGCGCTTTGAAAGCGCAAATACGTTGCAGCAGCGCCATTAGCAGCCAAGAGGACGAGACGGCCGCGTTCGAGATTGGCGACTTGACAGTGTAGGCGCAAATGCGGATCAAGATAAGTGGCTATTTTTTGATTCAACTCGGCTAGTTTTTTTGCTTTCGCAAGCACAAACTGCAGTTCTTCATTCTGTAAATAAGCAGTAATTTTTTTAGAAGGCGGTGTCGTCATGTGTTCAATGTACTATAATTTCCTTGATTTTTCAGCCCAATTCAAGCATCTTTGATTAACTTTTTTCAGGAAAGTCTAGGTAAGAATCTCACTATGTTAAGTCGCCCTGTTTCAAATATGCTGACCTATGTGTTCGGCAGCCGTAACCAACGCGTCATACGCCGTTTATGGAAAACTGTAGAAAAAATCAATGCACTGGAACCGCAGATGATCGCGTTGTCAGATGGAGCACTCCAGGCGAAAACAGATGAATTTAAGCAGCGTTTGCAGCAAGGTGCAACCTTAAACGACTTATTACCCGAAGCATTTGCCGTTGTTCGGGAAACAGCGAAACGTACTTTAAACATGCGCCATTTCGATGTGCAATTGATTGGTGGTATGGTGCTGAATGGCGCTAATATCGCTGAAATGCGCACAGGTGAGGGTAAAACCTTAATGGCGACCTTAGCCGCTTACTTAAACGCACTCCCAGGTAAAGGTGTGCATTTGGTGACGATGAATGACTATCTCGTACGGCGTGATGCTGAGTGGATGCGCCCTGTTTATGAATTCCTAGGTTTAACTGTCGGTATTAACCTCCAAGGTCTCCCGCCTGCTGAAAAACAAAAAGCCTATGCTGCTGATATTACCTATGGCACGAATAATGAATTTGGCTTCGATTATTTGCGCGATAACATGGTATTCAGCCTGAACGATAAAGTGCAGCGTGGTCTTCATTACGCCATTGTCGACGAAGTAGATTCTATCCTCATCGATGAAGCACGAACCCCATTGATCATTTCAGGTGCAGCGGAAGACAGCGTCGAACTTTATACCATCATCAATACCATTATTCCCCAACTTGTGCGTCAAACCGACAAAGAAGGCCCTGGGGATTACAGTCTGGATGAAAAATCCAAGCAAGCCTATCTCAGTGAAGCAGGCCATCAGCACGTTGAAGAATTACTCACTAAAGCCGGTTTAATCAAAGAGGGCGAGAGTTTATACGATGCTCATAATATTGTCCTCATGCACCATATTTACGCCGCCCTGCGTGCGCATACCTTATTCCATCGTGATGTTGATTATATCGTCCAGCATGGCGAAGTGGTGATTGTTGACGAACATACTGGCCGTACCATGCCAGGCCGTCGTTGGTCGGATGGCTTACATCAAGCGATTGAAGCAAAAGAAAAGGTCAAGATTAATCAAGAGAACCAAACACTTGCTTCTATCACCTTCCAGAATTATTTTCGTCTCTATCACAAATTAGCTGGTATGACGGGAACGGCTGATACGGAAGCTTACGAATTCCAGCAAATTTATGGTTTAGAAGTGGTGGTTATTCCCACCCATAAGCCCATGATACGGCAAGATTTTCCTGATTTTGTTTATCTTTCCGCAGAAGAAAAATTTAATGCGATTGTTAACGACATCAAAGAAACCTATACAGCAGGCCAGCCTATCTTAGTGGGTACTGCTTCCATTGAAGCGTCAGAACATTTATCCAATTTACTGAAGAAAAATAAAATTCCTCATCAAGTATTGAATGCTAAATTCCATGAAAAAGAAGCACAGATTGTTGCCGAAGCAGGGCGTCCGGGGACGGTGACAATCGCGACGAATATGGCAGGTCGTGGTACTGATATCGTCCTGGGTGGTAATTTAGACGCAGAATTAAAAGCGTTAGAAAGTCCAACGCCTGAGCAGCTAGAAGAACATAAGAAAACCTGGCAAGCACGTCACGATCAAGTCGTTAAAGCGGGCGGTTTATATGTGCTAGGGACAGAGCGGCACGAGTCACGTCGTATTGATAACCAATTACGCGGCCGTTCCGGGCGTCAAGGCGATCCGGGGCGTTCTCGATTTTATCCTTCCTTGCAAGATAACTTATTACGTATTTTTGGTGGCGAGCGCTTAAATGCCATTATGCAACGTATTGGGATGGAAAAAGATGTTGCGCTAGAATCTCGTATGTTATCGAGAAGTATTGAAAATGCGCAGCGTAAAGTGGAAGCGTATAACTTCGATATTCGTAAGCAATTATTAGAATATGATGATGTCGCGAATGAACAGCGTAAAGTGATTTATGGCCAGCGCGATGAATTACTCGCGGCAGATCAAATTTCTGAACTGGTCACTGATATTAGTTCGCGTGTTATCGATCAAGTCATTACTGCTTTTATTCCTATCCATACCATGGAAGAAGAATGGGATATATCTGGTCTGGAACAGCGCTTAGAGGTAGATTTCAATTTGAGATTACCTATCCGTCAATGGCTGGAGCAAGAAGGTAATTTAGAGGAGGAAAAATTACGCGAGCGTATTCAAGCAGCGTATAAAGAAGCTTATCAACAAAAGGTGGAACGAATTGGTTCCGGCGTGAGCCGTCAATTTGAAAAAGCGCTAATGTTGCAGACCTTAGACACGTGCTGGCGTGAACATTTAGCAGCGATGGATTATTTACGTCAAGGGATTCACTTACGTGGTTATGCGCAAAAAAATCCTAAGCAGGAATATAAACGAGAGGCGTTTGAGTTATTTGCGCAATTGTTAGATAAAATTAATTATCAGCTCATTTCAACTCTAAGCAAATTTGAAGTGAGAGTAGAGCAAGATGTGGAACAACTAGAAGCCCAGCGTCGGCAAGAATTGAATTTGCATCAAATGCAATACAAGCATGCTGCCCCGGTTGATGCCCTGCATACCACCGATTTAGCTGTTCAGGAAAATGAACAAGCCCAAGAAACTATTATGCGCACAGCGCCGAAAGTAGGGCGCAATGAACCCTGTCCGTGTAGTTCAGGAAAAAAATATAAGCAGTGTCATGGGAGATTAGAGTGATACGCGCAGTAGTAGGGGTGTTGCTTCGACATGAGAAAGTGTTGGTAGCAGAGCGTCCCAGTAGTAAGTCTTATAGCGGTTATTGGGAGTTTCCTGGCGGCAAGATTGAAGCGGATGAAACAAGCCAAGAAGCCCTCGGACGGGAATTAGAAGAAGAATTGGGTATACAAATTGTTCATGCTAAACCTTGGCGTACTTACCCTTATACTTATCCTGATAAAACGGTGTTTCTTGAAATCTGGCTAGTAAGTGATTTTATCGGAGAGCCGCATGGCAAAGAAAATCAGAAAATAGCGTGGGTAACGTTTTCTGAATTATCTTCATTACGTGTTTTAGAAGGGACACTCCCCATCATGGATGATATTAAATCCTTGATGGAGGCAATATGATTTCACCACAAGTTACCATCCTTGTTCCACATTATAAAACCTTGGAGTTGACAAAGCTTTGCTTGCGTTTATTGCGTCACTATACTGATTCTCATCTCGCCAAAATAATCGTCATAGACAATGATTCTCAAGATGAATCGCTTGCTTATCTTCGTACGTTATCTTGGATTGAATTAATAGAACGCCGTGCGATTCCGGGTGAATCGGCTGTCCAATCGCATGCACGTGCATTAGATATGGCATTAGATGGTGTGACGACGCCGTATGTTTTATCTATTCACACGGATACGTTGGTTAAACATCCGGAATGGTTGACGTTTTTGTTAGAGCAAATTGAGAAGCGTCCAACTATTGCAGGAGTGGGATCATGGAAATTAGAGAATAAGCCCTTATTTCGTCGTTTATTAAAGCGTCTCGAGTGGATGATTCAGCGTTGTTACTATGGGTTGGTAGGTAAAAGGCAGCATGGGTTGGAAGGTGTGGGTGAGAATTATTATTATCTTCGCAGTCATTGTGCAATGTATCGGACATCGTTGCTGAAACAGTTGAATTTACATTTTGGCGATGGTGATGCAGTGGCAGGGAAAGAAATGCATAAGCGTTTACTGGAAGCAGGTTATGAGATGATATTTCTACCTTCAGAAGTGTTGATTCAGTATGTGGAGCATATTAACCATGCGACGGTCGTGCTGAATCCGCATTTGAGCACCCGGCAGAAAAGTGTAGTGAAGGGATTACGCCGTATAAAAGCCACCATTGATCGCTTGCAGGCGAGGGTGGCATTACAGGATGATCTAAAATGATCCGTTATAAACCCTCTCCCGCAAGCGGGAGAGTGACAACGGTGAGAGCCTATGGGCTGGGTCGATGTCTCGTAGTATAAATTTTATCCCGTAACGCCTGCCCTTTCTTTTGTTTTTGTTCCATACCTTTTTGAAAATGGTCTGCACCACAATCATATATTTTGCCCTTGCACTTCACCCTGTATCGATCATAGCCAACTGCAACAAAAAAATGAAACCCAGGGAGAGAATTAGAAGGCCGTCGAAAAGAGTAATAAGGCAAGCCATTCATTAATGTGCAACCAGATCGCCGATTATTCTCATAAAACTGGATGCCGCGTGCATGTAATCGTAAATGACTGGTACCTGATAACGAGGCTAAATGCTCTATGACACGGACGCGCCAAAATAAACGTTGACTCGCATTGTGCTGGTTATATAAATCCTTCCGGGATTGCTTAAAGGTATTTTGAAATAACAGCAGCGCTTCAAGATAAATTCTATTATCAAACACTAATCCAATTTGATGGTCTGGTGCTGGTTTAACATAGGTATACAATTTGTTTAACGCTTTTCTAGTAGATTTATTCATCGACTTTAGATCATTTTCATCGATGGTTGGATCCTGAAAAACCGCCTTAAAAACGTTGTGCAGTCGTTTTTTGGCTTCTTCTAAATCCCAATTATGCTTAATAAGTTCCCCGTTCGGAAAAATTTCAAGGAATTGTTTTAGTTTTTGCTCATCATCCATGTATTCCGCCATTTCTTCAACAAATTCATATTCCTCATTTACCCAAGCAATTTGCCAAGGGGTGAGGTTGTTGTATTTATAACGGCCCGGATTCATATAAGGCTTAATTTCTTGAGGATTGGGGTGATAAACCGTCCCTCGACAGGTTAAAAGGGAAGGAGTTTGTGACCAAATTGCTCGTGCCTCATCCCACTCACCGAGTGCAGCATGACTCAATAGCCTTCGAAGAGAGTCAAGTAGATTGGCATAGGCCTGCTTGGAGGAGTTATCGGCTTCTACCAATGATTGCCGGAAAAATTTTGATGTTCTCGCTAGATGAAACAGGCTACCTGCGGTGAGATACTGACGACCTAACAATTGTTTTAAATCCTTTGGGAGAGAAGATAATAAATCTTTTGATTCCATAGCAGACCCCTTTTTGTATTATTTTTTATTCTTCTTCAGGCTTAAATCCAATTCTATCAAAATGCCCTTCCAATTCATCAATATTATTAAATCGAATCCGAATATATCCACCCCCCCGCTCTTCATATTCTAGTTGCACACGATTGCCAATATGTTCTGATAGCATCATTTCTAACCGCTTAAGATTAGCATCTGAATAATGACCTTCATTTACGGAAGTGGCGAGTTGTATTTTCTTTGCTTCCGCTTCCATCTTGCGAACATTCCATCCTTTTTGTACACACCGTTCAGCAAGTTCCAGCTGTTGGTGGGGTAAAAGCCCCGCTAAAATTTTACCGTGACCTTCCGAAAGCTGCCCAGAAATTAATAATGATCGCACGCGGGCATCTAACTTCAATAGACGTAACGAATTCGTAATAGCGACCCGTGACTTACCAACGGAAGCAGCGACTTCTTCATGTAAATAATCAAATTCATCAATCAGCCGTTGATAAGCTTGCGCTTCTTCAATGGGATTTAAGTCCGCTCGACTAATATTCTCTACAATCGAAGCTTGCAATGCTTGCTCATCGGTATACTCACATACCAAGCAATTCACTTCTGACAAACCCGCTAATTGCGCTGCCCGCCAACGTCTTTCACCGGCAACGATTTCATACCGACCATTCGCTGCTGGTCGCACGACAATCGGCTGTAACAAGCCGGTGCTTTTAATAGAATCGGCTAACTCCCGCAATTTCTCAGGATCAAACTGCTGACGCGGTTGATATTTACCGCGTACCAGTAAGTCGATGGCAATCTGTTGGAGAGAGACTTTCCGTTTCTGCATGTGGATAGTGTACTAGAGGAGGTGTAAGACCGAAAGCATTAAGGCTGCCACAAAGATAGTGACGATCGTGACGGCACCTAATTTAATCGCAAGCCGCTGTTCCATTTTTGCAATCAGCACCTCTAATTCCGGTGAAAGGGGGCTGAGTTCTTTCATGAAGCCTCCGTTTATAATCTAAATCGGGGTGACAGGATTTGAACCTGCGACATCTGCCTCCCGAAGGCAGCGCTCTACCAGGCTGAGCCACACCCCGAATGGTTAGTAAGTTCGCTCAACAACAAAGTCACTCAATGCTTCCAACGCTTGACGATAAGGAGAAGCAACAATAGGAGCGAGCGCTCGTTTTGCTTGTTGGGCATGGTGTCTTGCTGCGTCGGCAGTGTACTTTATTGCGTCTGTAGATTCAATAATTCCAAGAATATCCTGAAGATGCTGACTACTGCCGGTTTTAATCGCGTTGCGTAATAGCTCTAAATCAGCTCCCTTGCTCTTACGCATGGCATGAATCAGCGGCAGGGTGGTTTTGCCTTCAGAAATATCTTGGCCGACGTTTTTACCCGTTTCTTCTGCCGATTGACTATAATCCAGTACATCATCAATTAATTGATAGGCCAGTCCCAAGTGCAAGCCATAGTCGCGTAAGGCAGTAATCTCTCTTTCAGCTTCCGAAGCGAGTAGGGCGCCTAATTGAGCGGCAATCTCAAATAATTTAGCCGTCTTGCGCTGGATGACTTCGAAATAAAATTCTTCGGGGGTATCAGGATTATTACAATTCACCAATTGCAAAATTTCCCCTTCCGCAATGTAATGGGTGGCTTTTGCAAAAATATCTAAAATAGCTTGATGGCGATGGTCTACTACCACTTGAAAAGCTCGCGAATAGAGAAAATCCCCCACTAAAACGCTAGCTTCATTGCCCCAAATCGTATGAGCCGTTTTGTGACCACGCCGTAGGGTAGAACTATCGACCACATCATCATGCAAGAGGGTAGCGGTATGAATCAGCTCAATCACTGCCGCGAGCTCGATATGTTTTTGGCCGCGATGAGCGAGTGCGCGGGCGCTTAAGAGTAAAACCATAGGGCGAATTCGCTTACCGCCGCAGGTCAAAATATATTCAATCATTTGTTTGACCAGTGGAATGTGGGAGTCCAGCTGCGAGATAATAAATTGATCAGTTGACTGCAAATCTTCTGTCACTAGGGAACGAATAGACTCTAACGGCATGCTGTAATCTCATCGGTTTTTTCATCGCAATGGTGAATCGTAGTTAGCCATAAGAGTGCTGTCAAGGTATAAACATGATAAATGTAGAGAGTACATGATCTGTCCCGTTTTTTTAAGCTATTGAGTGAACTCAAGAAAGATGTTTGCTGCGATTTAATCAGGGGTTTGATGCATTAACTTCTGACTTATCAATCAGTTAAATAAACATTTACAAATTTTACAGGATTATAAAAATCACAAAAAAAGTTAACATCTGCTATACTGCTAAGAGGCAGGATTGTTGGGTGATTATGTCAGCATCCATGATGCCTTGATTGTATATCGTTATTAAAACGCGTATGCCATACAATCATCACTCGGCTGATATTAACCTCCTCGCATCCGTACTTTCCTTTTAAAACTATCAAAAGGAAAGTGTACTCTTTATCTGTGACAGATCAATAAGGAGGTAGTTATGAAACAGCGTAGATATTTGGTTAGTTCAATTTTACCAATAGCGTTTGTTTGTAGCATGGCATGTCAATCGGTGTATGCTGATGATAATCACCGTTCTGTTCCCTTCCCGCTTGGCAAACTCATCAACCAACAGAGCGTAACCTGCCCTAGTGGCGCTGCCCCTGGAGCAGTTTGTACGCACGCAGTTGTGACAGGTTGCAAAGATGCAAATGGGAATGCATTGCCTGATGAAGGGGTAACGATTGCTGTCACCCAACCGCAATTAGGGCCCGATCAAAGACCTAAAGGTACGATTGTTCTGCATTCAGGTGGTGCCGGATCTTCATTCTATAATGGTGCAGGTGGATCTATTGTCAATTTTGCATCTTATTTTGCAAGCCAAGGTTATACGACTGTTGATTTAGCATGGGATTTGGGGCCCACTAAACAAGGCTGGAACGTTGATTCCGCTGGCGTTATTCACAATGCTTGTCGACCCGCTACCGTGTTTGATGCAATTTATAAAGACCCTCAAGCACACGTAAAAGGTACTGCCTACTGTGGTATGGGAAGCAGTGGTGGTTCTGCTGCGCTGGGTTTTGCGCTAGCTTATTATGGCACGACGGTCCCTGGACACGAGCATGATACACAATCATTTTTATTTAACTTTGTAAACTTGACGAACGGACCTGCTACGGCTCGCCTAGATGTCGCCTGCGCTCCGGCACAAGCTTACAATAATGCTCCTATCACCAACTGTGGTATCACCTCTTATCCTAGCAAGAGTGCAATCCCGCCAAATACCACGGCACCTGTCTATTCATTTCCAGCAGGAGGCAACCCAGTTAATGCATGGGAAGGAACAACCACTTGTGGAACAGCTAATCCACCCCAAGCAGATATTGATAAATGGGCACGCGACGGGAATGTTTCATCTGGCCCGCTTGCTTATCAAGCTGTCTACAATTATCCACATACCAACGTGAGCTTTTATTTCTGTGGTGCGGCTATCAACAATCAAAGTTTAGCCATGGGTTGGTTCCTCACACAGAAAATTCAGCCTCGCAATGGAACTAACGGTGGTTTAGCACCTGTTAATTGTTTTACGCAATGTACCAATGAAAAGATATACCAAGATCCAAATGCAGTGGCTCAAACAGAGAGCGATATGCTCAAGTACTGCGTGATAAATAATCGCGGTGACAATGGAGATGAGGGAGAAGAAAACGGAAATAGTTAAAGCATAAAAATTTACTCCGAGTGGTGAGTGCCACTCGGAGTAAATCAAAATCGCAGGTATTACATAGTCGCCCCTGAAATATTCCTTAAGCAAAGCCAGTCAGATTATTGGTATATCCAATATCGTAAGTACCATTTTCATATTCTAATTCTAATATATAAGTCCAAGGTATAAACATGATAAATTATCGGCAGGTTATTGTTAGATAGGATAATGCTATGCCTTCATTTGATATTGTTTCTCAGATAGATGATCACGAAGTTACCAATGCAGTGGACCAAGCTAATCGCGAGGTTTCCACCCGGTTTGATTTTAAGGGGACGAATGCTCGATTGGAATTGAATAAGGACAAGATTACGTTGATTGCACCGACAGAATTTCAATTAAAGCAGATGGATGAGATTTTGCGGAATAAATTGGCGAAGAGGCAAGTGGATATTCGCGTGATGCATTATCAAGCGATTACGACTAGTTTGCATGAAGCTAAGCAGATAATCGAAGTGAAGCAGGGGATTAGTGCAGAGAATGCGAAGAAGATTACGAAATTGATTAAGGATACGGGATTGAAGGTGCAAGCTGCTATTCAAGGGGATCAAATTCGGGTGACGGGGAAAAAGCGTGATGATTTGCAAGAGGTGATTGCGATGCTGCGTAGTGCGAAGGTAGAGATTCCGTTGCAGTTTGAGAATTTTAGGGATTAATTTTATCTTATATAAATTTTTATAAAATAATATCGTGGATAGATTTTCATCAATCCATTTTTAATATAGCTAACATGTAAAGAAGATTGATTAGCACGTGTAAACCTCATAATATTATAAGAAGTTATTACTACAATTGTAAATCTCTCAAGGAGCGGCATGGATAGAGCTTCTAATTGCTTATTATTCCACGTTGATCAGTATTTAGATAGATAATCTCTGCAAACTTTAGCTGGAATGTTTTGAAATCTCATACGGAGGAATCATAATATGAAAGTTGCTATTACTTCGATCGGCACAGCAGTCCCAGAATATAAACGCACTCAACAAGAGACTGCTGAATTAATAGCAGCAGCAGTAAATTTAAGTTATGCTGAAAAAAGATTATTAAAATCGATATATAAAGCTACAGGTATTGAGTATAGATATAGCGTATTAAAAGATTACACTAAAGAACCAGGGGAATTTGAATTTTTTCCGAATGATCCTAAGGAACCTTTCCCGTCTACAGCTGATCGAATGAAAATTTATAAAGATAATGCGCTAATATTAGCCCTTAAGGCGATTGAAAATTGTCTATCTCATCTGAATTATAATAAATCTGAAATTACTCACATTATTACTGTAAGTTGTACTGGCATGTATGCACCTGGCATCGATATTGAAATCACACAAAAATTAAACCTTAACTCGTCAATAAAACGTACCGCTATCAATTTTATGGGTTGTTATGGTGCATTTAATGCAATTAAAGTTGCTGATGCTATTTGTAAATCAGACTTAACTGCAAAAGTATTAATTGTGTGTGTAGAATTATGCACAATTCATTTTCAAAAAAATATAAAAATGGACAATATTATTTCGAATGCTATCTTTGCTGATGGCGCTGCAGCGGTACTCATTCAAGCTAAACCCAACGTCAGTAAATATTTAAGTTTATCAGCATTTCATTGTGATTTATTGCCACAAACCAGCAATGAAATGACATGGCACATCGCAGATCAGGGGTTTGATATTGGATTAAGTACTTATGTTCCCGAAATGATAAAGTCAGGAATATCCTCTTTTACAGATAATTTATTAAATCAGCATAAATTATCCTTATCTAATATTGATTTCTATGCTATACATCCTGGGGGAGTCAAGATTCTTCAGGCTTGTGAAGAGTCGCTCTGTATTCAAAAAGAACATAATAAATACTCTTATCACGTGTTAAAAAATTATGGAAATATGTCATCGGCCACGATTCTATTTGTGTTAAAAGCAATTTGGGATGACATTAATAATAATGATCATCAGAAAAATATCTTTAGTTGTGCTTTTGGCCCAGGATTAACGCTTGAATCCATGTTTTTGGAAATACATCATGTTTAAAAGACGATCTGCTAAAACAGAATTATTGGATAATGCGTTATGCAGTAATGATGAGCTCAAAAAAAATCTAGATGAAATGGAGCTTATTAATCATTATTTCGGCAGCAAAAAATTGCTTATTACAGCATTTAATAAAATTCATGATAAGTTTCCTAACTACTTTAGAAACAATACAATTACGGTGGGTGATTTAGGCTGTGGGAATGGTGATTTATTGAGAGCTATCGATGAGTGGGCAAAATCCAGAAACTTGCATGTTGAATTAATTGGGATAGATATTAACCCATTTATTATTCGATATGCGATTGAAAAATCGCTTTCACATCCGGATATTCAATATAAAATTGACAATATTCTATCTACAGAATTCAAGCATCATAAGTTCGATATTATTTGTATAAATAGTGTATGCCATCACTTTGATAATGCGACCTTAGTAACTTTATTCAAAAATTTGAAAGAACAAACTCGCTTAGCAATTATTATTAATGATTTGCATCGACATTGGTTAAGTTATTATTCAATATATTTGTTATCTAGATTATTTCGTTTTTCTACTTTGGCTAAAATAGATGGTCCTCTTTCAGTATTACGCGCATTTCGAAAAAATGAATTGCTTAAATTACTCAAGCAAGCAGAGATAAAAAATTATTTAATCCGTTGGATGTGGGCTTTTCGCTGGCAAATCATTATTTGGTGTTCTTAAAATTAAAGGTGAACATATGCTAATTAAAACCGATCGGCCAATCATGCTACATCGTAAAAAGATAACACAAAAAATTGCTAACTTTTGGGATCAGATATCTGAAGGGTGGCAAATGATATGGGGGCCACATATTCATCATGGCTACTATGACGATAGTCAATTCATTACGCCAATAAAAGCCCAGGAAAAATTAATAGAAAAATTAGCTAATATAGTAGCAATAAAATCTCACGATAAAATCTTAGATGTAGGATGCGGCATGGGTGGCAGCAGTTGTTATCTAGCAAAAAAACACCAAGCTATTATGACTGGTATCACGCTAAGTCAAAAACAAGTTGCTCTAGCAACTCAACAAGCCCAAGCTGAAGGTCTCCATAACATCACTTTTAAAATTGAAGATGCGCTTTCTTTGAAAAGTTTAGAAGATAATTCGTTTGATATTGTTTGGTCTTTAGAAAGCTGCGAACAATTTTTTGACAAGGGTTTATTTTTTAATCAAGCTTATCGGGTACTTAAACCGGGTGGTAAATTGATGTTGGCGACATGGTGTTCTAGTTGTGATGAATACGAAGGAAAGTTTGCACAGGAATATCAAAAATTATGCCTTGCATTCGATCTCCCTTATATGCCAACTATAGAGTATTATCGAAAACTCTTCACAACACAAAATTTTTTACTGGACTTTTCAGAAGATTGGTCTAAGTTTGTTAAAAAAAGTTGGGACATTGGTGTTTCTCTTCTTAATGCTTACTCATTTCTGCAATTGATTAAAATGGGTGGTTGGCGTGGGTTTAGATTTGCAAAACAGGTCAAATTAATGCAGATGGCTTTTCATCAAAATAGAGTTAAATATGGTATTTTTGTGGCATGCAAACCTAGATAAAACTATCTCATGCTTCCTATATGCCCTTTTTATCTTAAATTGACAATCTGAAAAAAATAATCTAATATTTCCATTTACTTCAAGGGAAGTTTAGTATCAGCAAAGCTGCAACCAGGTTCTAATTATTAAATAAAAAAATTTAAATAAAAATGAAATCTACTCTTGAAATCTTAAGGTATAGCTTAAAATTATATTTACTTATTAATGAGCATCATTAGTATGGTTCTTACAATACCAGTTTTTAATACATCTGTTAAGGGGCGATCAGGAAAGCCTAGCGTACAAAATTTTTATTGGGAAGAAATAAAGCACCCGGTATATGGTCCTCGTTTGAAGTTAGTTGGTTATACCATTCCCATATTTCACTCTGATAAACAATATCAATATATAGCAGTTGAAGATGATCGGAACCCTCTTTCTGCTTTTTCAGGTGATCGCGGGAGTTTAAAATACAATAGAATAATCCAGCGTATAAAGGATATTAATCAATTCAATCATCTCTCCGGTATAAACGAGCTTAAAGTAACAAAATTAGAAATGATTATTTATCCATTAACTGATATAAATAGAGCTTTTCTTAAAATAGAGGAAGTGGATTTAAATAAGGACATAACCATAAGCGGGTTTGCGCAAAACAAATTTAATATAAGTAATAATCAACAACATACTAAAGAAAATAAAATTTATCAAAATGAGATAGAAAGGGTGTGGAAAACAAATACAATTTATACCATACCAGTATTTAATTGGTGTAAGAAAGGCAGTAAGGTGGATAAGTTCTATTGGGAAGTAATAGAATGTCCAGCAGATGTGCATTTGAGGCTAGTTGGCTATAGTGTACCTGATAGTAAAAATAAATATATAAAAACCACTGACGGTAAACTTCTTTTTCAGGATAGAAATATAAAGTATAAAAGAATAGATAAGAAATTAAAGAAAATTAATGAAGAGAAAAATCTTTCAGATGAGGATGCTTTTAAAAGTAAAAGGGGAGCAAGAGAGTTTACTATCTATTCCTTGACTGAAAAAAATAACGTGCTTCTTGGCGCAGAACTCGTTACGGATGAAACTATCATCAATCAATTGATGCCAGGATCTCCCCAACCAAGGGAGATTGATTTAGCTCGTCGAACAAATAATGTATCCTTGGCTACAGCACCCACTATTCTCAATTCGGCAGAAAATGGGATAACAACAAACCGTGGATTATTTACCACAAGTGTTATTGCAGCATCCCTTAATCCCTCGAAGGAAAAAACTTTACTTACCAATGAGGATTATCAAAGTGCAGTGAATGAAAATAGTGGGCGATCGTTCGAAGCATTATTTAACCTAAGCATTATCGCAGGTTCACTTGATCCCTTGCCTGAGCCTGAAACACTAGAAAATTCTCCCATTTTGGTTCAATCGAAAAGAAAATCTCCGGATGATTCTATAACGAATATTACTGTGAGTTCGATATATGGATCACCAGCAACGCTATCATTACCAAATAGTTCGTCAAAATTTCCCTCATCAGATTCTAACCAAGAGTGGAAAAGAATGAAAAAGTGATGCTGCGCCGCTAAAAGCAATATAGCTGCCTTATTTCTTTGCAAATGGATTCTCGCTCGAGCGAAACTCCACCTGCACCGGTGTGCCATAAAGTTTAAGTTTAGTCTGAAAAAATGTCGCCAAATACCGCTTATAACTCTCCGGCAATGCTTCCACTTGATTACCATGAATAATAATTAGCGGCGGATTATGACCACCCGGATGCGCATAACGCAGCTTTACCCGTCGCCCATGCACTAACGGAGGAGAATGAGTCGTCTGAGCTTGTTCTAGCAATTGAGTAAGATGTGAAGTAGAAAGTTTCTTGACCGCACAATCATAAGCTTCATCAACCGAAGCAAATAAATTTCCCACCCCCGAACCATGCAAAGCTGAAATATAATGCACGCGTGCAAACCGTATCCAATCCAGCTGTCTATCCAATGTCGCTTTCGCATGTTCACGCGCTTCTGCTGTCATACCATCCCATTTATTGATTGCAATCACTAAACCCTTACCGCACTCCACCACAAAACCCAGCAGCTTCAAATCTTGCTCTGATACCCCAACGCGGGCATCAATGACATACAGCACAACATTGGTGTTTTCAATCGCTTGCAAGGTTTTAACAATAGAAAATTTTTCCGGGATGTCTGAGACTTTTTTACGCTTACGAACACCTGCCGTATCAATTAACGTGTAATGCCGTTCAAACCGTTCAAGAGGGATGAAAATACTATCGCGTGTCGTGCCTGGCGAATCATGCACAATAACCCGCTCTTCACCTAGCATACGATTCGTTAATGTGGATTTTCCAACATTAGGCCGGCCAACAATGGCAAGCTTAATACCAGCAGTTGTTTCCTCTTCAGTTTTCACTTCCATTGCTTCTGGAAACAACGTTTCAACTAAACGGTCAATCCCCGATCCATGCACAGCTGAGATAGGAATCGGCTGAGCCATGCCTAGTTCATACGCATCAGCCATATTTACATGAGGATCTAAGCTTTCCATTTTATTAACAACTAGAAAAACAGTCTTACCCGAACGGCGCAGCGTATCCGCAATCAGATTATCTTCCGGCGTGACGCCCGCACGCCCATCAATGAGAAATATAACTTTATCGGCTTCCTCAATCGCTTGCAGCGCTTGTTTGGTGATGAGCTGACCGATCTCATCCATTTCTTCTGTAATACCGCCTGTGTCAATGATAATAAAACGTCGATGATGCAGATCAACATCACCATATTGTCTATCGCGCGTCGTGCCAGGATAAGCAGAAATTAAGGCGTCACGCGTACGCGTCAGCCGATTAAATAAAGTGGACTTGCCCACATTGGGGCGGCCCACAATTGCAACAACAGGTAGCATGTTCATGATTAACTTAAGGTGTAGGCAATTAAATCGCCTTTATTAGTCAATACGTAAAGTATATTGTTATCGACGACAGGGGCTGCATACATAGCACCCACATATTCGCGTGCAGCAAAATGCCCATCCTGTTTATCCATCCAATGTAAATAACCTTGTGCATCACCGACAACAAGGTGGTTCCCCATGAGTGCAGGTCCGGTGATAACGCGCGCTTCTAATTGCTCTTGGCGCCAATTCACAGAGCCACTGCTTGCATTGAAGGCCCAAACATAACTTTTCGCATCCGTGATATACACGGTGTCCTCATCTGCTGTCATGCCGGTGTAAGAAGAAATATCATGAGACCAGAGTACTTGGCCTGAGTTCCATTCCAATGAGGCAATTTTACCCTGATAAGTCGCAGCATAAATATGATGTTGGAAAACGATAGGATCTGCATCCACATCAATCATACGCTGAATGGCAAAAGCCCCTTCAGCTACTGCGATTGCTTGCGTCCATTGCATATCGCCATCAGTGAGAGATAACTTGGCAAGATTACCGCTAGCAAACCCCACGATCACATTACGATCATGCATCACCGGCGTGCTAGAGCCGCGTAAAATTAAGCTGGGTTCTGCTTCTTGGAAGGACCATTGCTCATGCCCATCGCTCAATGATAATGCTCGAACATAACCATCAATGGTTTTAATGATGGCCATATTTTGGCTAACAGCCGGTTCAGCTAGGACTTCACCCCGAACGGTTGTTTTCCAGCGCATCGCACCATCGGTTTCTTGTAAAGCCAAGATATCGCCTCGGCGGCTCGCCACAATCACCAGCCCATTCCCGGCACCGGGTCCTGCACTTAGCGGAAGCCGGGTATCCACCTGCCAGTTTTTATGGCCGGTGATTTTATTCACAGAGGTCACGATGCCATTGGCACTCGTGGTAAAAACAGCCGTATCACTGACGGTAGGGCTGAGCTTGAGATAATCATCATCAATACCCGCACCGGCACGCGTTGACCAGAGGCGGTGAGGCTTAATTTCGGGTTTAAAGGTAACTAAGGGTTTCGGCTCCGGTGTATTATCTTTATCAAAAAAACCACAAGCGGTGAGTGATAAGGCACACACCACAAAGAGTAGGCCAGCCCTGAGATTTTTCATTGTTTTACGCATAGATGAGCACTCATGTTAGGATTGCGTGGTAATGTTATCGTACTTCATTTGTAGCAATGGCCGCGTCACTTCGGCGTTCGGTAAATCCGTTAAAGCTTGCTGATAGGATTGACGCGCCAGTGTCATATTCTTCATAGCATAGTAAGCATCGCCACGGATTTCTTCTGTTAAACCATTAAAGTTTTTATCTTCAATCGTTTCCAAGGTTTTCAATGCTACGTCCGGCTTTTGCTCGGCGATTTGGACGCGGGCAAGACGTAAGCGGGCAATTTGGCGGAAGGAGGCGATATTGCTGTGATCTAGTACCCATTGCAGCTGTTTTTCAGCTTCCGGATAGTGATGTTGTAGGACAGCATCTCTTGCCAGCATAAAGGCAGCAAATTGACCATAAACTGTTTTAGGATAGTGTTTAAACAATTTTTCCGCTTGAACCAGGGTCGCTTGAGTATTGTTTTGAGATCGAACCATGAGCATTTCTTCATAAACAGAGGAGGCATGATTAAGGATTTTCGCTTCGCGCTCCTGCCAATAGCGCCAACCGAAGATACCGATCGCAGCGATAATAACCCCTGTTAAAATAACAGGAGTATACTGCTTGATCCAGCTTTTTAGGATTTCGATCTGTTCTTGCTCAGTTAAATACTCAGTCAAAGGGGTCATCCTCAGAATGTTAGGAGATACTTCTGACGGCAAACCAATCAAAGAGTCGTCAGGCTATGTATTAAATCAAATTTTCTTCGTAATTTTCAACTTTAAATATTCTGCCAGCTCGTCTTGATATAAATTTTGCTGAGGAAGATTTTCACGCAAATTTTTAAGCGAGATGGAACGAGTTTTGAGTTCGTGTTCGCCAATGATAATAGCGTATTGGGCACCGCTCTTGTCTGCTTTTTTAAACTGGCTCTTCAAATTTCCTCCGCCGCAATGAAGCATGAGTCGCAAGCCTGGGACTTTACTGCGTAAATAATTAGCTATTTTCATGGCAGCCGGAAAGGCTGAAGGGTCGTCCATGATGAAATAAGCATGAACACCACTCTCGACTTTCGGATTTCGTGGACTTTGTTGCATGAGGAGGATAGTGCGTTCCATCCCCACTGAAAAACCAATGGCGGGAGTGGGTTTACCCCCTAACTGTTCCACTAAGGAGTCATATCGTCCGCCCGCACAAAGGGTACCTTGGGCACCTAATTTATCAGTCACCCATTCAAACACTGTCTTTGTGTAATAATCTAAACCACGTACTAAGCAGGGGTTCAGCTCAAAAGCAATCCCCGCATGAGTTAAATATTGCTGCAAGGTTTCAAAATGCATCAACGATTCTGCATCTAAATGCTCTATTAACTTAGGAGCATGTGCAATCAATTCTTTTAAGTCAGGATTTTTACTATCCAGCACGCGTAAGGGATTTTTGTGTAGACGGCGAAGACTATCTTCATCGAGCTGATCTTTATTTTCGTTGAGATAGTGGACTAATCGTTTGCGGTATTCACTACGCGATTCGGCTGTACCGAGCGAATTTAATTGCAGTGTCACAAGCGATTTTAAGCCTAATTTTTCCAGAATAGTGGCTGAGAGCATGATAAGTTCCGCATCAATGTCAGGGCCAGGAAGACCGAAGACTTCAGCAGAACATTGATAGAATTGGCGATAGCGACCTTTTTGCGGCCGTTCATGGCGGAAATAAGGTCCAATATACCATAGGCGTTGAATTTGATTATAAAGTAAGCCATGCTCAATACCCGCACGTACACAGCAAGCAGTACCTTCGGGGCGCAGCGAGAGATTTTCTTGATTACGGTCTAAAAAAGAATACATTTCTTTTTCAACAATATCAGTAACGTCACCAATCGATCGTTTGAATAAATCGGTTTTTTCGACAATCGGTGTGCGTATTTCTTGATAGCCGTAGCCTTGAAGGACTCGGCGCATGATAAATTCTGCATGCTGCCAGATAGGGGTTTCTTCTGGAAGAATATCATTCATGCCACGAACGGCTTGGATTATCTCTGCCACGGAGGCTCCTCTTTACTATTTTAGTATGATCTAGTTAGTATTATCGCTGTCGTCACCCGTATCAGGATTATCCGTCACCTCATCACTTTGGTCATCATCATTGTTATCACTTGATGCTGCTGCGTGATGGTTATCATTAGATGGCGCAGCTTTTTGTGGTTCTTGGTTGTTATCAGTAGTAGTGAGATCAGCAGCAGGTGATGCTGATTTTGCAGTAGATTGGGGTGCAGGGGTGGCTGCTGCAGGAGGGGTCGGTGCAGGCCTTGCAGTGGGTGGTGCTGTTTGCGGCGTATTAGGATTCACTGTGGCAGGTGAATGTTCCATTGAGGGAGCAACAGGATTAGCATTTTCTGGGGTGAGAGGAAGTTGATTGTCTATTGTTGCCCCCATGGGAGTATTCGTGTGGGTATACCACCACATGCCCACGAGTCCCAGCATGGTGAATACAATAAGATATGTAAAAAATTGCATGAAGTAATTACCGCTAGTCACAGGTGCAGATAAAGTCGGCTTGTTGAGTGGTGTCTGAGGGGGTGGTGCTAAGTGTCGATAAGGTTCGACGGCTTTTTCGATTTCTTGGGGGGAAATCTGCAATAATTTTCCATATGCCCGAAGGTAACCTGTGATGAAAATCGGCGGCAAATCAGAGGGATATTTGTCTTTTTCCATCATGACGATAATATCTTCATTTAAGCGTAATTGTGCGGCTGCTTCCTTGGGATCTAAGCCTAACGCTTCCCGAGCTGATTTTAAACGGGCACCGAAAAGGGCGGGTTGTTTATGCTCGGGCATGGCAGTTTGTTGGATTTCGTTTGTCATAGAAAATCACTGTCCTTAGTTTAATTCCTCAATTGTATGATGATCATGCGTTCCCGCCAATCCTTTCTTTAACCGTTCGCTGCGCCGTGTGCGATCTTTTACCTGACCGACTAACTGACCACAGGCAGCATCAATATCATCTCCTCGCGTCCGACGAATAGTAGTATTGAGGCCCGCTTTCATTAATATATCGCGAAACCGCAAAATTGTATCCCTATCAGAACGCTGATAAGAAGTATGGGGGAAGGGGTTGAAGGGAATCAAATTCATTTTGGCCCGTACGCCTTGTAGGAGGGAGATTAACTGCTTGGCGTGTTGTGGCGTATCATTGACACCCGCAAGCATGACATATTCCATTGTGATAGAGCGTCTCCTGTCTTCTTTGAAGTAATCTCTGCACACAGCCATTAATTCTTTGAGGGGGTATTTCTTATTTAATGGTACGATTTTATTTCGAAGTTCATCGTTTGGTGCATGTAAAGAGACAGCGAGAGCAACATCCGTTAGCTCGCGCAATTGCTGCATGGCAGGAATGACACCTGCCGTACTGACAGTAACACGACGTTTGGAAAGACCGTATGCAAAATCATCTAACATTAAATTTAAAGCGGGCAGCACATTATCGAAATTCAGTAAGGGTTCACCCATTCCCATGATAACGACATTTGTTATCTGATGATCGTGTAGGCCGTTAGTTTTGGACAGCTTACGTGCGGCTATCCATAATTGACTAATAATTTCAGCAGTACTGAGATTGCGATTAAATCCTTGTTTGCCAGTCGAGCAAAAATCACAATTGAGAATACATCCTACTTGAGAAGAAATACATAACGTCCCCCGAGTTTTTTCCGGGATAAAAACCGTTTCAATACAATTACCGTCATTTAATCGTAGTAGCCATTTATAAGTGCCATCGCTAGCAGCTTTTTCATAAATCACCTGGGGGAGAGTGATTTCTGCTGTTTCCGAGAGCTTTTGACGTAATGCTTTGCTGATATTCGTCATGGCAGCAAAGTTTTGTACCCCATTCGTATGAATCCATTGCAAGACTTGCTGGGCCCGATAGGGTTTCTCGTCAAGACTGACGAAAAAATTTTCCATTGCTGTTCTATCGAGGCCCAATAAGTTAATCATTTAAGCAAGCTCGTTCTCGGGAACATAACTCAAGATATCTTCTGGCTTAAAGAAGAAAGCAATTTCTTGCTTGGCTGTTTCAGGAGAATCTGAGCCATGGACTGCGTTATGGTCTATAGATTCGGCAAATTTAGCCCGGATTGTGCCAGCAGCTGCATCTTTTGGATTCGTAGCACCCATGATTTGGCGGTTCAGGGCAATGGCATTTTCACCCTCCAGAACTTGGACTACTACTGGACCTGAGCTCATGAAGCTGACCAGGTTAGGGAAGAAAGGGCGTTCTTTATGAACTGCATAAAATTGCTCTGCTTGAGCTTTGCTCAGGCGCATCATTTTCATTGCGGCAACACGTAAGCCGCTTTTTTCAAAATAACTTACAATTTCGCCGACATGATTTTTAGCAACCGCATCCGGTTTAATAATAGATAACGTACGTTCGATTGGCATAGTGATGTTCCTATTTTTTCTAAGTTTTCAAAAGGCCAGCATTATACCTAGCTTTTTATCTTTTTGCGCCAAATTTGTGCTTTCGCACGGAGTTCTTTCTCGTCTAAGGTGAGTAATTGGCGATTTTTTAACAATTGCTTACCCCCTACCCAGACATCTGTCACTTGATCCCGAGAAGCGGCATAGACGATCTGGGAGATGGGATGATAGAGAGGTTGGGTTTCAAGGCAGTCTAAGTCAATGGCAATGAAATCCGCTATTTTACCAGGGACTAATGAGCCAGCTAAGTGATCTATTGCCAATGCTTTGGCACCATTAAGAGTAGCCATTTTAAGTGCTTGGTCTGCTGAGATAGAGCAGGCATCGCCTGTGGTTACTTTACTGAGGAGAGCGGCCGAACGCATTTCACCAATCATATCTAAATCGTTATTACTAGCAACGCTATCGGTACCCAGTGCGACATTGATGCCAAGTCGAATCAATTTTTCTACGGGGCAAGCACCGCTCGCTAACTTCATGTTCGATTCTGGACAATGAATAATGGAAGGTCTCGTTTGCTGCACAATTTCAAAATCGCGTTCGTCTAATTGGGTCATGTGTACGGCGTTTAAATTAGGACTAATCATATCTATTTCATAGAGACGTTGCAAAGGACGTTTATGATGAGTGTCGAGAGATTGTTGAACTTCAGCAGCTGATTCTTGCAAATGAATATTGATTTTTAATTGGAGCTGATCGGCTATTTCTTTTGCTTTTATTAAATCGTCAATGGCGAGTGTATAGGTGGAATGCGGTGCCATGGTAATGGTAATACCTTCCGTGTTTTTATAGGCATCGTAAAACGCGAGTGCTTTGGCAAAATATTCTTCTGATGTGGTGGCCCAGGCATTAGGTACATTCATGATATGCATGCCGATATGAGCATGAATACCAGCTTGTAGGGCGGCTTCTGCTGTTGCTTCGAAAAAGAAAAACATATCATTAAAGCGGGTGGTACCACAGCGGATCATTTCAGCCATCGCGATCAATGAGGCATCATAAACAAATTCTTGGCCAAGCCATTTTTTTTCGGCGGGCCACATATGGTTATGTAGCCAATCCATTAATTTTAAGTCATCCGCTAAACCGCGGAAAAAACTCATCCCAATATGCGTATGGCTATTAATGAAGCCAGGTAATACAGCATGAGTATCATAATGGTGTTCTTGAAGGGCTTGATAACGCTGTAAAGCACTTTCTTTAGGGAGAATATCCACAATTTTTTGACCTTGAATAGCCAAGGTATGATTTTCTAAAACTCGATTTTGCTCTTCGCAGGTAATAATCCATTTGGCATGAATCAGATAGTCGACTTGTTCCATATATTGATCTCACTGAGGAAATAAAAACACGGAGAGGGAGGGATTCGAACCCTCGTGGGAGCCTAAACTCCCCATCCGATTTCGAGTCGGCGCCGTTATGACCGCTTCGGTACCTCTCCTTGCGGCAGGATTATACTGAGATGTGGGACTAATTACTATTTAATCCGGGCGGTACTAAGCTAATAGGTTTAGTACTACCTGGATAGTAGGTATTAGAAACTGGATAGTAATTGTCAAAATCATCCGAGGATAATCCTGGCGGAATTTTCACAGGCGGTACACTCGTTGCACTTAAATAGCGTTTATCCTGATATTGAAGAAAAGACGGTGTAGAAATGTAAGAGCAGCTTATCAGGCTTAGTGCTAACAGTGATAACAAAAAAAACCGTATGACAAAGGTCATTTTAGTTGACTCCTGCATTTTGCATGGCTTCTTTTACCTCTTGATGATAACGGTTGTCTAGAGGCAGTAAAGGTAAACGAATACCGGGGGGAATTTTGCCCATGTTATGTAAGACCCATTTGACGGGGATAGGGTTAGATTCCACAAATAAGCGCTTGTGTAAAAGCATTAACTCTGCATTGATTTTTTCAGCTAATATTTTATCGCCTTGAAGAACAGCCTCACACATTTCCGCCATTTTCAAAGGAGCCACATTAGCTGTTACGGAAATAACGCCATGGGCACCGTGTAAAAGTAAATCTAACCCCGTTGCGTCATCGCCGCTATAGATACCAAATGAAGAGCCGCATCGAGCGAGAATTTCTTGAGCGCGGTCTACCTTTCCCGTTGCTTCTTTGATGCCAACAATAGACTTAATCTTAGCAAGTCGTTCTACCGTTTCCGCTTGCATGTCGCAGCCGGTACGGCCGGGAACATTATAAAGAATGATGGGCAAGTCGACAGTTTCTGCAATGACCTTATAATGGTGATAAAGCCCGTTTTGCGTTGGCTTATTATAGTAAGGGGTGACAATAAGACAAGCATCTGCTCCCGCCCGTTTCGCATTTTCAGTCAATTTTAGCGTGCTGCGAGTTGAATTACTCCCCGTGCCTGCAATGACCGGCACGCGGCCTGCTGCTTGTTTTATCACCAAGGAAATAACTTCCAGTTGCTCATCCGGATCTAAAGTAGCCGATTCACCTGTGCTGCCCACGGCGACAATAGCGCTGGTTTTCGATTGAATATGCCATTCAACCAACGCTTGTAATGCCTTTTTGTCAATTGATCCATCTTCTTGCATAGGGGTCACGAGGGCAACCATGCTGCCTTTAAACATATCACTTATCTCCGTTTTTGCGGTAACAGTATTATGAGGACTCGATCGGATTTGTCTATAATTTTTTGTCCTAGTTGCGTATAATCTAGCCTTTTTTCGAGGATGAGAGGGTAAACAATGAACTTCGGCATACTGACGGACTACCTCTGGGGCAATAGAGCCAAATTCGGCTACTTATTCATCGCTGCTTTAATTCTACTATTTACCTGCTTAGGCGCCCGTGAAATCTGGACGCAAGAACATCGGTGGGCCGATATTGTTTCCGGGATGTTTTACCGTCATGACTTTTTACATCCTTATCTCGGCCAAAACCAATATTATGATAAGCCATTACTTTCTTATTGGGCGATTGCCTTTCTTACCCAGGTAAGCGGCAGTTTAACAACCTGGACCTTGCGTTTACCTTCAGCGCTCGCTGGGCTGTTAGCAATATGGTCTATCTACCGTTTAGGTATCAGCATTAAAAATAAAAATTTAGGTTTACTAGCAGGTTGGTTGTTACTGACGACTTATTATTTTCTTTTCTGGGCGCGCACTAGTAGTGCCGACATGCTTAATCTTGCTGGCTCCTTATTCGCGGTCGCTTGGTATTTTGATAAACGAGATCGGGCCACCTTCCTTGACTATACCGTATTCTTTCTGATTCTTGCGGTGACTTCTTTATGTAAAGGTTTAGGTGGTGCAGTCATACCGATAATTGCTGTTCTGGTGGATGTCTGGTTGCAAAAATCGTGGAAAAAGCACCTGCGCGCCTCCGTGTTGCTAACCACCATTCCAGCTATTATCGTTTATCTTTCCCCCTTTCTTGCTTCTACTTATTTTGGCGGGGAAGCTTATGGTCAAAGCGGTTTATATTTAGTTTATCGTGAAAACGTTCTCCGCTATGTTCATCCGTTTGACCATCAAGGTCCCATTTATCTTTACGTGGCTTACTTGCCGATTTATTTACTGCCTTGGGCATTCTTTTTTATTCCAGCCTTAATCGCCCTAAAATCCCGTTGGCATTCGTTGTCCACTGAAGCAAAGTGGGTGGCTTGGACCTTATTATGTTTATTTATCTTTTTTACCCTCAGTGGCTCACGACGTAGTTATTACATCCTCCCCGTTGTTCCGTACGCTATTTTATTAACAGCTGAATGGATCTTATCTGCTGCCATTCTAACGAAGAAGCAAATCAATGCAGCCATCGCCACGGTTGTTTCATTCGTTTTTCTGTTTATTGCTATTGATATGCTGCCAGCATGGTATTACTCCCACTATGGCGTTAACCGCTTTGCTGTCTTATTAAAAGACGAAGCGAATCAAATTAGACCTTGGGATCAATGGAATATTGTATTGTTAGATGCAGAGAGTAAAGTAAATTTCTATTTACAACTCCCGCCGAATGTTAAGGATTATTTATCCGGCAAGATGAACCCTAATAAACAGATAACGGCTAGCTTGTTGCAAACCTTACCTATCTTAAACCAGAAACCGGATAATACTATTTTCATTAGCCGTAAGCGCTATGCTTCTTTGCTGCAGCCCTATTTTGTTGGTTATCATCTGGTCGAACTGCCACCGGCGAGTACCCATCTGCCATTCGTCCAGAATCATGATATGAATGCACCGATTGCGTTTGTTCCAGCCGCCATACTATGATATGAGTCCGGGTTTTTATTAGGTTGGAAAAATTTATCGTTAAGAAGGATAGGAAATATGTCAGACAATTCTTTACAGCAATTAGAGTTATTACAAGAACTAGAAGAAAAAATGTTAGTCATGCTTTCAGAGTTAGAAAATGTACGCAATGACAATCGACGTTTAACGAATGAAATTGCTACCTTAAAAGCTGAAAAAGCTGCGTTAGAAATCGAGCAACAAAATCAAAAACGCCAAGATGAAGAGCGCACAGCTAAACTTAAAGGATTGCTACATTTGGTAGAAGCGGTGACGAATACCGAGGTTGATGAAGCACCGGTTGCCAATGTGAATCTAGCAGCGGTGAAACCGGTATTAATTCAAGGATAAGAATTAAGCTAAGGACAAAATTCTTTAACCCTTTAACCAAGGAGATGTAATCACATGGCAGTGAAAAATCAAAAGGCATTGATTAAGAAGCTCAAAAAACAAGTTCGAATTTTAAAACGCAAAGAGGAGCAAAGTCGTAATAAGCTTCGCGCTGCGCTGAAAAAAGCAAAGAAAGTAGGAAAAACCTATAAGAGCAAACTTGCCCGCAAGATGCGAATGATGAAGGGTAAGCTTGCGGAAGCGCAAGCGGCCGGTTATGCAAAAGTTGCAACGGATGTTGAGCGTCAGATGTTGAAAGGCATTGAGGCCAAGGCAAAGGTATTAAAGTCAGCTATTAGTAAAGCAGAAAAGAAACATATTGCTAAATTAAGAAAGAGCATTGCAATGAAAGGTAAAAAGGTGGGGGGAAAGAGAAAAGTAGCCCCAGCTAAGTCGATGAAGAAAAGTCGTAAACATTCGCGTAAATAATCAAGTGCACGTAGCTTAGACTGTGAAAGGCAGTCTAAGCTGGCGTGGGTTTCTGCTAGGCCATCTAATTAATCCTGACCATTGTTTTATTTAAATAGTTTGTTTTATAGTATTAAAAGGTAAATTGGCATCGTTAATTCAATGCGAGTTAGCCTACCAATAAAAGATCTATACCAGTCAAATTTCTCATTGAATACAAAACACTCATCATTGGTTTTCAATTAACCCAGAGGTAACTTTATGGCTAGGATACAAGTTACATTTTCCAGGAATTTTTTCAGTAATCAATCGCGAGAATATTCTAATAAAATCAATTCAGGTAGATATGATATCAACTCAATTGACCTTTTTACTCAAGTAGGAGGTGAAATCTCCGAAGTTATTGCTGATTTAAAAAATTTTGACGAACCTTTTACCGATAGAGACGAGAGGGAAATCGGTCGCGGAGAAAGTTATAAAGTCAGTCCCGACTTATCTATGCCAATCACAATAGATAAATTTAAACATTTTTTAGCTTCTCATGGGATACAAAATACCCGACTCCAAAATTTAATATTGTGTCTCTTATTGCAAAATAGAGTGGGATTGCCTGTTGCTTTTGGTAAATTTTTAACCTCTTTTTTCATGGATTTGATGTCACCGCCCTCTAGGAAAGGTGTTCCTCCAGAGCCTTTTGCAACGGCGAGTCTGGGAGAAGAAGATCCAGCACCGACTGTCAAATTCAAAAAAAATAGTATTATGATTCATATTACGGTACCGATCCGGGAAGGAAGGAATCCTGCTCAGAAAATTGGTGAAGGTAAAATAGATGTTAAGATTAATCCAGATGGCGAAATTGAACTTTCAGATTTAAAACTTACGTTCAGAGATAATCGGCGGTTAGAAGAGAACAGTGTAACGTTATTAAAACAAATAGATCGCTGTGAGGAGTTAAAAAAGTGCAATATTGTCCGACCCTTCCAACCTGCTAATCGGTTTTTAAAATATATATGGAACAATCCCTGGAAAACGGCAGCGTTAGTGGGGGCGGCTGCATTAGGGATAATTGGTATAGGGTTAAGTTTGTCGGGTATTTTTTCACCAGCAGGTATTTTGTTGACGGCTTTAAGCTGGACGGGAATTAAATTGTCCTTAACGGGAACGAGTTTGTTGGCAGCTGATGCTCTCGTTCCTGCTGTGGGAGGTATAGTAGGAATAGGGGTTGCTAAAGGCGCGAAAAAAATAGGGCAATGTGTTACGGGTTATCAACCAACAGAAACTTTTACGTTTCTTCCCGCTTCCCTGGAAACTTTACGCTCGTCGGAAGAAGTAAAACTCGCTAAGCAATTAGGTAAAGCTACGCACGATATGGCTGATCACCCTCTGCCTACTTCCGAGGAAATACAAGAAAGTCGGATCGAATCTCAAGCTGAACATCTATTCGGTTTAGAACAGCATGCCGTGGATGAAAGAGAGGAAGAGATAGAGAGTCCCGAGAGAAGAACACCAGTGAGGAACGGGTCGAGTGGTAGAAGTTGAGGAAAAATAACGCTGCTGAAAGGACCAGCATTGCTTTGAGGTTATTTCATTGCAATTAATTTCTCTTAATTTTTAACAGGAGTTTATCATGACTAATCCAGCTAATTTTTTTATGGAAATGGGATCAAATATACGAAAGAACAATATCAAAGAAGTGAATGCAATTGATGTGGTTAAGAAGATGGAAGAATCTATTTGCTCACTTGAGGGGGCTTGTAAAACTTATTCACACGCTGTCAATAAGCTATGGGAATTGCAAAATAAACTAAATGATAACGAAGGTCCCTGGTTGCAGGAAAAAAGAAGAATTTTACAAAAGCAATTCGTAGAATTATCAGAAGCGCTCAAGTTATGTGAAAACGCTATTTTAGAAAAAACAGCAGAACTTGAGAGATTTCGCAAAGATCATCCAGAAGTTATTGCTTGCGTCACTTTACCGCCTATTGTACAGCGTTCGCTCAGACGGTGAGAAATAGTTGATTAGCCGAGAATGGGATTTATTTTCCATTCTCGACTTTTTCCACTCTACAATCTAATAGCCCTTTTGCTAATTTTACCTGTATGGTATCACCTGTTTTTACTGCACTTGCTTCTCGCACCACTTGATGATGGTGATCCTCAACAATGGCGTAACCCCGTTTTAGCGTCGCAAGTGGGCTAATCGCATCCAATGTGGCAGCGGCATTGGCGAGGGTAGTTTGATATTTCTTAAGCTGCAATGTCATTAAATTATTCAATTGTTGTTGGTGCAAATGCATCTGATTTTGTAAGGCTTGTAGTGAGTGGAGAGGCGTATAACGATGCAATTTAAGATGAAGATCTCTGACTTTAGTTTGCAATTGATTGAGTAACCGGTGTTGCAATTGGACCAGTGTTAATTCGCAATAATCTAAACGCTGCATTTTCTCTGTTAAGCGGCGCTTAGGATGTTGTTGAGAGAGATGTTTTTCCATCCAAGCAAGCTGCTGAGTCAGTGTTTTTAGCTTATTTTGCGCTTGTCGCATAATATGCTGTTGCCGTTGTACCAAGACTTGCAATAATTCGCTACTATCTGGCGTCAATATTTCGGCTGCTGCAGAAGGTGTGGGAGCGCGTTTATCAGCAACAAAATCAGCAATTGTAAAATCGATTTCATGACCAACCCCACTAATAATCGGTAATTGACTCTGATAAATTGCTTGCGCGACGATTTCTTCATTAAACGGCCATAAATCTTCAAGCGAACCGCCACCGCGTGCCAGAATTAATACATCACATTCATTACGTAGATTAGCTATTTGAATAGCTTTCACAATAGCAGGTGCAGCTGTCTCTCCTTGTACTAAAGTCGGATAGATGATGACAGGAACGCAAGCATAACGGCGACGCAAGACATTTAAAATATCTCGAATAGCAGCTCCCGTAGGAGAAGTAATCACGCCAATTTGTTTTGGGAAAAGCGGTAATGTTTTTTTATGTGCGGGGTCAAACCAGCCTGCTGCTTCTAATTTTTTCTTTAATGCTTCAAAAGCTCGGCGCAATTTGCCTTCACCGCGCTCTTCCATGAATTCCGCAATAAGTTGGAATTCCCCGCGATTTTCATACAAACTTACCCGCGCTTTGATGAGCACGTGCATGCCATCCTTAGGCAAAACTCCTAACTTACGTTGGTTGCCACGAAACATCGCACAACGTACTTGGGCACTTGCATCTTTTAGTGAAAAATACCAATGCCCTGAATTAGGCGCAGCGAAGTTTGAAATTTCACCTTCCACCCAAACGTAGGGAAAAGTATCTTCCAATAAAAAACGCACCTCATTATTCAGGCGGCTTACAGTATAAATTTCATTTTGTTCAGTATCGGCAGTCAGCATAGAAGGCAATCATAATGTGCTATGAATGCTTAAGCAACCACTGATAAATCATCTCATGTTGCGCTTTTTCCAGGAGTGCAGGAGCATGGCCTGCATCGGCAATTTCAATGACGTCTGTTTGGGGGTGAAGTTGCTGCATCTTTTTAACTGTCTCAGGAAGTAATATGTCAGATTGGCTACCATGTATGACTAAGACGGGGCACGTGATTTTACGCCAGATGTCCCATAAATCCATATCGAATAATCCCCCTCGTATGCTTTTTATCGGGTGCATAGCAAATCGGGAGAGAAGGGCGCGAAGGGAAGGGCTAAGCGTCAGATGAGGATCCATTTTAAGGGCAAGTTGCCCTGAGCTGGTGGTAGAGACACTGTTTTCTGTGAGGTGTTGCCATTGCTCTTCGCTCAATGGGCCAAAGCTGTTTAAGATAGTTTTAAAATAAGCTTTCGCTTCTTCTAGTGTGTCGAAAGTAGATTTTCTATTAATGTAAGTGGCTAAGCGAGAAAGCCCTTTGGCAGGAACGTGTGGTCCAATGTCGTTTAGTACTAAGCAGCGAATTGGCGAATGGGGGAAAGAGGCGAGTACCATCCCTAGTAGCCCTCCCATCGAGGTTCCTATCCAATCAACTTGTGGGGCTTGGGTACGGGCGATGAGGGTCGTGAGGTCGGCAAGATATTGTTCAGTTGTATAATGCCGGGGATCTTTGAGCCAATCACTATCTCCTCGACCAATGACATCAGGGCAGAATACATGGCGTTTGGCATTGCTTAAATAAGTCGCCAATTCATCGAAATCCCGCGCATTGCGTGACATTCCATGGACGCAGATGATAGGAAGCGACCTGGCATCAGCTATGCCCCATTCTAGGTAACTCACTCGATGAAAGCCCTCTTTTGAAAGGCCAAGAAAATAATTCTTTTTCATAAAAAATCTCTATCCGTCAGCCAAAGTTTGTGTATAATGGGTCGTTAATTTTAACCTGCAAAATTCACTTATATATATAGTAGGGGAATTAACATGATACGCCTAGCACAAAACGAATTAGCTTTAACTTTTGACGATGTTCTGCTTTTGCCGGGTGAATCCTCTGTCCTGCCTAAAGAAGTTGATCTTAAAACCCACTTGACTCGTAATATTGTCCTCAATATTCCCTGCCTTTCAGCTGCAATGGATACCGTTACGGAAGCAAGGTTGGCTATTGCATTGGCGCAGGAGGGGGGATTGGGAATTATTCATAAAAATATGCCGATTGAAGCTCAAGTAGCGCAAGTGCGGGATGTGAAGAAATTTGAAAGTGGTGTAGTAAAAGATCCTATTACCGTATCACCACAGACGACCGTGCGCGAAGTAATTGAATTGGGGAAAAAATTTAATTTTCGGGCGTTCCCCGTTGTAGAAAAAAATCAGCAAGTGGTGGGAATTGTGACGAGTCGTGATTTGCGGTTTGAAACGAACTTAGATCAACCCGTTGCTAACCTTATGACACCAAAAGAACGTTTAGTCACCGTTAAAGAAGCTGCTGATCATGAGTTGGTGAAAAAACTTTTGCATAAGCATCGAATTGAAAAAGTCTTGGTAGTCAATGACCAGTTTGAATTGCAGGGGATGGTTACTGTAAAAGATATCTTGAAGCAGCAAGCAAAACCGTTAGCTTGCAAAGATGCTCACGGTCAATTACGTGTTGGGGCTGCTGTGGGGACAGGGGGTGATACTGAAGCGCGGATTGAGGCATTAGTCGCAGCAGGGGTTGATGTCATCGTGGTGGATACAGCGCATGGACATTCACAAAATGTCATCGAGCGTGTCCGTTGGGCGAAGAAGCATTATCCGCATGTGGCGATTATCGGTGGCAATATTGCGACGAGAGAAGCAGCAAAAGCCTTAGCGGAAGCGGGGGCGGATGCTGTGAAAGTAGGAATCGGTCCTGGGTCTATCTGCACGACACGTATAGTGACAGGAGTAGGGGTGCCGCAAATTACAGCGATTGCCAATGTGAGTGCTGAGCTCGCTGGTAGTGGAATTGGGGTGATTGCAGATGGTGGGATTCGGTACTCAGGTGACGTGTGTAAAGCACTCGCAGCAGGGGCGTCTGCAGTGATGATAGGTAGTTTATTTGCAGGAACTGATGAAGCACCGGGTGAAGTAGAGTTATACCATGGCCGTTCTTATAAATCTTATCGCGGCATGGGGTCCTTAGGCGCAATGGCACAACGTCATGGCTCTAGCGATCGTTATTTTCAAGACGGGACGATTGATACCGAAAAATTAGTCCCAGAAGGAATCGAAGGGCGTGTTCCGTACAAAGGCAGTATGGTGAATATTGTTAATCAATTAATGGGTGGGCTGCGTTCTGGGATGGGATACACGGGCTGTCCCGATATTAAATCGCTACATAGCAAACCGCATTTTGTGCGAGTTACACCCTCTGGTGTACGTGAAAGTCACGTCCATGATGTCCATATTACAAAAGAAGCACCGAATTACCATCAAGACGAGAAGTATTCATAACAATGAACATTCATACCCATCGCATTTTAATTTTAGATTTTGGTTCACAATATACCCAATTAATTGGACGCCGTGTTCGCGATATTGGTGTTTATTGTGAAATTCATTCGGCGATAATGTCTCCTGAAGAGATTCAAGCCTTCAACCCTTCTGGCATTATCCTCTCAGGAGGTCCTGAAACAGTGACACATATTTCCACACCACGCGCACCCGAAATTGTATTTTTACTGGGATGCCCTGTACTGGGAATTTGCTATGGCATGCAGACGATGGCGCAGCAATTAGGTGGCAAAGTAGAACCCGGCCATCATCGTGAATTTGGCTATGCGCAAGTAGCGGTGCGTGAACCATCGCGGCTATTGGCAGGAATTGAAGATCATATTATTGATAACATTTCATTGTTAGATGTATGGATGAGCCACGGTGATCAAGTTAATGCTTTACCGAGGTTATTTAAAACGATTGCCAGCACCACGAGTTGTCCTATTGCTGGGATGGCCGATGAAGAGCGCCATTTTTACGGTTTACAATTTCATCCAGAAGTGTCCCATACGCGACAAGGTCAGCGGATGTTAGAGCGTTTTGTATTAGATATTTGTGGCTGTAAGCCAAGTTGGACATCAAAAAATATCATTGAAGAACAAATTCAAGCAATCCGCCGACGAGTTGGTAAAGATAATGTTTTATTAGGTTTATCAGGTGGCGTCGATTCCTCTGTCGCCGCTCTTTTATTGCATCAAGCATTAGGTGATCAATTAACATGTGTGTTTGTTAATACGGGCTTGTTACGTTTAAATGAAGCAGAAGAAATCCAATCGCTGTTTGCAAAACATTTTGGGATTAAGTTAATTTCTGTCGATGCACGAGTTACTTTCTTTCAAGCCTTGGTAGGGGTAGAAGATCCCGAAATGAAGCGGAAAGTCATCGGTAAGAAATTTATTGAAGTCTTTGAGGAAGAAGCAAAAAAAATTCCCAACATTAAATGGCTGGCACAAGGTACGATTTATTCTGATGTTATTGAATCAGCAGCGACTAAGACAGGTAAGGCACATTTGATTAAATCCCATCATAATGTCGGTGGTTTGCCGGAGAATATGCAACTGAAGCTGCTGGAGCCGCTGCGTGAATTATTTAAAGATGAAGTGCGTAAAGTTGGTATGGAATTAGGATTGCCTTCTGAGCTGATTTATCGCCATCCTTTTCCTGGGCCTGGCTTGGGTGTACGAGTGTTAGGAGAAGTGAGGCCGGAATACGTTCAGAAATTGCGACTTGCAGATGCGATTTTAATCGAGGAGTTACGCAAAACAGGTCTTTATGATAAGGTCAGCCAAGCGTTTGCGGTGTTTTTGCCAATTAAGTCCGTGGGAGTAATTGGTGATGCGCGGCAATATGATCATGTGATTGCGTTGCGTATCGTTGAGACAGTTGATTTTATGACCGCGCATTGGGCGAAAGTGCCGTATGAATTTTTAGAAAAAGTATCTAATCGAATTATTAATGAAGTGCCGGGGATATCTCGGGTGACGTATGATATTTCTAGCAAACCACCGGCGACGATAGAGTGGGAATGAATTTTCATGTTTTCTGATCAGGATATTATTTGGATGCAGCGTGCTATTCAGCTTGCAGAGTATGCTGCAATGCAAGAGGAAGTACCGGTCGGTGCGATATTGGTGCTAAATGATCAAGTGATAGGGGAGGGTTATAATCAGCCAATTTCTCAATGTGATCCTACAGCGCATGCAGAAATTATGGCATTGCGTGCGGGTGCGGAAAGAATAGGTAATTATCGATTATTAAACGCGACCCTTTATGTAACGCTTGAACCGTGTTTGATGTGTGCAGGCGCAATTGTACATGCACGTATTAAACAAGTTATTTATGGAGCAACTGATCCAAAGGCAGGCGCAATTGTTAGCATGGCAAAGGTGTTGGATAAGCCTTTTCTTAATCATCGGGTTGCTTATACAGGAGGGTTATTAGCTGACCTATGCGGGACGATGCTGTCTAGATTTTTTCAGGCGCGACGTCAGAAAGAGATAAAAATATTAAAAGTATATTAAAGTATATTGAGGAGTTAATATGGGTATGATAGGAAGAATTGTTAGCGCGAAAAACAATCAAGAACTTGAAGTTATTATGTGGGAAATTCTAGGGTCTTTAAACGGAAAAGAGATAAAACAAGAGGATATTGTTACAATAATAAAAAACGATCCTAATGTTAATGATTATACTCTCATTAAGAAACATTCAGATACTCTCTTTAAAAAATTTAATAGTTTAAGGGATATGCTAGTTAAGGAGAAGAATTATGAAGAAACTGACCTTATCGTTTTCACGACGCTGCTTACCTGCGCTGCTATCTATAAAGTCCATGAAGATATTTTACTAAAAGATCTTCAAATAGGGCTGAAAGAAATTAAAGATAAAATAAATTCATACATAACCAGTTTAGAAAAAGAATTAGATTTTGCTAAAACTAAAACTGAAGAAGAGAAAATATTAGAATCAGTAAGGGAGAAGGATAGTCAAATAAAATCAAATAAAGAAAAAATACATTTGATTGAAAGTGAGAATGAAATACTATTATATCAACAATTAAATAATAAAAATGATAAAGAGGACTTAGAAAAGCAGCTCGAGATTGAAAACAAAAAAAAAGTAGCATTGATTGAAGCTTATGTTGTGCAAAGCATGAGAGAGGAGCAACTTCATAAATTAAAGAATGTAGTTGTGAAGGATATAGGAGCAACAATCTCACGAGAAAAAAAAGAGCTATTTCGGTTACAAGCAAAACAAACATTGGAAATAAAAAATGAAGAAGAAAAAATACATAACATGCAGGGAATCGATCTTAAACTATATAAGGAATTTGCACCTAAGTCTGGATTAGACAGTTTAATAGAGGAAGAATTAGGAAAAATTCATGAAAGAGCAATAACGTTAGATTTTAATTTAGAAGAAATTAAAGATGAGAAGGAATGTATAGATGTTTCTCACGAAATATTAGCACAAAATATAATTAAATTATCGTGGAAGTTAGATGAACTAGAATATGAAAGTAAGAAGTTGAATGCCAAGAGTGAGGAATTGAAATTAGAAGTCGAGCAATTAACTCAAGAGAATGCTAAGCTTGCGAAAGAAGAAGAAGAATTAAATGAGAAATATAAGCAGCTCGAAGCATTGCGTTCACAAAAAGAACAGCAAATGCATATATTGAAGGGTATTGCAGGGTTTGAGTGTATAAAATCACCTGCTAATCTCCAAGAAGCAACGAGCGATTTTTTGAATTTTATATCAAATGAAATAAATCAGCTAAATGAAGATGTCAAGAATGATCACTTGATTCCAATAGAAATGAGACAAGATATCATTGAGCATTTAATGAAAATTATTCAAGAAAAAGATCTCGCAGAGCCATTAAATAAGAATGAGACTGGGGGGCGGCTAATAAAAGAAATTAAGCAGTTAACAACGAAGAATGATTCAAGAAGTTGGATCTTCTCATTTTTTTATTACCCATTTAGCCCTAGAAACGTAGAAAAACAACAGCCTTCTGCTGAGAGGGGAAGTTGGTTTGGATATTCGTAGAGAATATAAAGTTGACGTTGCTCTTTTATCATACCGCGGCTTGACCGCGGTATGTGGTAAAATAGGAGCAAATTCTAGTCTTGCAATAAGTGCATAATAGTGTATTATTCGCGCCATGGAAAACACTATCAGCACAAGCAAGGCAGCGAAACTTCTGGGCGTTACCGTCAA
>JAJPJH010000074.1 GCA_021324335.1 Gammaproteobacteria bacterium
TTAAGATAGCGCTTTTAGTTTCTAATAACCAAAAAGCGGGGAATGCAAATAATCCAGATAAAATAGCGCCGAATAAATAGACAGGGCGACGGCCGATATAATCAGAGATAGCGCCAAAAATAGGAATAGTAACGGCTTCTATGATGGAAGCAATGATAATGCCGAATAAAATTAAATTCTTAGCTAATCCTAATTGATAAACAGCATAACTTAATATAAATACACTAAATAAATAATAAATACTACTTTCAACAAAACGAGAACCCATCGCTAAGAGAAAATTTTTGTTAGATTTACGCACCATTTCCATAGCAGGGAGAGGCGATATTTTTTTCTTCTCTTTAATGTTATTAAAAGTAGGACTCTCTACAATATGTAAACGGATAAATAATCCAACGAACACTAAAACAACACCTAATAAAAAAGGTACACGCCAACCCCAACTTAAAAATTGATGTTCTGGCAAAGAAGAAAATAAAGCAAATACACCGGTTGAAATGACTAAACCAACAGGTGCACCTGCATTCGGCCAGCTTGCGTAAAAACCTCTTTCCGTATCTCTGCTATGTTCTGCAGCCATTAAAATAGCGCCGCCCCATTCACCACCTACGCCTAACCCTTGGAAAAATCGAAGTAGCACAAGCAAAATAGGGGCCCAAATGCCGATAGAGTGGTAAGTGGGAAGAATACCAATACCAAAAGTGGCGATGCCCATGATGATAATTGTTATGACCAGCATGTCTTTTCTGCTGATTCTGTCGCCAAAATGACCAAAAATAATGCCGCCTAGCGGTCTTGCAAAAAAGCCAACAGCATACGTCGCATAAGCTGCCATGATGCCTGCTGTTGGATCGAACGTGGGGAAAAAAAGTTTGTTAAAAACGAGAGCAGAGGCAGTGCCATAGAGAAAAAAATCGTACCATTCAACAACGGTACCCACAAAACTTGCAAAGGCAGCTCTTCTTGAAGAGAGAGATTTAGGATCTTGTCGCATAATAAGACTCCATGCTGCTGTTAATTTATCATTATCTTATTAGCTATTTATTTTTCTTTTCTTTAGAGATAAAAACTTGTCTTTCAAAAATTAATCTTATACCATTCGCCGCACTTAATAAACTAGATCAAGAAAAAGGAGTTTTTATGCTTTCGAAATCAGCAGCCAGTATTATTCATTCTCTATTTAAACCTAGATTATCCCTCGTAAGAGCAAGAACTAGGCGAGCATTGGATATAGAAGATTTTACACACGAACAGCCGCTTACCTCTCAAAAATCTTTGAGACAAAGATTTACTGTTTTTTCTCAAAAGCAAACCAAAAAAGAAACAGACAGTAATCTTCAATCGCGGGATCTCGATCTCAATAAATATTACAGACATTTATAACCCTATTTAACGAAAAGGGAGTATATAGTAATACATACTCCCTTCAGTTTATTAGCTCAACTCTTATCAACCACCCACATTTGTCGTACGGGGCATATTCTGTAGTTTCATATAAGGCATAGGATTCTCAGGATTTTGAAGATTAGGGATCATGTCTGTTGAAGCACCGCCTGAGAATCGTTTGATATTGGGATACTTCATAATCGATTTATCAAAATCCAATAACACGGGACTAATGATGCCCCCTACCCAACCATTATCTTCTCCGGAATATCGACCAGGTGAAGAAGTTAAGACACGGGTGGGAGCAGCACCGTTAAAGATCATATCGTATTTTTCGTAGGGATCCATGGTGAGATTGTACAGCGCCCCAATTGCACCTAAATTGGCTTCTACGCCCAGCCATGAATCTTTTGCTGTATAGAGATATTTCCAAGCCATATTAATCCATGGTTCATTCGGACCACCGCGAATATCTGCGCGAACGCCCTGGAAAGTTTCGCCATCGATATATATCCATGACGTACGCGCTGAATGTGGCGCTTTTCCTAAGATATACGCACTATTATCGATGCTATCAAAATAAATGCCTTTACCATCATTGCCCACCCACTCATGCGGCGGTGGGGTTAAGCCTACCATCGCAGCGAGTGTTGCCCAACAATCGATGTGTGACATCATCTCATGGTATTGGACACCGGCTGGAATATGGTTCGGCCACCACATGATACCTGGCACACGCCAACCGCCTTCATACGGTGAGCCTTTTTCACCCCGGAAAGGAGTAGTACCCGCATCTGGATAAGCATCCAACCAAGCACCATTATCAGCCGTTAAGATGACAATGGTATTAGGCGCTTCCGCACGGATAGCATCCATGATGCGGCCAATATTAGCATCTAATTCCATCAGCGAATCAGAGTAATCCCCTAAATGCGATTTGCCTTTAAATTCAGGCGCAGCATTGGTGGGATTATGCATTTTGAGAAAGTTGATATCCATGAAAAATGGTTTGCTATCTTTGGCATGTTGCTTGATATATTCAATGGCAGAATCTGTTTGTCGCACATCAAAGGTTGCCATACTATCAAATGTGATTGTCCCGACTCGCTTAGCGGCCTGCCCTGCCTGGCCTTCCCATTCACCCAGATTAACAACATCATCATAGGCAGCATTAAATTCAGGATTGAAGGAAGGAAACCACGGATGCATCCAGGGTGAAGTATCGTTATAAGCATATACCCCTGCATAATACGCAGCAAAATGCTTCATTTCATCAAAGCCATGCTCAGTTGGATAAGCAACTGGCTTATCGCCCATGTGCCATTTACCGGAAAAATACGTGGAATAGCCATTTTTTTGAAAGAATTCAGCGATAGTGGGTGTTTCTTTGCGGAGATAATTTTCATCGCCTGGGCCAATTACAATCGACAAGGCAGAACGAATAGGAATACGTCCCGTCATGAAGGAAGCGCGGCCTGCGGTACAGCTTGCTTGACCATACCAACTGGTGAATACAGCACCTTCCCTAGCCATGCGGTCCACATTGGGCGTCGGATGACCGAGGGCAGCACCGCCGCCTGAGTAAGCTCCAAAATCGCCCCAACCTGTATCATCGGTCATAAGCATAATGATATTGGGTCTCTTGAAAGAGGAAGAAGGTGAAGAAGTGGAGGCTGAGGTTGACGCTTGCCCGAGTGCTTTACCGCAAATCACTGCTATCCCTACTGCGGCTAGTATCGTGGCTGACACTTTCCCTAACTTGAGAGGTTCCATGAATTTCTCCTATCTATCAATTCAATTTAGTATACTTAGCCGCAAAGTGAAATAGCTACCTTGGATAGAGGGGCAGAGATTGCATTATCTTGGATTAAAAGCTTTAATAGAGCTCTCTATTAAAACACATAAAACTATGAGAACTCCTTTAGATGAAAGAAGAACAACAGCAGCTATCGATTATATTACTGATTGTTTTTATTGGATTTATTGGCACCTCTATCGCCTACCCTCTCTTTCCCCCTTTATTTTTACACCCAACAAGTGACTCAATTATTCCCCTGAGTTGGCATGAAAATAGCCGCGGCATTTTGCTCGGTCTCGCGCTTGGCATTTTTCCTTTAGGACAATTTATTGGCTCTCCTATTCTTGGTGGCTGCTCTGATCGATACAGCCGCAAACGAATCCTGATTATAAGTTTGGTAGGAAGCACCTTAGGTTACTTTCTGTCGGCTCTCTCCATTCACTTTAAGTGCTTCTGGTTATTATTACTCAGCCGGTTTCTAACAGGATTAATGGAAAGCAATATTGCCATTGCACGCGCCATGGCAGCGGATTTAGAAAACATTAGCAAATTTAAAAGCTTTGGTAGGATTAACGCGGCTGCTTCAATTGGTTATGTGATGGGGCCTTTATTTGGTGGATTGCTATCGGATAAGCATTTAATACCCTGGTTTTCATTTGCCTTTCCTTTCTTTCTAGCGATGGTTTTTTCCGTTATCGCTAGTCTTTTGGCGATATTTAAATTATCAGAGAAAAAACATGCCACCTCCTCTACTCTTTCTATCTGGCAACGATTTAATCTTATTGCACGCTTTAAATTATTATTCAAAAGCAGTATGGTTTTAAAATATCTACTAATCATTAGTACTATTTTTACTTTTTCAGTTGACATGTTTTATGAATTTGGTCCTGTCTATTTGACAGGTTTATGGTCAATAACAGCAGCTGGCATTGCTATTTATACTGCAGCTTTATCAGTGACACTTTCCATTGGAAATAGTTGGCTACCCCAGTATTTATTACGATATTTTTCCATCGAACGCGCTATTGTTCTGAGTGCTAGGAACAATAATTATATTTGCATTGATGGTTATTTTTCCTACACCGCTGCTTGCTTTTATATTCTTTAGCCTAGTGGGTTTAACAATTGGAGCAGTTGTTACAAATTTCACTATCCAAATTTCCAATTCTGCTAGTCAAACCATTCAAGGTGAAACGTTAGGGACGCAATTTAGCTTGCGCATGTTAGGTGATGCTTTAATTTGTTTCGTCGGCGGCTTTCTAATTATTTCCTCGGTCATCGTACCTATTGCGCTGAGCTGTTTGATAGCGTTGATTGCGTTGATCGTCTATGTGAGGAAATTTCTATATGCTGCGTAGCCTATACAGTACCAATCGCTTAAGATGCCGAAAATAACTTGAAGCAATGTTGAAATTTAACCATAATTTCTAGGCCATTTTTCTTCTATACTCCCACCTGGCACATAACGTGAACCAATGACCATAGGGGTAAAATTAATATTAGCAATGCGGGTAATCAACTGAGGAATATTGTTTACCTCATGGTAAGTGGGAATAATAATAGAAAAATTAGTCATAGGCATATAGTTGAAAACCATCGATGGTGATCAGGTAGGTATAATGTTGCCATACTTGACGAAATCTTTCATCTTTCGAGAAATAAGTAATAAAGTCAAATTCAGGACTAATAATAATGAGATTATGTTTATGGTTCAAATCATTTGTTAATATCGAAACAAGAAATTGTTTGTCCTTCTCAATCACCTCTCCTGATGATTCTTTTTTTAATAAGCCTTTAAGCCACCAGAAAAAAGGATAACGGCCACTATAGAGACTGTGGGTATTGTAAACAAGAGGAAAACAAGTTTCTGGTGTACGCGTTGAAAAGCAAAAAATAGAATGCTGCTCAGGGAGGGAATTGATATAGGCCGCTAATTTAGTGGGCGCTCCTTCATTTTTTAAATAAATACCTTGTTTATACAGTTTATAACTTTGGTTAACTGGGATAAAAAGGAAAACAGCACAGACAGCCAGAAAAAGAAAAGGATTAGAAATCTCCCGGCCCAGGCAAAATGCTATCAATAAACTAGCCAGACCTAAAGCGGGTATGACATGATAGTACCAAGCTGATTGCGGAATAATAAAAGCAGCTATCATCCCTATTAAAGCAAGGAAAAATACGGTACTTAAATGGTGATAATTTCGCTGCTTAGAAAATAATAAATAAGAAAGAAAAACTGCTAAACAAAAATAAACAGTAGGATTTGAGAAAATAAACGGCCAGGGCTCTATCATACCATTGAAGTATAAATGAGAAATTAATGGCAGCATGATATGGATATAATTAGGCTGGAAGATAAGAATAGAACCGAGGTAAATGATTAATACACAAGCAATAGTGAATGTTTCTATTCGGAAGACACTACTAAACCTTCGCTGATAAAGCATAATATAAAGTTCAACTAATATCAGTGGCGGAAGAAAAAATGGTTTTAACGCAAAACCTAACCCAGCTAATAAACCAATTAAAAAGGCATATGGATAAGAAATAGGCTTGTTTTCTAAGTATAATACGGATGCAAAAAGATAAGGGAGCATGAGGATGAGTAGCAGATGTTCGCGTTGGCCAAAATGGTAAGCGGGTAAGAAAAGTAAAATAAATAATAAGCTGCTATATAAAATAAAATAGAGAAATTTATCTTGTGGTTGGATGAGATGCTTGATTAATGATAAACACACATTAAAAGATAGAGAAATGAGAAATAAAATATATAGTCTGACGCTGAGAATAATATTCAAGCCTGTTAATTTGGTGAGCAAACAGGCGGGAGTATAGAGGTAAAAAATCATGGGTGGGTTGGTTTCAAGAAAGTCTTTTGCATAAGTACCGCCTGCTAGAACTTGATTAGCAACATACAGTAGATAACCCACATCGCCGGAAAGCAACAGATGGAGTTGCAAAAAATAGGCAAAAATGAATATTAAAATTTGCACAAGCTATGCCCCGCCTCAAAAGCTATAAGGAACATATTTTATCAGCAGTAGCTCAGTAGGAAAATACCAGGGGTTGCCGGACCTACTTGATGAGTATAAAATAAATATCATAATTATTCTTTCTCGAATCGCTTTAAGCCTTATAAATCTTTACTGATTAATCAAAAGTAAACTACTTAATAAATGGAATACCCCCATGAAAGAATTCATATTTACCGTCATCAAAAGAGGAAATAGTTCTATCATCGCCAATTATCTAAAAAATGAAAATCCTGATAAGATAATTTGGCGAAATTTAAATGCTTTACAACTAGCAGCGATGTATGGGCAGCTAGATATAGCACGAGAGCTTCTTGAACAAAAAGCAAAGGTAAATGAATTCCAACACTCTTCGCCTCTTTATATAGCCAGCTATTACGGGCACCAACAGTTGATAGAATTATTATTAATCTATGGCGCCAGCTTGAATACTGCAAGACGTGAATCGCAATTTCTGCAAGATATTCATACAAAAGAGTTACTAGAAACGATCTCAGAAAACACATTTTCTGAGCGATCTTCAATCATCACCTCACACTTAGTGTGGGCAATACGTCATCAAAAAAATACTTTCGCTAGGCAAATCATGGAGTTTAATGCTAGATCCCTGGCAAGATATATCACTATACCAGATACATATGGTTTATTATGCCTAGCTGCTTTTAAAAATAACTTAGAGATGGTGCGCTTCTTGTTAAATGCCGAATTACGTCTGGATCTTTCAAGCGAAAACCTTAATATAAGAACACCCCTTTATTGGGCCGCTATTAATAACAATGCCGAAATGATTGAGTTACTCAAACAGAATAAGGCTTCTGTAAAAATTGCTGCTTCTCAAGCCCTGTTAGATAATCAATCTAATGCCTTTAATCTGCTCCAACCCGAATCTGTTGATGATACATTACTTAACCTAGAGAAAAATCTTACCACCCCTGATCTAATAAAAACCCATTTATCTTGTGGAAATTTGCGATTTTTGAATGTTTTCAACTTAAATAAGAATGAATACATCCAATTAGCCCTAACATGCTTGCGGGAAAGTAATTATATTGGCTTTGATACTATATTATCCCTTGATCCTGCACTTACTACAACAGCATTCTATCAAGCTATTATTCAACAGGAATCAGATTCTATTTTACAATTATTGATAGCAAATGGCGCTGATACCTATGATGTTTTGAAAAAATTAATGACAGAAGAATCACCAAGATCCATCTTACCTGTACTCGAAGAATGTCATTATCAATTAAGAGGATTGGTAGTAAAAGCCTTGCATAATGAAGATGACATTGTGATAGATCAATTAAGAAGAGGATCTGTTTCTTCACCCACGGTTCAAAATCATTTAAATTGGATATTACTATATGTCACTACCCTACATGACACTAATCTTTTAGTTAAACTACAAAAGCTTGGAGCTAATCCTCAATTTGTCGAGGAACAGATTTCTGCAAAAGATGTAGGGAGTCGAGAATTACTCTATAAGTATTTTAATTTAAAGGACGTGGCTACCTTAGAAACGATTCCGGCAGATATCCTCAACATAATTTTGAGCTTCCTAGAGCTAAAAGATATATTCAATTTACGGCGTACCTCTAGGTATTTCGCTGACTCGAATGCAGTCTTTGAAATTCTCCCTGAAATTAAGTTGTTACACCAACAACAAGCACTGAAATTAATTGACGAACTCCTTAAAGATATGGAATTAATTACCTGTAAAGATATAGCTCTTCCTCAAAAGCTCCTCCACATTAAACCGGAGCACCATCCTTTTTACGCTGGCATAATCGCCCTTTTTACTCTTAGTGGCTTTCTTTTAAGTAAGGAAGATTGGCGACAAAGTCTGGGAGTTTTTTTACTACTTACTATTAATGTAGCCGTTGCTCTAGCGTATTGTGTGTATTTGAGTACCCTTTCCTTTTCTCGAAGTACGCAAGATGCATTTTTTCAAGATTATAAGAAATGGCAAAGTAAGCATATGCTTTCTAAGCATGACAAAGCCATTAGCACTATCGAGAGCTTTCTTACTCCTATACACGTAAATAGGAGGGGAACAATCAATGATGTTATCACTTCCCTACAAGAGACAAAGGAAAAAGTAGCAAACGAGAGCGCTCAATTAGCTGCTGTTTATCCCACATCTAAGAAGATGAGTAAAAAAACTCCCACTTGCCTATTATTTCCGCCAGGAGCCAGAGAGCCTGCTGGCTTACAAGAGGAAGGAGCTAACGAAAAACCCACGGAAAGAACCCCGTTATTAGCTCCTCCTAAATCGCGATAATGAGGATAATTACGAACCACCAAATATTTTAGAATCTACCTCTTCTTCCTCTAAATTAATAACCCGCGGCGCGTGTTTATCATGTGAAAGCAGCGAAGAAGTTGTTAGCACTAGCATAGGTTCCAATGAAGTCAACACCTTAGCTTTATCTTTCGGAAGCTGCTTCGTTAATATATTTATCCCTTCAATAAAATCTTTTTTTGCCTGCGCATGATGGTTTAGATAAACTTTGAAATCATGCGATTGCATATTGCTAACAAACCAATCATAGAGCGTCGCTATTTGAGCTGATGTTAATGATTTTGTGGTTTTTATAATATGGAGCTTTTCAGCTATATTGTTCCCTATCGCTCTCTGTTCAAAGTCACTCGATGCTTTATCCATTATCTTTTCAAAACGCTTAACTTTCGTGGGTTCTTTTACAGTAATCTGAACTAACTCTTGATTAGTTTGGGCAACTTTTTCCCTTAAATCGTTGTCCAATTCCATTAGCGTATCATTTAATAATTTATTTACCTTTCTTACTATTTTGGTTTCTTTATGTAAATGTAATCCACGGCCACGGAAGTTTTTAATCGCAGAATTTTCTCTTAATACATTTAGAATCTGTGAAATATCAGCAAATTTACTGGTCGTTTGGCTTAAATATATAGCATCTAACGCATTTATTGCCTCGTTAAATGCATGTATGCGCTGCTGAGTCATCTCTTTCCAGCGTTTACTATGTCCAGTGATGGTAGATTTTGCTTCTTCTCTTAACTCCGTCAATAATTCCCTTGTTCTTGCTAGCATTGCGTTGTTAGCTTTTTTTATTTGATCATGTTTTTTATCTAAAATAGCAGCATAGGCTATCTCCTGCTGATGTTTTCCTTCATAAGCACGTTTGGCCTCATTAGCTTTCTCTAATTCATCTCCACTCATCTCATAAGCTTTCTTATAAGTAGACTGTAATTTTTCAGACATTGAGTGTTGCTTCAATACTTCTTTAAACAATAACCGAATGCGAGTTAATTGTTGAACCGGTTTAATTGCTAGACTAAAAAAGCTGTCCTTATGGTTAGATGGGTTAATTTTTCCTTGCAAAGCGAGAATATACTCTTCATCTACCTCAACTAATTTAACTAAGTGCTGTACTTTTTCTTGTAGCAAAACAAATCTGGAAATTTCCTGCATAAATTCATTAAATCGTTCACCTGATAGATAGTTAGCAACGATAGTCAAACTATCTCCATTTAGCATTTGTTGATTATCCACCACAGGACTTAAGATACATAACCTTTCAGTGATCTCTGCAAATTCTTTTAAAGCTTTCACCCCATCCTTAAAAAAGAAGGGATCATAATATTTTTCTGGGAGATGATTAATAATAAGTTTCAATCGCTTGGATAACTCTTGCATGTCAGTAGAAAAATTTTGCTGAACTACTAAAAACTCATCAACTGCTGTTTTAACTGCCATAATCCACCTCGTTAGTGTGATAGTATTATTTATTTATAATTCTTCTAGTATACTCCAACTATTGCCCAAATAAAGAGGTCGTAAAATAGGAATAACATCGTTAAGAATATGTTAAGCTTAGTTCATACGCGATCAGGGTGTTGAAATAAGACAATAACACTAGCGGAACTTAAAGTGAGGCCGATCATTAACAAAATAGGCGCGAAAAAATTTCCGGTAAGATTTGCCAACCAGCCTGTTAAAAAAGGTGCTAAAATACCTGCACTCGCAAAAGCGGCATCCGTAATCCCAAGACTGGTTGCAGCTCGATCATAGGCAAGATCAGCATTGATTGCATAAAAAGCAGCATTCGGCATTAAACCAAAACCAACACCTAAGCTAATCCAAATGATAGCTACCACAAGAGAATGAGTTAACAAAACAGGAATAAAACAAAACGCAGAAATCACTTGGCAAATCCAAATCAAATGGGATCGCGCGATGCGGATAGAGTGAGTTTTATGCCACAACCAGTCGGAAATTATTCCACCTAATAAAATTAAAAAGGTAGCTGTTAACCACGGTCCTACTAAAAACCACCCTACTTCTTTAATTTGCATGTGATAAGTTTGTTCTAAATAGCCTGGCAACCATGTAATAGCAAAAAATAATAAATAGCCAAAAGCGAAAAAAGCATAGTTATTAGCAAGTAAATTAGGATTGAAAAGCATAAAATGCCAACTTGTTTTATCTTGCGTCACCGGCATGATTTGCTCACTGCGAATATGATGCAATTCACTTTTAGAAACGAAATAGCTTTGCTCTGGTTGATCACGAAAAATAACATACCAAATAACGGCCCAAATAATGCCGAATATACCTAAGATAATAAACATGATGCGCCAACCAAACATAGCAATTAAATGTGAAATTAAGGGGGCGCCCAGCACAGAAGCGAATGGTACCGCCGCGAGACCGAAAGCCAATGCTCTTGCCCTTTCTTTAAGTGGCAACCAGTCGGCTGTGACGCGAGTCAGGGCAGGAAATCCCGGGCCTTCGGTAAAGCCGAGTAACATACGAAATATAAATAGCCATATAAAACCGGTAGCCAATCCAATGAGCGCGCAGGAAATAGACCAGAGCGCACCAAAGAGTGACCAGGTTTTTCTTGCACCAAATTTATCAACTAAGACACCACCTACGATCGTCATAATGAGATAACCAAGACCAAATGCCGAGGCGATGAGCCCAAAGTCAGTATCGGTTAAGCCGAAAGTTTTCTGTAAGGGGGTAATGGCGTAGGAAAGTGCAGATCGATCGAGATAATTGATGATAGTAGCGATAAAAGCTAAGCTGATAACGATCCAGCGAAATGATTTCATAATTCCTCCCTGAAAGTCTTTTTGAGTATACCAAATCAGCATAAGTAACAGCAAAGAAGGATTTATTCGTAAAATGAAGCACGCGGTAACGCTATGGGTTAAAAAATGGGAAAAAGTGAATACACTAGGTTTTAAAAATTTATTATCAGTAATAAGTTGGTTATTGTAACGTTGCTAGTGAACATTTCCTGCTCTCTTTTCATGTACTGGCTTAGTGCTTATTCAGGTTCATTAATTTACCTTACTAATTCTTAAGTCTTGGCTCTTTACTTTATTTATTTATAGTTTAATATCAGTGGGATAAAAGAAGGAATAAGAGGAGGAGCATCATGGTTACACGGAAACTTTCTATGGAAGAACAATTCATCTCCAACTGGAACGAATACCGCATTATTTGTTTAAATAATATAAAAGAAGCTAATAAGATATTAGAAAAACATAATGAGATTGTAAAAATCCCAGGGGCCAGCATTTACAATGCCGACGATATACAAAACGCGGAAACGATACTTAAAACATTAAATGATATAAAAGAAAAACTAATTCCTTATATAAACCCCCTCAAGAATCTTCATACAACAGAAGAAAAATTGCTCAATATCTTTCAAGAGATGTCTAGCGTATATACGTCCACCATTGAATTTTTGCTTCATCTAAACTTCATACTTGCTAATAAATATTTTTCTTTATTCGAAAAGACCTCGCAAAAATACAAGAAATATGACGCTATTTCAAAAGCATATCAATATATAGAAACATCGAAATCTATGCTCCAAAATACAGAATATACTGATTATTTAAAAAACAAATATCCAACTAATCTTGAAAACTTTTATAATTATATTAAGGAAAGTTATTTATCTATCGAAAGAAAAAATGACCGTTCCAGCGATGAATTACAAAGTCTACTCATCCAAGCTAGAAATACAAAAAATAAAGATCGTGCTTACGATATATTTCAAAAAGCATTAGACATAGCAAAAACTGCGAATAATCCTGAGCAACAATTTTTGATATTATGGGAACAGGGCAGAGTATATGTCGATAGCATAAAAGAACTCAAGGAAATTTTAAATAAACACAATAACGATAAAGCTGTTTATCAAAGTGAATTCATCTTAAAGAGAATAAGTAATTCTTTTATAGCTGCTTTAAAAGTAAGTAAAGAAATCACAACCTCAACAAAAATTGATCCGCAACTTAGATCTATTTATATCGATTTACAAATAATAGCCCAGCTCATGGTTTATTTATCTCAAGATGCTTCTATATCCAAAAAATGGGAAAAAAGAAAAGAATTAATTGATGAGGCAAACAGATTATATGTAGAAGGGCTTGAATTAACGAAGCAGTATGATCCTATTCAAGAGATACACATTCATTTTCGCCATATCGTATTAAAGGCAGAGATAGATAAGGCCTCGCAAGCACTTGTAACGGATAAGGAGAAGGAAGAAGCTACAATAATGAAACAACACGAAGAAGCATTATTAAAAAAACAAACTGATGAAAAATATCAAAAAAAATTTTCTGACCCATTGCTCTTATTTAAAAACGAGAAAAAAATTAAATCCAACAAAAAACATAAGCGCTCTCAAAAAAAGAAGAAAGAAACAGCAAAAAATAATTCGCTAGATTCTGTAAGCGCTTCATCAATTCCTCAAAATGTCCTTAATACAAAAGCAACCCAAGAAAATGCGACTGCAGAAAGCCATTCTATTTCCCTTGATAAAACCTCTCGGGAAAATTGTCCTATTTATCTTACGATAGAATGGAAATACGAATTACAAGAAAACAATAATATTAGTTTAGAGAATTTATTAGAACAGCTTAAAATAGCTAAAAATTCCGAAGACAAAACACGGATATATACCAATATTGCAGAATATTATCGTAGCGAAGCAAAGCGCCAACCAAAAATGGCTATTCAACATTTAGAAAATGCAACAGAGTGTTTATCAAAAGCGCTGAAATTAAAAATTGTAAAGAGTGAAAATAATAAACATACAAATATCTTACTTTCATGGATCAATATACTTTTAGAAGATACAACACATCTAATTGCATTTGAAAAAAAGACTGCCGTGGGGAAAGGTAACATGAAATTACAAGCGTTAGATGCCAGGGTTAAACGGCTTCATGACATGAAAGTTAATTATTTAGAATCAAAAAAGCATCCTAATGCTTTTATTAAGAATAACTTTTTTAATTCTAACAGCGAACCACAATGCTCTCTAACCCGCAATCTATCGGCAAATTCGTTCTTTGACGTTGCATTAGAGGGTGGTCACAGAGTCAAAAAACTATCATGAATTTGGCGTTTTATTTTTACTACTAAATTAGGCTAGAATTGGGCAGGCACACTTAGGGAGCTATATTCATGTCAACATCAAGACCCATTATTTCATCTTTCGAAAATATTTTAAGTGACATACAATTTCCTTCTATGACATATTCATTTAACGCTCAGCTAATTTATAATTTCAGGATTACTGTGTTCAATTGCAAATTGGAAGAGGCTCAAAAAATGTAAGTGAGCATGAAATTATTCAAAATTTTGTTGATGCGCTACCAGTCAATGTTGGCACTTACCAAAACCCCCGTTGGATCAAAACTTTTGAAGGAGAATCAGATTTTTTAAAAAAATATCTGAACTCTTCTATGGCCTATTCAACTAATAAAAGTATAATTCATTCTTTTTTATATGCCTTGATCACTGCTGATGTTGAAACAGCCAAAGAAATGTGGCGGAAACATCAAATGATTAAAAATTATATTGACGGACGCCAAGTTGATCTTGGCACTTACCAAAATCCTAACTTGCAAAGCATTAATGTAGAAAAATCAAATTATTATAAACGCTGCTTGGGTATTAAGCCTATCAGCGACATCATTAGTAATGAGAAATCCGATGCAAATCTCATCAAAGAAAACATTCTCCTCACTAAGTTTGAAAAATTGATAACACAAAATCATAAAACAGCACTTCTGCAATGCGAAAATGATATAACGCTCCAAAGTGCTATTAAACAAATTTCATCAGACAATTCTAATCAAGCAAGATTTAACAGAGCAGAAAGCTTGCTTAAAACAGTGATCCTTAGCAAGTCAGTTGGGCTCATGAAAGCATATCTTAATCTAATCGACAATATTCAATTGATCAACGCTGTCAAAAAAACTATTGAAAATACTAAACCTACAAAATTTCGAACTATACGGTTAAAACAATTAGAGAATCGCAGCACACAGCTAACCCTCTTCTCCTCAATTATCGAATCAAAAGAAAAATCCCCCGTTTCTGTAAATAGTTTTAATGAACAGACTGCTACTTCTGAAACTCCAGCAACAGATCAACCAAGAACAGCCAAACGCCAAAAAAACAATTGGTCACCGACAACCTTGTTTCAACATGACTATTTTCCTTCAGCCAACCAGCCTATTTCCCAAATAGACAATCTCCAACCTGAGTTAACACTGTCCCCACCGTTTACTCCTTCTCCTCAGTTTTTAGAATCAGATGGAAAGGATGAAGATGATGGGTATGGGCTAATATTTAGCCCATAGATCGCCACGTCTCCAGTGACATTCCAGAATCTTTCTTGTCTTATTGTGCCACCAATAATACAATTATCCGGAACACAACAAGACAAAGAGACTATCAATAAGCCACACAAAATCAGTCTACATTCCAAATATTAAAGAGCTTACTAATGAAAGAAAGAAAAATACTTATTGATAAAATAAGAAAAAAAGTTAATGATCTAAACGTTATAATTTTGGCAAAGCTTAAAGATAAGAGCGATATTAAAAGGAGTGATATACTGTCTACAGAATTAGCACAATGGTTACGTTATCAAAACGCTCTTAATATGCATCAGGTTTGTTATGCCTATTATCGAGGAGCCCTTTTTTATAGCAGTGATGCTTATCACTTTACAAACAAGCAACCGAGACCTGAAGGAGAGGAGAATTTTTCAAGTTTAACCACACTTGATTCATTATCTCCCATATTACTTTACTCTCATGATAAAGCGTTAAAAAAAGATAGCAATACCATCATAGGAAGAACTTATAAAATAAGGGATGGTGATAAGAAACCTTCAATTACGTTAGAAACATTACTTTTTTCACGGACTATTTTTGAATGTATGTCTGCGGTGCAAATCGCTGGCTATAAAACATTATTAGATTTGCTGCGATTGATTTATGGTAAAAATAAAGGTACAGCAGCATTTGATCAGCTATTTTCAGCAAAGGAAAACCAAGAGCATGACTTAAATAGATTGCGCCTTGGCGTTATGGGAGATATTGGTAATAATTTTTGGGATTTTGCTCCTTTATATTTTTTTACCAAAGGAGTAATTGGCACGAAATTAGAAGATTTAAAAAATTCTCCAGAAAATTACATCGGCATTCATTTTTTTGTTGTTTCTTATGATAATGACCAGCATAAAAAGAACTATACAGATAATGCCTGGAATGTAATCTTTGTAGGACTAAATGAAAATCAAGATCCTCTTTTTTTAGCTGCATGCCAATTAGGTCAAACCTATATTTTGACTTACGATGAATTATTGGAAAAATTAAAAATAGAACTTAATAGCCTTCCGCCTTTTAGTGGTAGAAAAAATAAAGATCACTTTTATGACATAGGTGATAAAACTAAATTTTTAGGCCTCCTCAATTCCAGTGTCACATTTAATATGGACCACATTGCACTCTTTTTAGATAATCCAAAGAAAGCAGAAGAAGAGTTAAATGCGCTTTGTCAAAAGGCTTACGAGAAAATTCAAGAACAGGGCTATGATACAAAACCTAATAGCAAACCGGATTCACCCTGGTTTACTACTTGTACTGGTATGAGTCGTGCAACAGACGATAACGAATTGGGAAAGTGGATCTTACATCACTCTAAGAAAAATAAAAAGGGAAGCGAAATTGCATCCTCTCTAAGGTTTTTTAAGGCAGGTCATAGACCTAACCATCTGCAATTGATGACAAAAGATGATGCTAATCTGCATATTGCTTATAAGGCTCGATTGTAATCCACTTGATATACTGGAAAATGCTTATTGGCGAAACGCTAATTAATTTTGTAAAAATAAGGCAAAACAGGGATGACAGGAACTATGCAGAAAAAGTTACATAAACATTTTTATTTAAATAAACAAATTCTATTGCTACTAGTGATCTCTTTTTCCCTTTCCGCATGGCCATTTACTTCATGCAGTACAAATAAGAAGAATGAAAATCCTTATAGCGTCCTTCATTCTTCTTCCACTTTAGATTCTCTTAATAGTGCAAGGAAAGTAAACTGCAAACAAACTCGAGGATATTATGATGTCATCATTGTTGGAGCCGGCCTCTCTGGGCTTACTGCAGCTAAAGAATTGCGGCATTTGGGACGCAAGGTCCTGGTTCTCGAAGCAAAAAATCGTATAGGCGGACGTGGGTATGTAAAATATATTAAGCTTCCTGGTGAGAAAAAACTAACACCGATTGATCTTGGCGGCTCGTGGATACATGGGATACCTACCAATCCATTAACTAGCCTCGTAGACGCAATGGGATTTGAACGAGTTAGAAGTGAATTAGATGGCGGATATTTTATAGGCAACCAACGTGCCGATAAGCAGGCTATTCAAAAGTTCGATACGGCCACCTCATTGCTCGAAGACGCAATGACTATAGCCGCTGCGCGTGAAAAAGCAGAACAAGCATTAATCAATGCGCTTTGTGCAAAAGCTTACAGTGAAGAAGGTAATATAAGGCAGCCTACAGAAACTTGTTCTATTGCAAAACAACAAATTCGGCTAACCAGTGATTTACCATCTGATTATTTACCTAAAGATCCTAAGTATAAAGCTATATTGCCGCTGATAAAAGGCAATTTAGGTCCTTTGGAAAACGGAGCGGAATTTAATGAAACATCGGTTGTGGATACAGTAGAGTTTGCAACAGGTGAAGATGATCTTATCACAGATGGAATGGGTAACTTTGTTAAACGATTTGGTGAAAATCAACCTGTTTGTTTAAATTCGCCGGTTACTGAAATTGATTATAATAAAGCGGGCATCAAAGTACATGTAAAAAATGGGACGATTTATGAAGCTCGATATGCACTAATTACAGTTTCAACTGGTGTACTCAATAAAGGTTTAATTAAGTTTGATCCAGAGCTGCCAGAATGGAAAAAACAAGCCTTTCAATCCCTACCTATGGGACACTTTCAAAAAATTTTTATACCACTCAAATTTGATATATTTCCTAATGAAAAAAATAATGCTTGGATTCTCTATAAAGGACCTCTTTTACCAGAAGAAATAAATTTAGCAAAAAAATATAATTTACCCATCAATGATCAACAAGGGCAAGTAATGGCATTTTTAGTGAAGCCTTTGGGTAAACCGCTAGTTATTGCTTTCTTTGGCGGCGATCGGGCTAAAATTTTTGAACGAGAATGTTTAAATAAAAGTTTTGATTCAGGGCTCATACTTCCTTGCGATCGCATTGCTGTTAATACTGCAAAACACGCATTGGAAACCATGTACAATACAAATAAAGTTAATGTAGCAGAATCAATTGATAATAAAACTATTTATATAACCCATTGGAGTTTAGATCCCTACAGTCTAGGATCTTATTCTGTATCTAAACCAGGTCAATGGATTATGCATGAACAATTAGCACGTCCTATAGGCATTGGAAAAAATGGTGAAGGCAGCAAGCGATTGTTTTTTGCTGGAGAAGCAACTGCTAAGCCTATCTACAATGGTTCATTTGCTGGTGCCTACGAAAGTGGTTTACAAGCCGCGCGGGATATTAACCAAGAGGTAGATAACAGCAAATGGTAGCCTTAATCTGACGATCGGCGCATTTTTTAACATAAAGATGCGCCTAAAATTAGTAATTTTAATTCTATTTTACTCGGGGGTGGAATTTTTTTACTGCTGCTCCTTCTCGTTTTCTCACGTGTTTAAGGTGAGATTTAATTCTTCCTAATTCTTTTTTAGTTGCTTTATAGTCTTTCGGTTTAAAAAATACACCAGATACTTTGCTGGTAAAATTTCGAGGTGTAGGCGGTGTTATCTCCTTGCAAAGATCATTTAAGGTCTTTTTCAAAAGCGTATCCGTTAATTTTCCTTCAGCTTTTTTTTCTTCCAAAAATTGAATAGCGTCATTTATTTTTTGACTTGATTTATTAATATCTTGATCTTTGCTGAGATGAAGATTGACAAGCGCCTCTTTTAATCGACCTATCGTTTTATTGTAATAACTATCCAGAACAGTGGATGAAATTAATTCCTCAGTAATCATTCGCTTGTATTTTGTTTGTGATGTTTTTTCATCGCATACAATGTGAGAAATATTGTTTCTATCTAATATTTCAAAATCCTTTTTTGCAAGTGATTTATGGGTGACATAAAAATAATTATTTTTATTATCATTAATGTTAATAGGTATATTCGCTATCGTACGAAGGGAATTTTCTCCCCCGCGAAATAGGCGATTTTCAACATTCACACCTTTACTTTCGAGCTCTATTATTAAAGCCATATATTCTTTATCAGATAGCCTATCGCCTTTTTGCACAAACCAGATTTTATCAAAACAAGCTAATGCTTTTTGAAGAGCTTCTTTTTCTTTGTTGCTACTTTGGTTGTATTCATCAATATCAAGAAGACCAACCGTATAAGTTGCTTTTTTAGAAACGTTTAACACTTTTTGTTGATATTCCTTCTGCTGCTCTTTCAGTTGGTTAAGTGCACTTTGTAATGACAGCCTCTTATGAGGATCTGGATCTGCCATACTTGCAACAATGTTCCATATTGCTCTTGGGATTTTATCATCAGGTATTTCTGGTATTTTTACATTCACTCCTGCTTCCCTCATTCCTTCATGTTGATCATAACTATAAATTTCATCCCACACTCCAAGAGGATAATCAAACAAGAGCTTAGCCAATGTTCTACCTAATCCATAAACTTCTGTTGCTTCATTGTAAGTGCAAGGGTTATCGCTATTATATAGAATTTCATGTGCCATATATTGTTTTGAACCAAACCAACCACCTGTATATGATTTATAGTTTTCCTTTGTTGGATCACTGATATTTTCAAGTAAAACAGCAGCACCAAAATCAACTATAGAAACTCTTCCTGTAGCAGGGTCCCACAACATATTTGCACCTTTAATATCACGGTGCAAAACACCTTGGTTATGTAAATTAATAAACTCCTCTAATATCTTGACAGAAATATCTATTAATTGTGCAGGATTAAGATTGGTTATTTTATTAACTGGTTTACCAGGACCTAATTTCATTAGAATAGTGTAACGTTCACCTTTCTTTTTGCTTTTATGCTGGATCACATTCTTTTGTGGTGGATTTGACACATTTCCTGTTATTTGAAGAGCTTCAAACTCTTGATGAATGTGTTTATTGGTATGTGGATTCACTTCTGCGACTTTAACAGCAACCCATTCATTTGTATCTACATTTTGCGCTAATTTCACAGTCCCATAAGCACCTTTTCCTAAACGCTTAGATTCTCCTTTATAAATTTTATATAATTGGCCATTAATGGTAATGACACTATTTGGTAAGCGAAGTTGTTCTTTTTTTTCTAATGCCGTTTTAACCCTCTCATCGTTTTTTAATTTTTCGATTTCCTTTTCAGATAATAATTTTCCATTAGGGTGTAAATCTTTTAAATCAATTTTTCTATTCCAATTAGGTAATTCTTCCATGATAATCGCTTCCAGATCAGTCTCAATGGGCTGAAGGATTTCTTGCAAGCTGATAGGTTGAAACTGACTAATGGTATCACCCGATTCAGAAAAAAATGTTGCCTTAGTTTTACTAAACGTGCTTTCACTATCTAAAGACGACGAAGACACTACCGTCTTACCTCTTTGTCTTGATGTTTGCTTAAAAGGATTAATTTTTTTTCCTAATGGAAGATATTTTTCAAAATTCATTATGCGATTTCTAAGATGACTTTTGAGAGCATTTTCTACTTGTTGAGCATCTTCATCAGATAACTTATCTAATTTATTAAGGGAAGTAGTCATTTCGCCTTCCATTTCTTTGGGATCTCCCCAGGCATAATTGCCATCGGATGAATGAAAACAAGCTAATATACTTTCCTCAGATGCAGTTTTTTCACCTTTTGCATTAGTTGAAATAGTTATTAATTTTAGTTTTAGAGGTGTATCTGATATGAGTTGTAATAAAAACCAGTTGTTATCAGCTTCTAATTGTTGGTTACTTAGAATATCGTTGGCTTCATCTTCAGTGCAGATGCCTAATCTGGTCTTCATTGGACCTCCTCGTTGGCTTTCGATTTATACTTATATACTATTTATTATAAAGCAAAAATTTTTAACTGATCTTAAGTCAGTTTATATTAAAATTTAAAGCAATAAGTTTATGTTTTTTTAAAAAAAATGGTCAAAATCAATCACCAATCCTATTGTGCCATATAGCCAATATTTATCTTCAAACATGTTAAGTGATTGATTTTGATAAAGCGCTTAAGAAAAATTTAATATCTACTTGCTTATTCATAATATCAAGGCGATGCAAGTTTTGGGTTTTTCCCCTAACATCCCTCATAACACTATCCCACTATCAAATTTAAAAACGTTTTTACGACTATTATTAAAATGGGCAATATCTCGCGTATATTCAGTAAAATTATTATTAGTATAATTTTTGATGGTTGATCGCCAAAAACGATAAGCACCTTCATTACCAGGAATTACCATTACTTCCCAAATGCCAAGAAATTTTTTAAAGCACTGTTGCGCTACATATCGCCCAATGCCTTTATTTTTGAATTTTCGCACAATAAAGAATTGCGCCATATTAAAATCAATATCAGAGCTACTTCCTTTTTTGTCGACAATGACAAAACCAGCTATTTCATTTTTATAGCGCACTAAAAATGGAAAACTATCTTTATCTTCCCAGTATTTTTTAAAATCAATGCACTCATATAAGCCATTTTCTGAAATTTCCCAACCCTCATCACTGCCAAGATATTCACTCATATCGTAAACGTAAAATCGTCCCATATTTTGAATAACGGGGTAGTCTTCTACAGTAGCAGGAAAAAGCTGAATTTTGCTGTAATCAATATTTGATTTGCGAATAGCGTATAATGCTACTTCGTTATTCCAATAATGAGCACGACCTACATAATTCATTTTAACTTTTTCTAATACACGACGTGAGCGATCATTTCTTGGATTAATAACAGCAACAAGTTTAGTAACAGGTAAATTCTGAAACCCCCAATTAATTAGTGCGCTCGCAAGCTCAGTGGCATAACCCTTACACCAAGAGTCTTTTGTCAACGCATAACTAACCTCAATATCGGGCTGCGTATCATCATAGGCAAGATAAATTAAACCTGCTCGGCCAACAAATATGCCGCTTTCCTTTTCAACTACACAACCGAGACTAAACCCATGCTTTTTTTGATGTAAAATAGCTTTCTCTAATCCATTTTTTATCTCAGCAGGTGTACGTACTCCTTGGCCAATGTATTGCATTACATCAGCATCAGCTTGTAACGCATATAAATTATCAAAATCTGTAGCCTCAGGAGTTTTGATAATTAATCTTTTCGTTTCTAAAAAAATGCTCATATCTCCAATTCATCTCTCATTATTCAAACAGCAAGGCCCTGTCCACGATAGGGTGCTAGTACACCCATACCTAAAGCTCCAGAATGTGCAAAAACAGGACGATGAAGTGAAGTAATATCACACCAGCCGACTACTTTTCCGTCACTAATTGCAACAAAATGTGGCCAATTATTTTGAATATTTTCTAAGACAAACGCGCGCGTCATTTCCAAAGACGGTTCCTCTAAAAAAGCTAAATATTTGCGCTCTCTGGGAAACCGTGTGGTTATTAATGCCGACGCGCAGAATCGAACTGCGGACCTACTGATTACGAATCAGTTGCTCTACCAACTGAGCTACGTCGGCATGCGATAGCTCTAAAACAGGCGAAGTATAAAGAAATTCAACCCAGACTACCAGCGGAAAAAATCGGCTTATTTAATACCCAAAATCCTGTTGCAATCACCCTCGCAACCCAGTATAAATAAGCCCGTTCAAACTCTCCCCCACTCTCAATTCCCTAAATTTTACTTAGCCAAAATCCATTTTTCCACTTACCTACAAGGAGGAACGACCCATGCACCCATCTCATTCATCCGGCTTCTCCCTCATCGAATTAATGATCGTCCTAGCCATCATCGGCATCCTCGCCGTCATCGCCATCCCCTCCTACCAAACCTACACCAAACGCGCCCGTTTCTCTGAAGTCATCTCTTCCACCGATACCTTCAAAACCTCCGTCGCCCTCGCCCTCCAAGAAGGCGATCCCCTCAATGAACTCACCAATGGCGTCTACGGTATCCCACCTGAACCCCAAAGCACCAAAAACCTAACCAGCATTAAAGTCACCAATGGCATCATCACCGCCACGGGCACTGACTTAGTCGACAACGCTACCTACATCCTCACCCCCAATAGCGACGGTACCACCTGGGTCGTTAGCGGTACTTGTCTAGCAAGTGGATTGTGTAGCAATGGATAGAACCGAATTTACCGGCCTCCTAGATCACCTCGTGCGGGATGCCCTGCTAACACCTGCTGATGCAAAAACCGCCGCCCAGGCTACTCAACAGCAAGGCATTTCTCTCACCCATTATTTAGTCAAATCCCAACTCCTATCCAGCGAAACCCTCTTCGACTACTGCACCAAACATTTTAAATTACCCGTATTCGAGGGAAAAAATTATAATGCCACTTGGCTACAAGATCCCATCATGAAACCAGAATTGATTTGTCATTATCGCGCTATCCCCTTACATCAAGACCAAAAATATCTCGCCGTCGGCATCACCGACCCCACCGATCACACCACCCTTACCTCCATCAGCTTTCATACCGGCTTACGCATACGCCCCATGTTAATGGCAGAAGCAGACGTGGAAAAAATTATTCAAACGTATGTCCTTCCCCAGCGACTCCATGCGCAGGTGGAATCTGCCCTATCAAAAATCACCTTAATGGAAGAACAACCTGTTTTTTATCAAGAAAACCCCGAGCAAAATGATGAACCTATTATTGAATTAGTCGATAGATTAATCCAAGATGCCATCACCAAACGCGCATCCGATATCCATATCGAACCCTATGAACAATCTTGTCGCATCCGTTTCCGTTGCGATGGTTTATTGCACGAAACCACCACACTCCCGCTCCCCCTCGCTGCACGTGTCACTACGCGATTAAAAATCATGGCAAATTTAAATATCGCCGAACGACGCTTACCGCAAGATGGCCGGATTCAATTACGGCATCCGGAAAAAATGGATATTCGTGTCAATACCTGTCCTACCTTATTCGGTGAGAAAGTCGTACTCCGTATTTTAAATATTAAACATAGTCAGCTTGATATTCAGGCACTTGGTATGACAGATACACAAAAACAATTATTCCTCGAAAAACTCGCGCAACCACAAGGATTAATCTTAGTCACCGGGCCCACTGGCAGCGGAAAAACCATCACGCTTTATTCCGCTCTCCATTATCTCAATCAAATTGAAAAAAATATTTCCACCGTCGAAGATCCTATCGAAATTGAATTAAACGGTATCAATCAAGTCAATATTAATCTCCCTATCGGCCTCGATTTTAGTACCGTCTTACGTACCTTCTTACGCCAAGATCCTGACATCATCATGGTGGGCGAAATCCGCGATGCCGACACCGCTGCTATCGCCATACAAGCTGCTCAAACTGGCCATTTGGTCCTATCAACATTACATACGAATAGCGCTGCAGAAACCATTACGCGCTTACAATCCATGGGGATTCCTGCCTACCATCTCATCCATTCTATTTCACTTATCATTGCCCAGCGTTTGCTACGCAAGTTATGCCCACATTGCCAACAACCACCACTAGGCTGTGAACATTGCCTGCAAGGTTATCAAGGCCGAATGGGGATTTTTGAATTAATCCCCATGACCGATACCTTAGCGCAATTGATTCTTTCTTCGGCTTCCCTCGCTCAACTCACTACGCAAATAAAAACAGAAGGATGGATGCTATTGGAAGAAGCAGGCTGGCAAAAAGTGCATGCAGGGATGACTACTAAAGAGGAAGTAATGCGTGTTGTGGGCGATAAGGGGAAATAAAATGATACCTTCATTATTTACACAATTAAAACAACACCTGCAGCATCAAAAACAAAAACGACAAATTACTCCTTGGGACACTATGCTCTTTTTACGTCAGTTCGCAACCCTCATCGCTGCCGGTGTGCCCATCATCCAAAGTTGTACGATCTTAGAAAAAAGTCAGGCGAAAATAGCCTTGCGCCGTCTCATCTATGCTATTAAACGCGATATCCTCGCTGGTAAAACACTTTCACATTGTTTACAGCGTTATCCGCATTATTTTGATCATCTTACTTGCCAGTTAATCAAAATCGGCGAACACACGGGTCGTTTAGATCACCTTTTACTTACAATTGCTAATCACCAAGAAAAATATCTGGCTTTCCGTAAACGCATTCAACAAGCGCTCTTTTATCCTTCCCTCATCTTAATCACCGCTTTCATTATCACTTTTTGCATGCTGATTTTTATCATCCCGCGATTTGCTGAACTCTTCCAAGATATGCAAACTCATTTACCTCTGCTCACACGCCTGATTTTTTACATCTCTAAACAACTGCGAAGCCATTTACTTCTGTTGCTAACGTTGGTTATCGCCTTCACCTTCTTAACTACCAAAACCAAATATGCCCCCGTCATTAAACAATGCCTCAAACGCACTCTCACCCAACTCCCTTTCATCCAATCTAGCTTGCACAAAACTAAACTCGCTCGCTTCGCCCGGCACCTCGCTCTCACCCTCACCGCCGGCATCCCCTTAACGGATGCCCTCCTTCTCACCAGCTCCCTTGATCAAGACTTCCACCCCACCCTCCGCCACTTACAAACCAAAATCCGCTCTGGCCTCCAGCTCCATCGAGCCATGGAAACTTTACCTTGCTTCCCCCTCCTCATGATCCAAATGATTAAAGTCGGGGAGGAATCCGGCAAGTTAGAACACATGCTCGATAAGCTCGCCGATTTCTTCGAATCCGACATCGACCAACTGCTGCATCAGCTGACCCAACTGTTAGAGCCCTTGATTATGATAGTACTTGGTGTTTTAATCGGTGGATTAGTCATGGGAATGTATCTACCTATTTTTAAATTAGGAAGTCGATTATAAACATGGAAATCGCGCAATTTTTTGCAAGTAACCTCGACATCTTCCTAATCGTTACTGCGATTCTTGCGCTCTTTATCGGTAGCTTCCTTAATGTCGTTATCTATCGTCTCCCCCGCATGATGGAGCAAAGCTGGAGCGAAGAATGCCGGATTTATCTAGGCCTAAAACCTCATACCCCCACGGAACTCGAAAAATTAAACTTATGCCTTCCTGCTTCTCATTGCCCCCATTGCAAAAAGCCCATTCGGCCCTGGCATAACATCCCCTTCCTCAGCTACCTCTGGCTAAAAGGCAAATGCGCTTATTGCAAAGCGCATATTTCCCTACGCTATCCTTTGGTCGAAGCCGTCACCTGTCTCGTCTCCGTCTATGTCGCCTGGAAATTTGGCTTCACCTGGCAAACCCTCGCCGCCCTTTTATTCACCTGGATTTGTATCTGCCTCACTTTCATCGACCTTGATTACCACCTCCTACCCGATCAACTCACTTTATTCCTTCTCTGGCTAGGGTTATTTTTCAGTCTCTTTAACCTTTTCTGCGATAGCCACAGTGCCATCATCGGGGCCATCGCTGGCTATGCCATTTTCGCAGCTATTCAACTCCTTTTTGAACGCATCACAGGCAAAACTGGGATGGGCCAAGGCGATTTCAAATTCCTAGCTGCCTTAGGTGGTTATTTAGGCTGGCAGCTCTTACCGCTCATCATCTTATTCGCCTCCGTCACCGGCGTTATTTTTGCCTTCACGCATATGTTAATTAAACGCCATTTCAAAAGCGTCCCCCTCCCTTTCGGCCCTTACCTGGCCTTAGCAGGGTGGATTGCGATGTTATGGGGTAATGAAATCATGCAATATTACTTATGGGTGGTGTAATTATGCTAGTCATTGGCTTAACAGGTGGAATTGGTTCCGGTAAATCGACTGTCGCCCGCTTATTTGCTGAACGCGGCATTCCCATCATCGACGCTGATCTCCTAGCACGCGAAGTCAGCCGTCCAGGCACACCGGCTTTTGCGGCTATTGTCAATCACTTTGGAAAAGAGATCTTATTAGCCAACGGTGACTTAGACCGCGCCCAATTACGACATCTCATCTTCACGGATACCAAACAGCGACTTTGGTTGGAAGATTTGGTGCATCCCCTCATACGCGATAAAATTGAACAACAGATTGCCCAACTTAAAGCCCCTTATTGCGTTGCTGTCATTCCCTTATTATTAGAAGTGAAACCTTATCCTTTTATTGACCGCATTCTCGTTGTGGATGCTGCAGAATCACTGCAACTTCAGCGCGCGGCAGCACGTGACCAATCTAATGCCGCTGAGATTGAAGCCATTGTGAAATCACAAATTAATCGACAACACCGCTTAGCGCAAGCGCATGATGTGATTGTGAACGATGGCAGTGTAGCGGATTTAGTACCGCAAGTAGAAAGTTTGCATCAACAATACTTAGCCATCGCTCAACATGAGAAATTAAGTAGTTAATTTTTTCGTTTCTGCTTTAATTAATTCTTCGAGCTTTGCCTCGATTGTAGAAGCACTAGGACGCATAAACCTATCTTGCGCCCAGCTCAACTTCATTAATTCAGCCATTGCGGGTTTACAAGTTGGAGGAAGTGGTGGCCTTGCTCCATGGGACAGTCTCACGTACACCTCTCCCAAGCTTTGATAATCTTTGTCTGCCTTCGGGATCCAATTAAGAATATCTAAAAATAACAGTGCTAGCCCATAGATATCTGATTGCTTCGAATAGGTCGCCGTTCTTAACACTAATTCCGGTGCTAGACCGGCTAACGTCCCCATTAATTTGATGTCACACTTGGCGGGAGGAATATTCTCAATTTTTTCAGCACAACCGAAATCGCCAATTTTTGCTTCTAAATTGGCGCTTAGTAAAATATTCTCAATTTTAAGGTCGCGATGGAGAATACCAGCGTGATGTAATCCATCAAGGCCTTTTGTAATATCACGCATGATCTTATAACGTTGTAACCAAGCCAAAGGTTGATTTCCAAGGATATAATTAAATAAATCACCTTGACTGTAATATTCCATCACAATTTGAAACATTTGATGGGTGGGATCATCCACCGATGTTAAATAGTGCACAACATTCGGTACATGCGTAATTGCCTGCATAATTTCTACTTCTTTGCGGTAGAGCGGCAGATATTTTTCCGTAAACTGCATTTCTTTAATAGCAACCTCCATACCATTCCAGGTTCCCCTATAGACCGTCCCAAATCCCCCTGTCTCTAATGGCTCCTCTTTTATAATTGATTCCTTCTCTTTCTTAGCCTCTTTCTCCGGCTCCTTTATTTCCAACGAGGCTAACTGGGCAGTAATAAAATGGGTGGAGGTTGAGTTAGAGATTATACTAGGCGAGGTATTCTTTTTCCGGGAAAGGCTCATAGCAGTAAACGCTCCTTGTTCATAACGAATGCAAAAAGTTTAACCGATTAAGAATTTTATTAATATTGGAGAATTCCTGATCAATCCATGTTATCATTGCTAGACGGACTCAATATGTTTTGGCGCCATGAAAGACACGATCATTTATGAACAACCGTTGAATGAAGTTATCCGCGTATGTTTACGTTTGGAGCAACTATTTCAGCAAATTGACCATCAGTTGAGCGATACCTCGGAGTTAGGCACGCGCAATGTGATTGCATTCATCATTAACGTATTACATCTCTTAGACCGTCCAGATTTAAAAGCAAAATTAGCGAAAGAATTAAGCCATCATCATGCTAACCTCATCCGTTATGAGAATACACCGGGCATTGATGAGATCAAGTTGCAGCATATTACCCAGCAGTTAGATGAGCATGCTCGCAGCTTAATAGACAGTAGTGGCAAAATTGGTCATCGTTTGCGCGACATTGAATTGTTAAACATGTTACGGATGCATCTGGCAAGCCCAGGCGGCGGTTGTAGTTTTGATATCCCTCTCTACCATTATTGGTTACAACAGCCAGCCGCCATACGGCAAGCGACGATTACTGATTGGTTAAAAGAGTTTGCCCAAATTAAGTCCGTGATCACGCTCATTCTGGAGTTGGTGCGAAAAAATGCCAAGGTGGAAAATAAGACGGCAGTGCATGGATTTCATCAAGAACTCTTAGACCCGCAATGGAATTTACGCATGATACGCATCGGCATTGACCCTCACATTCAAGCTTATCCGGAAATTAGCATTGGTCGGCACTTTTTTAGTGTGCGGTATTTTGTACCAGATATTGAAAGACGGCCGGTGCAGTATACTGAGAATCTCCCCTTCTGGGTGGCTTATTGTAATTCGTGAGTATTCCCTATGAAGCTTAAGAAGAAAATTACCTGTCCTACCTGTGGTAAGAAAGAAACGTGGACGCTAGCTAATCCATTTCGACCGTTTTGTTCGGAACGATGTAAGTTGATTGATTTGGGGGAGTGGGCAGCGGAGAAGCATCGGGTGCCGGGGGAGGAGGTGAATTTGGAGAGTGATAGTGAAGATAAAGAGGTTTAGTTAACTAATAAAAAGAAGATAAAAACCGATATGCGATTAGTCGAGTTACCCCGTTACCGGATAGAATCCCTGTTACTCATATTTTTTATCTTTTGGGCTCTCCATTAGTCTCGAACAAAATTCTTCCGGCTTCACTTCATCTATCAGCTGATGATAAAACTGATAATTATTACGCGTACTTGTCTTAACATGATACATTGCAATATCAGCTTGCTTAATCACAGTCTCTTTATCTAAATTCTTACCCTCAAACATACTGATACCAATACTGGCACTAATATTCACCTTATGCCCTTTAATATTAAATTCTTCAGCTAATCCTTTACATATCTGCGAGGCAATTTCTTCTACTATCTTCCCTGAAACTTTTTCTAACACAATCACAAATTCATCTCCACCCATACGCACGACTATATCACTTTCCCGTACATGTCGCTTCAATTCCGAAGCAGCCGTGCAAAGTAATAAGTCACCTACATCATGCCCCAATGTATCATTCACTGTTTTAAAGTGATCTAAATCAATAAATAATAGCGCCAAGTTACTATTTTTTTGAGAGGCCCGTTCAATAGCTTGATCTAAATATTTGTTAAAATAAATCCGATTAGGCAATCCCGTTAACGCATCATGCGTCGCCATATAACTCAATTGTTCTTCGGTTTGCTTGTGTAAGGTAATATCACTCATCAACAAGAAAAATTCTTGAATCTCACTATTTTGAATATAGGGAATCAAAGCAGCACTTAAATAGCGTAAATCTTTGCCTTGGTAATAGATGCTAATTTCAAAATAATGCAGTTTTTTTATAGCTACAGTTTTTTGATAATTCTCATAAAATACTTCATAGGCTGATTCACCAATCAACTCTTTAATGCTTTTTCCATACATACTCGTACGTGGCCGTTGAAACCATTCCTCATAGCTTTTACTAATAAAACTTAAATTCAAATCCGTATCCAATGAACTGATAAGAATCGGTAAAGCATCTGTAATGAGAATCAGCCTATCTTGGGTCTTTTTAATAGAACGTTTAGCCCATTGCCTTACTTGTTCTAACTCACGCTTTAATGCATCGATAGCGATTTTATTGGTATCACGTAAGCGGTCATTGATAGAAGTAAGGATGCTTTTGAGCATGGCTAAATAAATTTTAGGAAATTTCTTTTCAATTTCTCCGAAATTCTCTCCGCTTAAGCACACCAGAACAACAGGCTCTAATGCCCGTACAGAGATAGAACGTGGCTTTCTATCAATGACACCCATTTCTCCAAATGTTTCTGCTGGCTTCAAAACCGCTAGGCGATAGAAGGTGTTATTTTCCTCATCAAGATCTAATACCTCGACAGTACCAGTTTGGATAATGTAAATGGCGTCAGCAATATCTCCCGCATTTACAATAAAAGCACCAGGTTGCACGGACTGCATCTGCAGAAAAGGTAAAAGCTCTTTTAATCGAGAAATATTAATCCCTTTAAACAAGTTGGTCTTTGATAATAAGGAGAGAATGGCATCCGAGTTCTGGGTACTATCTTCTAACATGTCAGGTCCTTCTGATAAAACTATATGAAACAAAGAGATAAAACAACCAGCCAGTCATCTTAGTACGAGCTATTTATTTATTTTACCAAAAATCCCTTTTTCTTATAACTATTCTCTCAGGATTTTGAAGGGAGCAAATTCTAGTCTTGCAATAAGTGCATAATAGTGTATTATTCGCGCCATGGAAAACACTATCAGCACAAGCAAGGCAGCGAAACTTCTGGGCGTTACCGTCAA
>JAJPJH010000066.1 GCA_021324335.1 Gammaproteobacteria bacterium
AATTTGAGCAGCGATCTTGGGGAATTGCCATTTTGTTGGATCATTACAAGCTTGAAATTCTTTGCCTGCGGCTATTCTGCAGCCTGTGTCACCGATAATCACAATGCGGGTAGGATTGGCTTTAGGTAAAGGTAGAGGGTGGCCTTCTATGCTCGCTGATTTTGTCTCTGCGGGAATGACTGCCTCGCACACTCGGACAGGATAGTCGGTTGTCGGGGATACACGCTGTTCCAGGGGCACCGTATGGTGATCGATGGTGAGGGTAGGGCAGCTTGGGGCTTGGGTAATGACTCTAGCAATCACTTTGCCTTGAGGGCCTAATTCTGTCCAAAGGTTTAAAGATTTGGAGGAAGAGGGAGCTGCTTGGGCAGAATTTCCTAGAAAGAGGGTGAGAGAGAGGAGAATAAGGTTTCTGAATACCATAATTAATATACCTACTAAGGAAGAAGTTGATTCAAAATTATCATGAAAAGGGGAAAGTGACAATAACATGGCTACTCACCTGACATAGATCTCAGGATGACAAAGGCGTGCTTAATCGTACTTTCACATACGAGCCGGGTGCTTCTTCAATGAAGTTTGTCTCACCCTGGCGTATTCGCTCAGCTGATTGCCATTCGCCAGCGTGTTTCTTTAACCAACCAATCCAATCATTCCACCAAGAGCCCTGCTTAAGCACAGCAGAAGCTAAATAATTTTCCGGTTTTTTATATTTTTTGGTATTTGTCCAATAACAATATTTATTTCGAACAGGCGGATTCACCACACCCGCGACATGGCCTGAGGCAGTTAATACAAATTTAACTGGCCCTGAAAAACATTGACTACTTTTATAACTTGAGCGCCAAGGAACAATATGATCATCTTGCGCTGCTAAAAAATAACTAGGCGTTGTCACCCAATTTAAATCTATAGCAACACCTGCTAATTTAATTTTATTAGGTTGAACCAGATAATTGTAAAGATACATATTACGTAAATAAAAGCGATGTACTTTTTCTGGAATATTCGTGCAATCCGCATTCCAATAGAGTAAATCAAACGGTTTAGGTTTTTGCCCTTTTAAGTATTGATTCACAAATGCAGACCAAATTAAATCGTTAGCACGTAATAAATTAAAAATAGCAGAAAGGATTTTACCATCTAAATAACCATCAGTTTTCATTTTATTTTCTAAAATGGCTAATTGATTTTCGTCAATGAAATTGCCTAAATCGCCTGGTTCAGAAAAATCAAATAATGTTGTCAAGAAAGTGGCGCTTTGTACCCGGTGGTCTTGCTTTTTCGCTAGATAAGCTAAGGTACAACCAAGCAAGGTACCCCCTATGCAATAACCTAATAAATTAATATTCATGGTCTTAGTTTGCTGTTTAATGACTCGCATCGCTGCCAAAGGGCCTTGCTGCATATAATGTGAAAAGCTTTTTTCTCTATGTTCCTGGGTGGGGTTCACCCAAGAAATCATAAAGACAGTCAATCCTTGATCTACTAACCATTTAACAAGGGAGTTTTCTTGTTGTAAATCCAAAATATAATATTTATTGATCCATGGCGGAATAATTAAAAGGGGATATTGATAGGTTTTTTCTGTTGTTGGACTATATTGAATAAGCTGCATTAAATCATTTTGATAAATAACATAGCCTTTGGTGCAAGCAATATTTTCGCCTATTTTAAAATAATGGGGATCCGTAGAGGTGATATTCAGGATGCTTTCACCTTGTTCCAGATCCGCTAAAAATTGTTTCATGCCACTAATGAAATTACCACCGTTTACTTCCATTGTTCTTGCAATAATATCCGGATTAGTATTAGCAAAATTATTTGGAGAGAGTGCGTCGATAAATTGCTTAGCATAAAATTGCAATTTTTTTGCGATTTTATTGCTTTCTCCAGAAGTGATGTTGTTTATCAGTTGTTGAATATGGTGTGATAATAACGCATGGGATTTTTTAATAAAATGAAAGGCAGTATGTTGTTGCCAATTTTCGATCTGCATCGGTGAAATGTTTTCTATCTCTTGACAGAGAACTAAATAATCTTGCCAATAGGCAGATTGCGTATGCAATAATTTATCGGGATGCTTAGAAATACAAGCGGCAAATTGTTGCCAAGTATCTACGAGATGTTTAATCGTCGGATCCATTTCATCTACTCCCTACCAATTACGCTTAAATCCATAAGCTAATTTTGCTAAGCTTTCCTTTGCATCACCAAATAGCAACCATGTATTGGCTTTGGTATACAATTCATTATCAACGCCTGAGAAGCCAGGACTGGTACTCCGTTTGCAAACAATCACTATTTTCGCTTTATCCACATCTAAAATAGGCATACCGTAAATGGGACTCGATTTAACATGTCGTGCAGCAGGATTAGTGACATCGTTTGCGCCGACAATGAGGGCGATATCCGTATGAGGAAACTCGGGGTTAATTTCATCCATATCGAATAAATCAGTATAAGGCACATCGGCTTCTGCAAGTAAAACATTCATATGACCAGGCATTCTACCGGCAACTGGATGAATGGCATATTTTACGCTGATGCCTTTTGCTTTTAACTTATTGGCAAATTCCCGCAGCGCATGATGCGCTTGTGAAGCAGCCATGCCATAACCAGGGACAATGATCACCGATTTTGCTTGATCAAAGAATTGGAGTGCTTCTTCTATATTGATTGATTGAACGGCGTGATCACCCATCCTCGCGGATTTTTTCTCTGCAGTTGCTTCTATTTTGCCGAAGGCACCGAATAATACATTCGTTATTGAACGGTTCATCGCACGACACATGAGTACAGATAGGATGAAGCCAGATGCACCATCTAAGGCGCCAGTAATAATTTGGATACGGTTTCCTAACATAAATCCCATCACGGCACCCGTTAAACCGCCATAGGAGTTAAAAAGAGCAATCACCACAGGCATATCAGCAGCGCCGATAGGGGTGACGAGGAAGACACCAAAGAGAAAAGCTAAAGTCAGTAGTATATAAAATAACGCATCTTGACTAGGGTAAAAAATTAAATAAATTAAAAGAGCAATCATGATAATAAAAAGCGAGATATTAACGAGGTTTTGCCCTTTATAAGTGATAGGCCGTGACGGCAGTGTGCCATGTAATTTTCCTGCTACCATGAGACTCCCTGTGAAAGTCAATGCGCCTAACATTACTTCCACACCAATCACAGCTGTACTGACAGAGTCAATAGCTTGGTTATACTGATAATATTCAGCAATACCAATTAAACAGGCAGCAAGTGCTCCACCTGCATGGGATAATGCAATTCGTTGAGGAATTTTTGTCATGGGTACCCAGAGTGAAATAGGAATACTTAACACTGTTCCTAGCATCAAACCGGCAATAATCCAGTGATAAGTTACAATCGACGGTAAAAATAGTGTACCGATAATGGCAATCAACATACCAAAAGAAGCTAAATTCATGCCGCGTCGGGCGGTTTCAGGTGAGCTTAATGATTTAATCCCTAGAATAAATAAAATAGCTGAAAGAACATAACAAAATTGGATGATGCTCATGTTTTATTCTCACTATGCGGTTTTTCTTTTTTAAACATTTTTAAAATGCGGTCCGTAATTAAAAAGCCACCGACAACATTAATTGTCGAACAGGTGACAGCAATAAAGGCTAAGATATTAGTGAGTAAGCTATAGTTTTCGCCAGCTACAGCAATGGAACCCACTAAGGCAATACCAGAAATAGCATTGGTTGCTGCCATGAGTGGGGTATGAAGTAAAGGGGGGATACGTGAAATAAGTTGAAAGCCAAGAAAACCAGCTAGGATAAAAATATAAATATCAGCGATACTTAATGGGTTTACCATGTGCCTATCCTTTTCTGAGTATTTCTCCCTGCGACATAATCAAACAGTTTTTAACAATATCATCTGATAAATCAAATTGCTTATTAGTTAGTTGCGGTGCAATGTAAATTAGAAAATTAAAAATATTTTTTGCATATAATTGGCTAGCATGTACCGGCATTGAACTGGGCAGATTAGTTAAGCCAATAATCGTAATATCATATTTAATGACAATTTTACCGGTTTCAGACAATTCGCAATTTCCTCCGTGTTCTGTCGATAAATCGACAATTACAGAACCCGGTTTCATTTCTTTTACCATCGCTTCAGTAATTAGAAGCGGGGCACGTTTACTAGGAATAAGTGCCGTGGTGATAATCACATCTGCTGCTTTGATATATTGCCGGATAATGTTTTGCTCCTCTGCATAAAACTCTGCAGATAACTCTTTTGCGTATCCGCCTGTATCTTGAGCCTGTTCATGGGATGTTTCTAAGCTAACAAAATCCGCGCCTAAACTTTTTGCTTGTTCGCCTGCTGGAGGTCTGGTGTCAAAAGCAATCACGACGCCACCTAGTCGCTTAGCAGTTGCAATTGCTTGCAATCCCGCGACGCCCACCCCGATCACAATGATTTTAGCAGGTTGAATTGTGCCAGCAGCGGTCATCATCATGGGAAAAATTTTGCCGAGATGAGTAGCAGCCAAGATGATACTTTTATATCCTGCAAGGTTACTCATCGAACTTAATATATCCATGGATTGGGCGCGAGCAATACGAGGCAGTAAATCTAATGCAAACGTAGTGATTTTTTTTGCATTGAGTTTAGTAACTAAGTTGCTATTTTTTACAGGAAAAATGGGCGCGATTAAAGTAGTATTTGCTTTTATGAAATTAATTTCACTCTCCATTGGGGGATTAACTTTTACAATTACTTCTGCTTGATCAAATACGGATTGAGCATTTGCTGCTATTTTTGCTCCAGCTTTTTCATAGTCACTATCAGAGAAGTAAGCATATTGCCCTGCGCCCGATTCAATATAGACTTCCATGTCGGTTTTCACCATTTTTTCGACGGTTTCAGGGACAGCCGCAACCCGAGATTCTCCTGGGGTGAGTTCTTTAAGAATACCAATTTTCATAGGAGGTATTGACCACCATTAATAGTCAGATTCGAGCCGGTAATAAAACTGCTCTCTTCCGACGCTAAAAACACCACGGCGCGTGCTACTTCTTCAGGTGTTCCCAATCGGCCAACCGGAATTTGAGCAATAATTTTTTCCCGTATTTCATCCGACAAAGACATCACCATTGGGGTGACAATATATCCCGGTGAAATGGTATTGACGGTAATACCTTTGCGCGCTACCTCTTGCGCTAAACTCTTGGTAAATCCATGAATACCTGCTTTTGCTGCTGCGTAATGTGTTTGACCAAATTGGCCTTTTTGTCCATTAATGGAAGAGATATTGATAATACGCCCATAACGGCGTTCTATCATGTGGCTAATCACATGGCGAGTAACATTAAATAAACTGTCTAAATTGGTTTGTAAGACGGCTTGCCATTGCTCTAAGTTCATTTTATACAACTGAACATCGCGAGTAATGCCAGCATTGTTAACAAGAATATCGATGCAGTTGAATTGGGAGTGAATCACCTGAACCATTGTTTGGCAAGAGTTAAAATCAGAAACATCAACATAATGGATACTAATCTCATAACCCTGTTGACGTTGTTCTTCTTGCCATGCTTTGGCTGCCAGATGATCGCCACCTCGATTATAAGTAGCGATGACAACTGCTCCTTGTTGAGCTAACTGACGGCAAATTGCTGTACCTATGCCACCCATACCTCCCGTAACTAATGCAATTTTCCCTTTCATGAACTTTAAACTCCTTTTAAAGTTATGGCGGGTTAGTTCCGATAATAGTATGCAATATCTAGCGCCAATAGAAAAGGATAAAGGTCTTTATGGGGCAGATTTTTTCATAAAAACTTCTAAGTCTTTAGCAGGGAGGGGTGGACAAAAGAAATGGCTTTGTACCTTATCACACTCATGTTCTATTAGAAATTGTATTTGTTTTTCTGTTTCAACTCCTTCGGCAACAACTGACATGCCCATTTCATGAGCCATTTTAATAATGGATGAAACAATGACGGTATCAGTTTTATCCTCTAGAATATGTTGAATGAGAGATCGATCGATTTTTAATTCATCGATGGGAAAGCGTCGTAAATAATTCATTGAAGAATATCCAATGCCGAAATCGTCAATCGCAATATGAATACCTATTTCTTTTAAATGCTGAAAAATTTTAACGCTGCCTTCAATATCTTTAATGATAGGATTTTCAAGAATTTCAAATTTAATTACATGGTGATCAAGCTCGCTATTCTTTAATGCTTGTTCCACCATTTGCAAGAAATCAGGTTCTTTTAACAATCGGGCAGAGATGTTGACAGCTAAGGTAGATGATTTAAGCTTCCACTTTTGGTATTGCGTAAAAGCAGTATTTAAAATCCATTCACTAATAGGTACGATTAAACCGGTTTCTTCCGCAGCATCAATAAATTCTTCTGGCAGCAATAAACTATTATCAGAACGTTTTAGGCGTAACAATGTTTCTATGCCTGATATTTGATGCGTTTTTAAATCGATTTGAGGCTGATAATGGAGAATAAAACTATTATGTTTAATAGCAGCATGTAATTCACTCTCTAGTGCTAATTTATTCTTAAGATTATTTTCCACCTCTACCGAATAAAATTGATAATTATTCCTTCCAGATTGTTGTTTTGCTTTATAGAGTGCCATATCCGCATGATGTAAGAGTATTTGTTCATCTTTTCCATGTTCTGGATATAAGCTAATACCCATGCTGGCGGTAATATATAATTCTTGATGATTAGTGAGAATGGCTTCGCGGATTTTTATCAGAATCTGTTTGGCTAATTGAGAGAGGTAAAAGAAGTCCTGTTTGGTAGGAAGGATAATTAAAAATTCATCTCCTTCTAAGCGGATAATTTTACTATTTACAGGAGCCGTTGCTTTTAATCGATCGGCGACGTTTTGCAGAATCTCATTACCAATTTCATACCCTAATGTCGCATTAATCGTTTTGAAGAGATCGAGATCAAGAACGAATAAAGCAATTTTATCCTGATGTTGCTTAGCTGTTTCAATGCTTTGCTTTAATTCGTTTAACGCTTGTATATTTCCAGTAAATGCCATCAGTGAGATCCTTTCAATCTATCGTTTCACAATACTATAATTTAGAAAGCTTGACCATGACCCTTGCCAAAGGGTTTAACTTCTGATTAAAATGAATATCTTTATGATCAAGGATGATCAAAAAAATGACTAAGATAAAGCATGCATTCGTTTTCCTGATTCTCTTTTTTTCGGCTATTTTCCTCTCTGTTTCTAACGCAGCTGTTATCAAAAAATTGAAAGTGGACCCTCATCAAGTTCTTAAGGTCAGTACGCCATCCACCTGCTTGAGCAGCACGCTTTCTTTAATTAATCCAACCAATTGGTATGCGCAGGGACAATTAACCATAACCAATAATTGTAGTTCACCACAGGCACTTAATAATGCTGTCGTTTCTTTCCAAAGTAATTCCAATAATTTGACAGCTATGTGGGGCGGTGTGAATAGCTCTGCACCCTTTACTTATACAGGGAATATCGCGAGCACAGTTTTAATCATCCAGAATGACCCACTACCAATTGGTCAGAAATTAACTTTGTTTTTTGGTATTAACCTCGTCGGTACGCCATTCGATTTAACATCTGCAAATAATACATTGAGTGTTATCCCTTATTCGCCCACACCCAGCAATGGCGAAATTGATGTCACAGTGGATCCTTCTGGGGTGGTAGGGGTGACGACGTCATCTGAAATCGATATCACCGGTCCGGGGTTAACGCAGCCTTATGTAATTTTAAATTCAAGTTGGAGCGCGCCCACCACTTTCCAAGTCACTGGTCTTGCTTATGGTACGTATACTATTACTGCTAAACCTATTGGCACTAGCTACTTAGGGACAGCCACACCTTCTACGGTGACGCTAAATAGTTCCACTCCTGCGCCGGTAAGTGTCACTTACCAACCGGCACCCGCAACAGGCGCTTTACAAATTAATTTAAGCGCTGCGCCTATGCAGGGTTTAGCTTCTTCAGTCAATGCCACTATCACTGATAACACCACGAATCAAACGCAAACAGTGAATGTCGCATGGAATAGCTTTACCTTGGTTCCAAATCTTCCAGCAGGTGATAACTATACCGTAACCTTCCCACAAGTAAGCAATGGGGTGTCATTTTCTAATCCAAATCCCATTAGTAATCCTATCATTGCGCAAAATCGCACGACGCCCCTGAATGTCTCTTATCAAACCTCCCAACCTATGCCTTCGCAATCGGTTGTCTTTAACGTAAGCGGTTTAGCTACCGGGGTGCAAGGGACGCTCACGATTGTAGATGGATATGGTAATAAATTCGTGCAATCTGGTTTTACCAATGGCCAAGTGACACAAGCATTGCCTCTCAATGATACTTTCTCAGTCAGTGCTTCTGCTTCAAATATGTATGCGACTATTTCACCCAGCTCGTTTACATTAGCAAGCGGCGCTCAACCACCCACTGTGACTGTACAATTTACCGCGAATCCTCCACTTCCTGCTGCTAATTTTATGGCTTTTGCTGATACAGGCATGCAGTCTTCTGGTACCGGTTTAGTACCACCCAAAGGGGCTAACATGGTAGAAGCGTTTATCTTGTATAATCCCTGGGAAGGCAAATCCGATTTATGGGCTATTCAAGAAGGGGATCCCATTTCCAAAATCGTACAAAATACGCCAAATACCTTTGCAAGCGTAGGTGGTGCGAATAGTCCTTATCCATGGGATTATGAAACCGTTGCCCAAGGGGTATCGGAAATCGAAGCACTGGTAGACTATTACCACTTTGTGGGTATCGATTTTGATGTCGAAGGGGCTGCTTTAGAAACACCTTCCGTTCAAACCTGGGTGGCGGCTGCTGCTGTTCAGTTAAGAAAAGATCGTCCTAATCTGATTCTCACCTTAACTGTTCCTGATCCAGTCATTGGGTTTACAACCGGAACCATGGTAATTTTGAACAAAACATTGGCACAAAATAATAATCACATGGTATTCAATTGGGTCAACAAGATGGACTTTGATGAAAATGGTCTAGGCAATGGTTGTACCCAAACAGATACCAATATGACTAATAATTGCTTAGTAATTAGTGCTTCCACAGGTGCTCAACAGCTTGCTACCTTACTTGGTATTAGCCAACAGCAAGCTTATCAATATCTGGGTGAGATCTTCATGATTCCAACCGACGATCAAGGGCACCCCTTGTCCTTGACGCTCGCGAATCAGGTAGCAACCACCTTAGTAGGGATGGGGGTCAATCATATGGGTTACTGGCGGCTACAGAATGATGATTCTAATCTTTCTTATGGAAATATGTTCACGCATATTTTAGGGTTATCATAACTCCAATGACTCGCCCCTGTTTTATGCAGGGGCGAGAATAGTTTATAGCTGATTTTCCACACTTTTAATTCTCTCTTCCATATGTTCGTCTTTATCGGTACGGCTGCTTACTTTAATATGAGTAGAGATACGTGGTGCGCCTTTTTGATGAACAGCTTCAATACAAGCTTTAATCGCATCGAAAACTTCATTAAATTCCCCTTCGATATTTGTGCCTTCAGCATGCAAGTGAATCACTAAATTTTTTGCTTTTAGCACCCGTTCACATTCGGCGATATAGCTTGACAATGAGAGTCCTACACCAATGGGAACAATAGAAAGTTCGGCAATAACATTCATAGGAGTTTCTCCTGTGGGATTATTATCATGTATTTTAAAAATTTATTTTAAGAAAGAAAAAAACATACCACTTGCTGCAACACACATGCTTAAAAAAGTTACCCAGACAAAGAAAGTTGATAAGATACCACTTTGATATTTTCCCATAATTTTTTTACTTCTGGCAATGAATGCGATGATAAAAATGAGAGGAACTGCTATCACGCCATTAATAACGGCTGAATAAACGAGTGCTTTGATGGGATTAATCCCTATTAGATTGATCGATAATCCAATGAGAGTAGCTATGATAATGATGCTATAAAACCCATGCGCTTGGTTGAATTTTAAATTAAGTCCTACTTGCCAATTGAGGGCTTCCCCTAGGGCATAAGCGGCTGAACCAGCTAAAACAGGAACAGATAAAAAGCCAAGTCCCAAGATACCTATCGCAAAAATAACTTTTGCTATATAACCTGCATGAGGAAAACTTTTTACTAATGGTTCTAATGCTGCCGCTGCATCAGCAGCAGTTTTAATATCCGTAATACCATGTTTATTCAAAACAGAGGCAGCAACGACAATGATACACCAGGTTCCAATTTCAGAGAATAACATACCAATGGAATTGTCTAGGCGTAGATTAGAAATAAATTTCCATCCAATATGTGGTTTACCATTATGCCAGGTTAAATGTTTAATTTGTTTTTCTTCTTCGACCTCTTCTGAAGCTTGCCAAAAAAATAAATAAGGCGAAATAGTGGTACCTAGTACGCCGGTAATAATAAATAAATATTGAAAATGAAATTCTATATGGGGAATAAAAGTTGCTTTTAATAAAGTAGACCAATGTTCATCAATAATAAATACCGTTATAGGATAAGCAATTAGGGCGAGACATAACCATTTAAGAATATTTGCATAAGTTCTATAAGGTAGAAATACTTCTAATACCAACATAATGATAGTAAATAATAACGTTAAAAAAATAAAATTAGCGGGAACAAGTAATTGAGCTGCAACTGCCATTGCACCAATATCAACGCCAATGTTAATAATATTAGCAATAAGAATTAGTATGATAACAGTGTAGAGTATGTTCTTGTTGTAATGTTCTTTAACTACCGCTGCAATCCCTTTTCCTGTCACTGCACCTATTCTGGCACAGGCTTCTTGAATAGCAATTTGTAGTGGCAACATGAAAACAGCAGTCCACAATAGGCTATAGCCAAATTGAGCACCTGTTTGAGAATAAGTTGCAATACCAGAGGGATCATCATCTGCAGCGCCTGTAATCATCCCTGGCCCTAACACTTTAAAAAATTTCCGAAAATTCATAATGTCCTTTTCATGACTCTTTTCAAGATGTCCGTTTTTTTCTGTAGAACCCGAAAAGCAGGCTGCTTTAACAGCTTTTCAAATTGTATCATAGTAGAGAGCGGAGTAGAGCTGAACGTTGTTTTTTTAAAACAGGAACGTTTGTTAATGGCTTGGATGAGGCTATCTTCTTTTGTCCCAAATTCTTTAATAGCTGATTGCAGCAGCAGCTTAAGTATATCCAGTTTGCCTTCCAGTAAGCAGTCATCAAAATTAACGTGGGGAGGAAGTTTGCGGCTTCTCTTTAACATTAAACTGAGCCAATCATATTGTTCACGACTAAATAGCATAAGGATTTTCTTTACAAGCGCAATAGAGCCGCGTTTAAGGGCATAATGAAGTATATTTAATTTATATTTATCAGGCTCTGTGATATCAGAGATTTTACTTAATAAGAGGGAGCCTATTTTTTCTGCTGTTGACTGGTTGGCGTGGCCTAGCATCAACGTGGTAAAAGCATTATAGCCAGTTACCAACATGCAACGATTGGGATCTGCTTTAAAATCAAGCAACGTTTTAACGATGCGTTCATTGCCTAAATAACAAGCAAACATTAAAGAGGTGAGATGTTGCTGTTGTTGCGGTGGGTTCACTTTGCTATCACAGGAATAAGCGAGTAGATCGATAGGGTAATGCTGCTTAAGCTGTCTTTTTAGGCTGACAAGATCATTTCTATAAATTGACAAGAAAATAGCAGGTAGTAAAAAACCTGTTTGAGAAGAGGTTCCCAATTCTAACGTTTCTCTGATCTCTTTATCCAGTAAATAGATTCCAGGTGCATAATAAGCTTTATTTTGCAAATAAACTTCTTCATCTGTTAACCAATTATCAGTGGGCTGCAAATAGTAAGGTTTAATGCCTGAGCCAGAAAAGTAATGCTTTCCATAATCATATAATAATTGTTCGCCTTTCTTTATATTTTTTGAAGGATGAAAGCAAATATTAAGTTGGCCTTTGATTTTGCGTTGGTGTACCACTAAATTAGAAGTGGTACTGTGATTAATAAACCCTGTCCAGTCTCGTACTTTACCGGCATCAATAAATCCGAGGGAGCGGTCATGGTCATCAGTAAGTTCAAAAACATATAAACTGGATTCATTAAAATGCTTTTTACTCCGTTTGCCTGCATAACACCCAAGCATTTTGGTGCCTTTTTTAATATTCTGGCCAGCATAGACACCTAATCGGCCACCTAATATCGCAATGGGAGCGATAAAGAGTTTAACCTTGGTACGTGTTTTATTAAATTCAAAATCGTATTTAAATTGATGTTTGCCTTTTTGAGATTTTTCTAATTGTTGGATGGCATGGCTATCATGAATGTCATAATGAAGATGATTTTTCGGGGAATGGTTAAGACGTAACCGTCGTTTTTTTAATAGACTGAGCATCATTATTTTCTCCTAATGATTATTATTTTATTGAGGCGTTTTTGCTCGATATCTTTCATAAGAAGCTTGTTGCCACTTACCATAAGTAATGCTGCCGTCTTCTAATTGGTGATGAGCATAGCGTGTATCTTTCGTAAGAATAGAATGGGGTTTAATAAGAACATCATCCTGTGCAGAATAAAAAAGGGCAAAGGTAAAACGCTCAATGCCGCCTTTTGCTTTTTTCACCAAATGTTTTGTTGCGCGAATACGATCATTTGAAATGAGCTGGCCAAATTCTCCCACTTGAAAAAGTAAAATTGATTTATCAGTTGCATTTATTTTTTCAAATTCTTGACCCTCTGTGGGTTTAATGTAAAGACCCGCTTCTTCAGGTTCATCTACCTCATTTCCATCACGAAAATAGTAGGCTGGCATGAGTCCTGTAAAGACACCGTGATCAAAATGCGCCCCACACCAGTAAGGATTAGCATTCGTTACATCGCTTTCTTTGTGATAATGCAGCATTCTGCCGTAACCTGTTAACGCTTCGTGCGCCAGGCCTACTGATTCATTTAAACCCATAGCATTTAGCAGCAATTTGCCTGTATTAAAAATCAATTCACCTAATTCCAAAAACGGTGTTTTGAGATCGACTTCATGTGGCCATTTATTACGTGCATGATCAGGAACGAATGCATAATAAGAAGCTTTCTTATCATCGATTTGCCATGCGCCCTCTTGGTTTTTAAACCATTCTGCCCCAAGTTCATAACCTTCTGTCTCACCTACATCCCGATTCGGGCTATATTGCTGTTTGATCTTATCTTCAAGATGTGAAAAATGCCGAGCTGCTTCTATATATGCACGTGTTTTACTTTCAAATTCAGGAATATGGCGAATTCCTACAATGCCTTTCTGAAGTAATGCAGCTTCCAGATATTGAAGAGCGGTTAGGTGAGTGGGATTAAGTAAATCATGATAAGAAATGATATCAAGCTCCACAACAGTATTCCTTAATATTAATCGTTAGCAAGGCTAACATTTGAGATCATAAAGAGCAATTGTCATAATAAAAAGATGATAAAAGTAGTTCAAAAATGGTCACAGCGGGTTACCCAAAACAGCCATGCGCTTGATTTGGAAAAAGGTGTATTTACTTGGAAAAACCCAAAAAAAATCGCTAAATCCTTGCAGCAATCTGCTTTAGCAAGTCGCCATCGTAAAAGAACACCTTATCAATCAGCGATGTCTATGCTGAATTTTTATATTAACCGCGCAGGGAAAAATTTATCTTCTCAACAAAAAGATATTTTACAGCAAGCAAAACAAGAGTTAACTATCCTTTTTAAAGGTAAACCGCGGACTTGAAAGTCTTGAAAAAAGCGGTATACTTCTCTCCGCGGGCATAGATCAAAAACCCTATAACAAAGCCTGAGGAAGTCAGAGAGATGGTGTGGTGTGCATACCTTCCTGTCAAGGCAGCCTAAAGCATCACTGAGACGTCCACTTATCATTTTTCGGGCTTTTGATCGTGTCCGCATTTTTCTTGACTCCTTTCTCCCCACAGATTAAGATAAAAATGTTGCGGTGCAGCATCTTGAAAAGGAGTTTCACGATGTCAAAAGAAGCATGGATGGAAAATTGGGACAAAATTTGCCACAGCCTCAGCCAACCCCTCTTTGATTTAGCCCAACTTAATATCAATACCCTCAAAAACTGGTCTAAAAATACCGGCCACTTCGAAGAGCTTATGCAAGCTAAAAAACCCGAAGAATTACTCATGACCCAAATGAAGCTAATGAGCATAGGACAATTGGAAGCGATGTCTTATGCGAAAAGAGCGAGCGATATTATTGTGCAAGCAACTGAACAACTTAATGAATTATCTAATGATTTTGTTCAGGAAGTAGCAAAAGCTAGCAAAGCATAAATTTTGATCGCTCTCAAGGAGAAGAGTTATGCGATTAAAAGATAAAGTAGCTATTATCACAGGCTCTGCCAGTGGTATTGGTAAACGGATTGCAGAAGTATTTGCGAAAGAAGGTGCAAAAGTCGTTATTGCGGATCTTAACAAAGATAATGCAGAAAAAGTAGCTCAGGCTATTATTGCTAGCGGCGGTAAAGCGATGTCTGTAAAAATGGATGTCACTAATGAAACGGAAGTCGATAATGGCGTCGCAGAAGTCATCAAAAATTTCGGAGAAATCGATATATTAGTTAGTAATGCAGGGATTCAACATATTGATCCTATCGATAAATTAGCCTTTCAAGATTGGAAAAAATTATTAGCCATTCATCTTGATGGGGCTTTTCTGACAACTCGCAGCTGTATACGGTCTATGTACCGATCCGGTCGTGGCGGCAGTATTATTTATATGGGGTCGGTACACTCTAAAGAAGCTTCCCCCCTTAAAGCACCTTATGTTACGGCTAAGCATGGGTTGATTGGCTTATGTAAAGTGGTAGCAAAAGAGGGTGCACAACATAACGTTCGCGCTAATGTGATCTGTCCAGGTTATGTTAAAACGCCATTGGTTGAAAAACAAATTCCTGAGCAAGCAAAAGATCTGGGTATCAGTGAAGAAGACGTTATTAAAAAAGTGATGCTAAAAGATACAGTAGATAGTCAATTTACGACGACGGATGATGTTGCTAATGTAGCGTTGTTTTTTGCATCTTTTGAAGACAATGCATTAACAGGTCAATCTCTTGTTGTTAGCCATGGATGGTTCATGCAGTAAATTTCTATAAGGAAATTTAGTCATGGCAAGCGAAGCTCGTTCTTACGATAAAATTGTTTATCTTTTACAGGGCGGCGGCGCATTAGGAGCATATCAAGCAGGTGTGTGCCAGGCACTGTTAGAACATCAGTGTGAACCAGATTGGGTAGTAGGAACATCGATTGGTGCAATTAACGCATCGATTATTGCGGGAAATGAACCTCAGGACCGTATTGCCAAATTAAAAGAATTTTGGAATATGGTGACAGTGCCCGTACCCGAATTCATTGGCCCAGAAAATAATATGTTAGTGTTACAGTCCTTCAATTATTGGGTTGCGCAATGGATCTTAATGTACGGCGTACCTCATTTCTTTAAGCCAAAATATATTACTCCTTCTTTATTCATCAATAATACGCCTGATAAAATTAGTTTTTATGACACGACAGAATTACGTACAACGCTAGAGAAAGTCGTCAACTTTAAGTTAATTAATCAAAAACGTGTTCGTTTGACGCTAGGTGCTGTACGTATCAGAGGAGGATTAGATGTTCATTTCGATAATACTAAGCAAATCATCGGACCTGAACATATTATGGCAAGCAGTGCATTACCGCCTGGTTTTCCTGCAATTAAAATCGATGGGGAATATTATTGGGATGGTGGCGTGAGTTCCAATACGCCTTTTTCAGTTTTGTTAGAAGAAAAAATATCACAGAAACTTTTATGTTTTCTCGTCAATCTTTTTACACGTCCAGAATATATTCCTACGTCATTAATGGATATCTATAAATATAAAAAAGAAATTGAATTTGCTAGTCGCCATCAAGAGGTATTGCATTATTTTTATGAATTACATTATCTGAAACATGCAATTGATATATTATCGAAAACTGTCCATGATCCGAATATAGAGAAAATGCTTAAAAAAATTGCACAATATCGTCATCCTACTTCGCTTAATATTGTGCGTTTTCATTATCGAGATCCAGCAAGTAGTTTATGGAGTAAAGATTTCAATTTTGCCTCGGTAGCAATAAACGATCACTGGCAGCATGGCTATAATGATGTCCAAAAAGCATTTAAATTCTCGACTTGGTTGAATGAGATGGTAGATGAGTCGGGGGCATTGGTGCATGAATTCTAATAGTAGAAGGATGATGAAAAATGAAGCGGTCAGACGTTAAGAAAAATGCGTTTGCAATGCCTTTAATGAGTCCAGCCTATCCACGCGGCCCATATCGCTTTATTAATCGGGAATTTTTAGTCATCACCTATGAAAGTGATCTGGATAAATTAAAAGAAGTCGTTCCTGAACCATTAGAAGTAGCAGAACCCATCGTCAAATTTGAATTTATTCGAATGCCAGACTCAACAGGTTTTGGTGACTATACTGAATCTGGCCAAGTGATACCTGTGACTTATAAAGGCAAAAAAGGTGTTTATGTGCATGCCATGTATTTAGATGATGAAGCACCCATTGCCGCGGGAAGAGAAATTTGGGGATTTCCAAAAAAATTAGCAAATCCCAGTTTAAGAGTGGTGGATGAGACGTTAATTGGAAAGCTTGATTATGAGACTTGCCAGGTTGCCCTTGCAACGATGGGATATAAATATCAAGAATTAAACCGAAAAGATGTTCTGAAATCATTAATGGTTCCAAATTATTTGCTTAAAGTTATTCCGCATGTTGATGGGAGGGCCCGCGTTTGTGAATTAGTGGAATATTATTTAGAAAATGTCACGGTGAAAGGCGCATGGAGCGGCCCTGCTGAATTATCTTTAACACCCCACGCATTAGCACCGGTTGCTCATTTGCCTGTGCGGAAAGTGATTTCTGGCACGCATATTTTGACAGATTTGACGCTGCCTTATGGTAGGGTTGTATTTGATTATCTGAAATAATAATTTCAGAATTTAACTTTTTTGCCTTTCCATAATTCACGATCGCCCCATAAATGGGAACGCCAGGCATTAAATTCAACGATATTTTTTGAATTCATCATTAAGTTCACATCTGCGCTGACTTTTTTGAGATACCATTTAAATGTTTTACGGGCCTCATCATCTTCAGGTGATATTTCAAACATTAATTTTTCAACACCGAATTTTTCTATTAATCCAAAGATAACATCACTACGCCATTTACCAGGGTCTTCAATTCCTTCCGTAATACCTTCAGATTCCACCATGAGCATATAAGCGCCTGCATCAAAAAATCGTTCACCTTCTTCGATAAGGTCAGCTAATGTTTTCACTGCTTTTATCTTTTCGCCATAACCAAATTCCTTCGATCCGCCACCAACACCACTCATAATGGTGATTTCTGGTTTAGGTTTTAAGCCTAATTTTTCGATTTTTTTGACTACTTCTATCTGGTCTTTTAAATTGAAATCAGTTGGATGTTCAAACATACCACTTGATACTTCCACAACATCAAAACCTAATTCTTTTGTCTCGTTTAAATAGCGGTCAACGTTGCTTGGATCTTGAATGACAATTCTTTCAATGAAACCACCGGTGTTTACATATATTTGATGTGCATGTGCGATATCTGTAAATGCTTTAACAGTCTGCTTATCCAACAAAGATTGAACACCACCTGCAAATTTAAAACCATCGATATAATAACCCCAAGTAGCAAGCAAATCTTTTAATTGTTGAACGGTAAATGCTTTATAGTAAGGGCCTCTAATTTCAATTAATCCAGATTGACGGGGCTTGGCTGGTAATTCTTTAAGATCGACAAATTGAAAGCTCCTTTGGAAAGGTGGGTTAGGCATCATCAACTCCTTGCAATTAGTGATGTAAAAAATCATAATCGAATTTGTTACTTTCTTAAAGTCTCTATTCTGCTAAGGAAATGTATTCGATGAATACAAATTTAGCTACTGACCGAATCTCGGACGTTCTCAAATGGGCCCTCCTAATCATCGCTATCGTTTGCTTTATTGCTGTTGGCCTAGGTACTTATCAAACCTATCAACTTGCACCACCCTTGCCGCAGCAGTTTTTAGCACCATCAGGGCAAGTCATTATGACGCAAGAGGACATTGTAGCCGGCAAAGCTGGTTTCCAACGCGCAGATTTAATGGATTACGGTAGTTTATATGGAATGGGATCGTATTTTGGCGAGGATTATACGGCTAACTATCTTGTCCAATTAGGCCACATAACGGAAGACGAAATTGCCGAGCAGCAGTTTAAACAACCTTTCGCAAAACTATCTGAAGGAAATCAATATCTCGTCCGTCAAGCGATGCAGCATACGTTACAACAGACGGATCTTAGCCAGCAGACCGTTACCTTATCCCCGCCAATGGCAAAAGCGGTACAACAGCTGCAAACGGAGATTACTCAATCGCTTCTTAACCATGATTTCAATGCCGGCTGGACAAAAGCTTATAGTTTAGATAATCAAACTGCGCTGCAAACAGCTGACTTTCTTATCTATTCTTCATTAACAACGGTTGCTCATAGACCCGGAAAGGATTTTTCCTATACTAATAATTGGCCATACGAACCATCAGTAGGGAATACGCCGACGGCAAATACTTTCTATTGGACATGGATTTCTTTTTGTTTTGTGTTTTTTGGTTTTGGCGCAGTGTTATATATTTATCATCGTTATCTCAGCGAACTTGATGATGCCCCGCGAACACCCGTCTTATTAGGCTTTAAATCTCTCACCATGAGCCAGCGAAAAGTCGGTAAATATTTTATTATCGTTGCACTGGTGCTCTTAGCACAAATTGGTGTTGGCTCTATCATGGCGCATTATTATTCAGAGCGTGCTGGTTTTTATGGCATTAGAATTGATGCATTTTTACCATTTAATTTCTTACGCGATGTACACACTCAAACGCCTATCGTGTGGATAGGACTGTCTTGGATCAGTGCGGCTATTTTTCTTGCGCCCATTATCAGTGGCAAAGAAGCTAAAGGGCAAGGCTTTTTAGTTGACCTTTTATTTTGGGTCCCTTTATTCATTGTTGCAGGCGCGATAATAGGGGATTATGCAGGTATTATGGGATGGGTGAATAATGCTTGGTTTTGGGTTGGCAACCAAGGATTATCTTATATCCAGCTAGGCCGCTTATGGCAAATTGGTTTTTGTGTCGGGTTATTTCTTTGGAGTTTTATTGTCTTTAGAGGAATGTGGCCGACATGGGATAGATTAAAAGTCGCTACGCGTGAATTTTGGACTGGACGTATTCGTTTAGAACATCTTTTCTGGGCAAGTACCATCAATGTCGCGGTATTATATTGTTTCGGTATGATTCCCTTAACCGGCATTGAAAAATCCTTTACTATCACGGATTTTTGGCGCTGGTGGGTTGTTCATTTGTGGGTAGAACAATCTTTTGAATTCTTTGCAGCCTGTTCTACTGCCTATCTTCTGATGGGGGTTGGGTTGGTCTCTAGACGATTGGCCGAGCGCACCGTTTTCTTTGAAACTATTTTAATCTTCCTAGGTGGCGTTATTGGTACGGGCCATCATTGGTATTGGACAGGTGGCCCTAACATGTGGGTGCCATTAGGAACCATGTTCTCTTTCATCGAAGTCCTGCCACTTGTACTGCTGATTATTGATGCGATTGAAGAACGTCAACTCATCAAGAAGCAGAGCGTTTTCACCTATAATTTAGCGTATCTTTATATTCTCGGTGCAGCTTTCTGGAATTTCATCGGTGCTGGCGTCTTTGGTGGCGGTACTTTGAATGCACCTTTAATCAATTACTATGAGCATGGTACTTTTCTCAGTTTAAATCATGCCCATACCGCATTGTTTGGTGCTTTCGGGTTACTTGCTCTAGGACTTATCTATTTTTGCTTACGCTATGCTGCCGGCGAGAGAGCGTCTTGGAGTGACAAATTAGGTATGTGGGCATTTTGGTTGTATAACGCCGGGGTCGTCTTGTGGATTGTATTGAATTTCTTCCCCATCGGTTGGCCACAATTAATGGATGTCTACGAACACGGCGTTGCCCATGCAAGAAGTCTAGAGTTTTATAATACGACGATCATATGGCAATGGCTGCGTTTACCCGGTGATGTTGTCTTTGCTATCGGTGCTTTATTAATGGCCTACGATTTTATTAATAAACTGCAGCCTTTTTTCACTCGGTGGGTGGGTGTGAAAGTAGTGGAGGAGGAAGTGATTAGCGTGGAAGGCTAATTAATCCTGCCCCGATCTCTGTCGGCGGCGTGCGATTACGCTTTTTTTAACGATAACATTAAATACATCGCAAAAATTAAGGCGCTAATCCAAAAACTAATCGGCCAGTCAGTTAAATAAGAAAGACTAATTCCAATCCATACGGTTATGACAGAAAGTAGCACACTTAAACTTATACCTGTCGAAAAGCGTTGAGTCCATTGCACAGAAACGGCAGCAGGGCCGATGACGAGGGTAAAAACTAATATCACCCCTACGACTTGACTGGCTAAGGTGACTGCAGTTGCCATGATGAGGACAAACAAAATAGATAGCCAGAATAAGGAAATGCCTTTTGCCTCCGCTAACTCGGGTTCCAAGCTGGCAAAAAGTAATTTTTTTGCAATAATGCTCATGGCTAATAAGCTGACTATTGTTAACCCAACCATCAATTGAAGGTCGTGATGTGTAACGCCGAGTAAATTTCCAAATAAAATAATCATCGCTTGGCCTGCATAGCCGCCATAGAAATGCAGGAATAATGTTCCTAATCCTAAGCAAAATGATAAAATCACTCCAATTACCATATCATTTTTGCTAATCTTATTTCCTAATGCGCCGATTCCTAATGCTGCAATAAGTGTTAATAATAATTGGCCAGTAATAGGGGATAATCCAACCAGTAATGCACCACTTGCTCCTGCAAAGCTAATATGACCGAGGGCATGAGCTGCAAATGATAAATTGCGAATAATCACAAAATAACCGACTACACCAGCAAGAATAGCAGCAACCGTACCTGCGGCGAAAGCATGGCGCATAAATTCATAATCGAATAAGCTCATTAAAAAATTAATCATGATGATGGCGTACCTCACCTAAAATATTTTGTTGTGTTTCATTTAAGACAAATAATCTGTCTTTAAATCGCACAACTTCAACTGCGGTACCATATAATTTACTCAATGTTTCACTCGTAATGACGTCATTAACATTGCCAATCATTGCTTTGCCGTTAGCAAAGAATAAAACACGATTCATAATCTGAATCAGTGGATTAGGATCATGTGCAGTGAAAAGAATAGTGATATTTAACTTTCGCCTAATATCATTTAATAAATTAATAAATATATCTTGATATTTTGGGTCTAAATTTGAAAGCGGCTCATCGAGTAACAAAATAGGAGGATGGCCTAGTAAGGCTTGAGCTAAATAAATACGCTGTCTTTCGCCGCCTGATAACTGATGAAAAGATCGATCAGCATAAGAAACAGCATTGACCAATTCTAATGTATTTTGAATTTCTGTTTTCTGCCCTTTTGAAAGAATAGGTGGTCCATAACTTAACCCGTTATAAGTAATCTCAAGCAGGGCACGACTGGTGAGATTAGCCATCGCCGCATGGCTTCGCATTTGCGGCATATAGCCAATATTTATATTGCCACGGTAAGGGATATGATTGAGCACCGTTATTATGCCTGATAATGGTTTTACTAATCCTAATACGGCGCGTAAAAAAGTGCTTTTTCCTGATCCATTCGGCCCCAGAATACCAATGAATTCGCCGCTATGAATATCCAAAGACATGTTCGTCACAATGGCTTTATGATTGTAGCCTAGCGAAAGATCTTGGGTGGTAATGATGGACCCTTTATGGTCATGCATTGTTATTTAAATCCTTAGAGTGATTTGCTAATGCATTTCCTAAATCAGTGAGTTCTTGCATCATCCAGTGAATATAAGTCATATTCGCTGGCATCATTTCATTTACACCAACGACGGGTATGTGTTCTTTTTCTGCTAGAGAACGCAAATGCTCCGTTAAGGGATTAATTACTTGTTCATTATAAATGAGCACTTCGACATTATGATGATAAAGATCATCTTCAAATGCTTTAATTTGAGAAATAGTAGGCGGTACGTCATTCATCATATTGATTTGAAAATCTTTGCCATGTATTTGTAAGCCAATGCTTTCTGCCATGTAATTAAAAATAGGCTCAGTTGCAATAATAGGTTTATTTTTATATTGTCGATTGAGTTGAGCGATGGTTTTAAAAATAATTTGATAGGATTGAGTGAATTGATTTAATTGTTTTTCATAATAAGATCGGTGTTGCGGATCATACTGAATGAAAGTCATTACTAATGTTTTCGCAAAAAACGGTATAGTAGTAGGTAAGTACCAAATATGGGGATTATCACCGGTTTTAATTTTCATCAGCGATGCAACGTTGAGAATACTGCTTTTTGGTTGGTCTTCAACTGCTAATAATGATTTCATCCAGGGGTCGTAATCAGCGCCATTATAAATCACAATATCAGCGTGGCTAACTGCTTGAGCAATACTGGGTGTCGTCGTAAATAAATGGGGGTCTTGAGAAGGATTGTTTAGGATACTGGTAACATTGACGTAAGGGCCACCTAATTCTTTAGCAATGTTACCATAAATATTTTCTGCCGCGACGATGTTAATTGTCGCGTTCGCTTGAGGAAGAAAGAGAAAAGCAAAAATAAGATAACAGCAATGGTAAACTATTTTACTCTTCTTAAATGCTTTCATTCCTTTCATTCTTATTGGCGGCTATTGCCCATTAGGCGCAAGATATTCAGAAATAAATTGATGAAATCGAGATAAAGAATTAATGCACCGTGAATTGCTCCTTTTCTAGCCTGGTCTGAGGTCGTAAATTGCCATTGCAATGCTTTAATCCGCTGAGTGTCATAAGCTGTTAAGCCGGAAAAAATGAGGATTCCGATAACAGAAATCGCCAGTTGTACGGAGTTACTCATCAAGGAAGGGATAAATAAAGCGAGGAGCATTATTCCAATGAGACCAAAGAGGCCCATCATACAGAATGAACCAATAGGCCCTAGGTCACGTTTCGTCATATAACCAAAAACACTCAGTCCTGCGAAAGAAAAAGCAGTCGTAAAAAAGGCGGAGCTAATGCTTTGCAAAGTATAAACAAGGAACAAAACAGAGAAAGTTAGGCCGACGGAGGTAGCATAGAGTGCATACATAAAAGAGGCTAAACCAATGCTCATACGTTGAGCCCAGCCGCTCAAAGCGATAACAGCAGCCAGTTGAAAGAATAATAATCCATAAAAAACAATCCGATTTTGCATGATATACATCACCACATCAGTGCGGCTAGCCACCACATACGCTGTGATGCCGCTAATGGCGATGCCAACCATCATCCATAAATAGACTCGACTCATAAAAGCGCTGATGGCTTGGGCACTGCTAGTAGTACGTAAGTTATAATTGCGGTCAGATGGCAACATAATGTTTCCTGTTTATGTTTAGATGATAACAATGAATTAATCTTAACAGTATCCATCGATGTGTCAATAAGATAAAGCCCTGGTGATAATTCATCAGGGCTTTATTTCAGGCTATCTTATTTACTATTTTACGATATAAAAACAAACATTACTTTCTGGATACCAATGTCCGCTGAACCAATGTCCTGGTCTTACTTGGCATTGAACCGTGACAAAGCGATGGTAGCAAACATATTTATGATGATGATGACGATGGCAGCAATAGCCATATTTAGTTACTGGATAATATTTGCCATCTACACTTCGATATGCAACGCATTCCCCAGCAGTGCCTGGAACGGAATAAAATTTTCCACTATCAGGATTAAAGATCACACCACCTTTGCCACAGCACCAACATGCTTGAGCTGCAGCGGGTAAAGCGAAGATACTTAGTGATAAGAAAATTGCTAGCAACCACGCGCGGTTTTTGCGATTCATACACTCCTCCTTACTGTTTATGTTGCTTCGTCCACTTTTTATTTTACTCTTTGCTATTCTTTGAATTATTAAAAGATTTAAATCTGATAATTATATGAATTTACTAACAAAACAGTATTTTTATATTCTTAAGAAAAGCCTATTTGCCTCAAGGTATAATTAACTTATAAAGAAAAAAGGAGTAGTTGCTATGAATAAAGGACTTCTTTTAGTAAAAATTCTTACATGTGCTGCAACGGTTTTACTTGTGTCATGCGCCAATACAACGACACCCAATTCAACAGATCCCGCTTATCAAGCCTATTATAGTTATTACAACAAAGATAGATTTAATCAAGATTTTGCTTCACGTCTCCCTCCTACGGTGGATACGGATGGTCAGAAGCTCGTTTTGGTTGATCCTAATGTCCATGCGTGGGGAGCTTATGCTGCGGATGGTCATTTGGTACGTGCAGGTATTGCAACGGCTGGTGCAGCAACGTGTCCGCCGGATGATCCAGCACCTGATTGCCGCACGGGGATTGGTACATTCCGCATTACGGCAATGGGAGGTGAAGATTGCTATTCTAAAATCTATCCCAAGCCACATGGTGGTGGATTAATGCCCTATTGTATGTATTTTAATAATGGCCAAGCATTGCATGGCTCGCCTGATGATATCGTACTTGAAGCTAATTTGAGCCATGGCTGTGTACGCATGCGTATTCAAGATGCAGAATGGATGAGGAATAATTTTGCTCAAATAGGAACACGTGTAAAAGTGTTACCTTATGAAGAATAATTTATTCTTCTAACGAGATTAACAAAGGCTGTTATTATCAGCCTTTGTTTATTTTTGTGCGCCAAGCATGGCGCAATTCTAGGCGGTGAAAGTCCGCTGCACGCCGTGGAGATCGGAAGTGCGAGTCTAGGCAAGGGTGT
>JAJPJH010000079.1 GCA_021324335.1 Gammaproteobacteria bacterium
AGACACACCATGCAGAGCATTCTTGTTCTTTATTACAGCCGTTACGGTTCAGTTAAACAAATGGCTCAACATATTGCACGTGGAGTGGAGTCCATCCCTGGAATAGAAGCACGGATCCGAACTGTGCCGCCTGTTTCCCCTACCACCGAAGCAGTGGATCCCGCTATACCGGAAAGCGGTGCACCCTATGTCACCCTAGACGATTTAAGAGACTGTGCCGGCCTTGCGCTAGGTAGCCCGACACGATTTGGAAATATGGCAGCGCCGATGAAATATTTCATCGATAAGGCTAGTAGTTTGTGGTTATCGGGGCAATTAGTAAATAAACCAGCAACGGTTTTTAGTTCTACCTCCAGTTTACATGGAGGCCAGGAAACCACCCTGCTGAGTATGATGTTGCCTTTATTTCATTTAGGCTTTATTTTACTCGGTATCCCTTATACCGAAACTGATCTTAATACGACCCAAAGCGGTGGCACGCCCTATGGTGCAACTCACCATGCTGGCGCCTCAGGTAAGAATCCCATCACAGATGAAGAGCAGCGCTTATGTTTTGCGTTGGGAAAGCGGTTGGCAGAAGTGGCACTTAGACTGCAGAAATAGCCTATGCTAAAGGCTGCCTGTGGCGATATTGTACAACCCATTAAATAGCGCTACCATAGCCTACCTCCTTTCAGTACGGATGAAGAGAAAATGGTTGTTTATCTAGTTTGTGGGATTGCTGCTTTAGCAGGTTTACTTTTTGGCTTCGATACCGGCATTATTTCCGGTGCCTTATTATTCATTGAGAAAGGCTTTGCCTTATCAACAGTGATGAAAGAATTAATCGTCAGCAGCGTCCTCGTAGGCGCTATGGCAGGTTCGCTTTGCAGCGGGTGGTTAACAGACCGCTATGGGCGCAAACGGGTGATCTTAGTCATCTCTGGGTTGTTTATCATGGGCACCTTAATTGCCTCCCTCGCCCCTAACGTGCAAGCCATTCTGATTGGCCGGCTCTTTATCGGGGTAGCAATTGGCATAGGCTCTTATACAGCCCCCTTATATATCGCAGAAGTTGCCCCTCTACACTTGCGTGGTGGCTTGGTGTCATTTAACCAGTTAGCGATTACCATTGGGATTATGTGCTCTTACTTCATTAATTATCTCTTTACCAATACTCAAGCTTCTTGGCGGTGGATGTTCTTGATTGGCTTATTACCTGCCGTATTGTTATTTTTAGGTATGTTCTTTTTGCCCGAAAGCCCACGCTGGTTAGTGAAACAAAAAAAAGTCCACCAAGCTAAAAATACCCTGCACTTTTTACGTCATCGCGGTAATATCGATCACGAAATAGCAGCTATTGAAAAAGGGTTGACTGTTCGGGAAGCGAGTTTTTCCGAGCTGATGACTCCCTGGATACGGCCCGTCTTATTCTTAGGCATCATGTTAGGCTTTTTTCAACAAGTAACGGGTATTAACACCATTATTTATTACGCCCCCACCATTTTCCAAATGACAGGCTTCCAAGATACCGCGACGTCTATTTTAGCGACGGCAGGTATTGGCATCGTCAACGTCCTTGCGACCATCTTTGCAGTGGTATTCCTAGATAAAATCGGCCGACGAATGCTGCTATTAACAGGCCTTGTCGGTATGTTTATCAGCCTTGCAACGTTAAGTTTAGCATTTCAATGGAATAGCGATTCCCTACGCTGGATTGCCGTTTTAAGTACCTTCGCTTATGTCATCTGCTTTGCCTTCAGTCTTGGCACGATGTTATGGTTATTAGCTTCTGAAATTTTCCCGCTTAACGTTCGTGGTCTTGCCATGAGTATCGCTGTATTCAGCGGCTGGCTTTGGAATTTTGCGGTTTCATCCACCTTCTTGTCTTTGCTAAACAGCTTAGGCCCAGCTAACACCTTTATGATGTACGCTGTGATGTGCATCATTGGCTTTATATTCTGCTATTACAAAGTCCCCGAAACGAATGGTGTGTCGCTGGAAGAAATCGAAGCCAATATTCGTCGCGGTTTACCACTTCGAGAAATTGGCCAACCTTCTTCTTTTACAGCAGAGTTATCGAAAAACGCAGTTAATTGATGGATTATCATGAAACAAATTATCACTTGGGATTTAGGCGCGACCAAATGTGCCGCTGCCGTGGTGGAATATCATAAGGAAAATAATGAGTTCCTTTGTAAAAAATCGGGTTCAGTCAAAATTCGCTCTTTTGCTGCTTTGACAGAATTATCTGCTCATATTGAAAATTTGCTTGGCATCCGTATGGCCGATGCAGATGCGATTTGCATTGGCGCCGCAGGGCAATATGATGGCGAATGTTTGCAATTGGATAAAGGCTTTTCGCAACCAGACAAAAATTATCCGTATCCGATGACGTTTGCTCAATTAGCTAAACAACAAAATTGGCCTGGATTTGCTATTATTCATGATTATTCGCCGATTGTTTGCACGACATTTACTTCTTATATCCAACAACCAAAAAATGTAAAACGTTTAAATCAGGCTGACATTCCTCCACATGGTCGACGTGTTGCAGTAGGCGTGGGGACAGGGATTGGGTTGAAAGATGGTGTGTTATTCCCTCAGGGGGATTTCTGGCTAGGAACGAATGAAATGGGGCATATTGGTGTCGTCGTACCGCCTTTAGCAGAGAAATATCACCAAGCACGCCACGAAGAGTTATTAAAATTCTTACGTAGCGAACAGATTATTAAAGAGAGTGAGCCACTCACTTTTGAAAAACTCTTGGCGGGCCCTGGCATGTCATCTATTTATTCGTTTTTTGATCGGAATGCCAAGGACAAAAGCCCGGAAGAAATTGGGGACTTAGTACGCAGTGGTCGCGCAGAAGAAACCCTCGCTACATTTGCGTGGTATTTAGGGTTACTCGTTGGTACGATCCAACTGACTTTTATGCCAGAGGGTGGGATTTGGCTAACAGGTGGCGTGTTGTTAAATCATATGGAAGTTTTTGACCATCAGGATTTTTTTCTCGGCATTAACGCTTCTCCCAGTTATCTTTCATTGCGACAGCAATTTCCACTAGGCGTATTGTGTGGAAGTGATTGTGCTTTTGTCGGCGCAGGTTATTATGCGAGTAAAAAATTACTTTCTCTCACCTAATGGCTTCCATCTGCTTGAACTTTTGATTGCTATTGCCATTATTGGCTTGTTAGCGGCATTAAGTTTTCCTGTCTATTCCCAATATCGAGTCCAAGAACGCCGTTTAGAAGCGGCAGAAATATTATCGAAATTAGCAATTGCCATGGAAGAATATCATGTGGCGCAAAACACGTATGAAGATGCCACGTTAGCGGCATTAAATTTTCCGGAATCGATTGTGGATGGACGTTACCAATTAGCTATTCCTTTGGCAACGGCCACAGACTATCGGCTAACAGCTACGCCAGTGGGAGATCAGGCAGAAAAAGATACAGCGTGTGCCACGCTGATACTGTCTGCGGACGGGGAGAAAGAGATTTCAGGCCCAGGGAAGGTAAATGATTGTTGGTGATCATTAAAGTTAATTTAAAAAAGCTGATTTATGTAACCAATTCTTATCTGGGTAATAAGCAACAACCAATACTTTATTCTTAATCGTGCGAATTAAAGCATTAATGATATCCTGACTCACTGCCAAACAACCCCAACTCCGTCCAATTCTACTCACACTGGCAATACTCGCACTGACATAACTTGCACCATGGAATACAATGCTGCGGCTATAGGCATGATCATTAAATCCAGGTTCTAAACCGTGTATGTGTAATGAAGCACCGTGTTTGCCGGAATAACTATCACCTGTCACATACACGCCAATACTGGATTTTAAACTTTTCGGATCATTGGAGAATGAGGAGGCAGTGATTGTGCCGCTATTTTTTCCATGCGCAACCCAGGTGTTGAATAATACTCTTTTAGCATTGAGATCAATGACCCAAAGGCGGCGTTGATTAGAAGGTTTTGAATAATCGACAATGACTAATAAAGGGTTATCAGTAATATCTTTTTGTTTAGCATGTTCGTAAGCCGTTAAGCTTAATTTGAGCACATCTTTATCTAAGTTATCTGCTTGAGACGTAATCGCTGCAATTTCTTCGTTAATCCAATTTGAACTTCCCCTGGAAATAACAACAGAAGGAGAAATATTTTTCTGCCGAACGAAAAATAAAGCACCTGCTACTACGACTATCAACATCAGGGAGAAACATAATACAGACTTTCTCTTCATAATTAACCTCGTCATATTATTTTGAAACATGCTTATTATGAGATTTGATTTAGCTAATGAGAAACAGGATTGATTGAGTTGGTAATATTTTATACGGGTAAGATTAAGTAAACCTTAAGCTGGATGAAGCAGCTGGCATGTACTGACTGGGGGATAGCAACGGTGATGGGGAGCTACCAGTATTTGAGTTTACATTTCTCGGAACAAAATCAGGTTGAATTTCTTTATTATTCTTATTTCTACCTAATTTCTTATGCAAGCGACTTGTCGTGCCAGGAAAACACTGCTCGCTAACAACACCTGCTAATGTGCCTGAACAACTTGCTATCACCACCGTCGGCGTACCCAATACATAAAATAAAATACTACCAATGGCAACAAATGTTAAAGGTGGCACAATAATGCAAGCAGCAACGATTGCCGCTCCGATCAATGTTCCAAATAGCCCACCAACAATCGCTCGCTTATGACGTTCATAAAATGACAAAGAAACGTCAACCATTTTGTTGACGAATTTCTTATTTCCAAAACCCTCAGCCATATTCAAACAGGTTCTGTTTTGATGATCTTTTATAGATAAATCCGTCTTTTCTATCAGCGAGATAATGTAGTATCCTTCATTAGCAGAATGCATTGGTATATAATGCGTATAATAATTCTCAAGCCCCAGATGTAAAGGTGTCTCTCCTCGATTATTTGTTATATTAGCATCTGCACCCGCATCTAGAAGGTCCTTAACACACCTCGCATGGCCATTCTTTGCTGCCAAATGCAATGCGGTCATACCTTCTTTATCTTGAACATTAATGTAATCGGGTAAATATGTTTGATATAAGGATAAAAAGGTACAAACTTGCTTATTAATCTCAGGATGTTGCTGTTTAAGGATTAAATGTAAAAATGTTTCACCATGTTCATTTTTTAGAATTCCATTAGGACTAGCACCAAGGTCTATTAAACGACGAATTTTATATTCGTATAAAAAAACGCGCTCTTTATTTAGCTTCTTAAATAATTTCTCAAGTCTCTGGTTGAAAATTTGGTTGAATATATTTTGAATTTTGTCCTGAATCTCTTTAGGTAAATTTGCTATTAGCTTTTCTCTCAGTTCCTTAAATTGATCGGAAAAAACATTAATCTCTTTATCAAAAGAAAGCATCTGCTTAAAAATCTTTATTTTTTCCTTCCAATTCGGATCATGATTTTGTATCAGACGCGCTATTTTTCTAGTCGTTACTGGCACACCCTTAAATATTTGAAACCAATCGTCTGATTCAAAGACTTTCTCATTGTCAAGCATGAAGAGTGCTTTATATTGTTCTTTGAAATAACGAGGAGCTTCACTGCTTTTTAAATCCTTCTTTAAATACGCTTGCCATTGCTTATTAACTCGTGAAGGGCTAAGACGGTCTTCTACAGAAAGATATTCCTCGATTAAATGCCAAACATCTATTGAGATTCCATCAATAGGTGAGATTCCATCAATAGGCACATTTGAAAGAGACTGTCGGAGTGGCATGCTTCACCATTACTTGTATAGTTTTTCTAAACAATAGGAATCACAAGGAGCTTTCAAAACATCTTAAGCATTACCTTGGTAATTTTATGAGGCATTTTACTCAATGAAAATTAAGTAAATCTTAAGGAAAAATTATTTATGAAAAATTATTTATGAAAAATTATCTAGAAAAAGAGTAGAATTAATAATAATTTTTAATTATAATTCAATGCCTTATGGAGAAAAATTTTTTACTATTTTTAAGATAAACTCATTGCCATGCGCAACCGCATCATTCATCATCAAAAAGTAAAAACGCTGCTTGGCATTGGACAATTAGTAGCATCTCGTACGAGAAACCTGATTCAATATAGTGCCAACCTTAATAATACAAGTTCCTCTCCTCATCGATTTACCGGCACCTCTTCGTCCACTTATAACCGACTTATTTCACTCAGCATTGTAAGAGGCTCAGCAGGAAATAAACCTCATCCATCACAATTTAGCACGCTAGAGGAATATGAAACACATTACAAGCAGTGGTGGGCTCGAAAACAATTGAGAAAAGAAATTAAACAATGGAATTTACCTATTTTTTCTAATCATAATATTATTCCTGCAGATGAGGAATTCCTGATTAAATCATTAGAAAATCGCTATGCCACTCTACCAGAAATTGCACAACTTCTTGACATGCTATCTGAAAAATTTCCTAAAACTAGAAGCTCACTCCGTCAAGTAGAAAGTGATGCTCTGAAGGCATTCAAGCTCAATATAGGTAATTGTGGAGAATTATCGTGTTATGCATTTTTATTATTATTGGAATATCCAAAAGAAGGCGTCCCAGAATATGGTTTACCGCCATTAGATAAAAAAATTTCAGTTGAACTCATCAAGATTCCTAATGCGCCAGATCACCAATTTTTAATAATTAATAGAAATCCGGAAACGAACTTAAATGATATTAGCACCTGGAATCTTGATACAATTTTTGTGGATGCCTGGACAGAGGAATGTTGCACACTGCAAGAGCTTTTAAACTCTCCTAATAATTATCTTTTCGAGCAACTGATAAAAGTAAGTCAGCGTAGCTCAGAATTTATTCCCACGGCTATCACCAAGAAATATGCCTATTATATAGGTGAAAATCATAATGACATACCTATTCATACGTCAAAATGGAAACAGAAAAATGCGCCCTCTCGCTTATTTGACATAAGAAGGAGACCGATAGAGGTAAAAAAAATCCCTCCCCATCGATCACGAGGTAATGGTGAAGCAACGAAGGAAGGATTATTAAAAATAGCAACTATCTCTCAGCCACAAGCTCAGGAAAAACCAAAGGCGAGTAAGTTAACTCTTCCTCCATCATTCACATCTCAATTAGAAGAGGTGTTCTCACGCTGGATAGGGCAAGAAGCTCTATCGCAATTTCTACCCCTCCCCAAACAGCAACCACGTTACCAGTTAGATTGGCTTAAGCTATTTCCAAGTAACTCTGAGCTCCAACCGTTACCGGTTTCTAAAAGAAGTCATGCAGATACCAATCGTGGAAATAAACCACAGGACACACAACCAAAACGTCATCGTTCTCATTAAAAGCAAATTTTTGTCAATTAGGTCAGTCCATTTAAGTTTTCCTTAAGAATTCATCTATTATGATGGGTAATTTAAAGGACTAAAAGGAACGACTACGGATGGCTTTACAGGACAGTCATAAAGGATTTATTGACGCTTTGATTAATCACCTCCTCGATTTTTCCATTAATGCAAATGAACTAAGAAATCAGCTCTCTGCTTTAAAAGAAGCCCTTCATCCCGAAATCACGGTCGATGAAAAAAACGAGTTCTCCCAATTACAAAGACTGCTTATCGATCCCATTCGTTTTTTACATAATTTAGATAAACAAAGTACCACTCTCATTACTGTTGCAGAAGTAAAGACCTATATTCTCCACCGTATTAAGCAAGCAGTGAATGAGGCAATGGAGGAAACTGACGAAGTATTCGAGCCTCTTAACTGGCAGGAAATAAAAATGAGAATAATTACGCCAGAAAACTGGCTTACTCGCTTTGTAACCAAAGCCCTCCCTATTGATAGCGGCGACCATCCTTATATTATCAATGAAAAGGGCAAGGTATTTACTGCTAATATCGTCTTAGACCAAGAAGCTTGTATCATCAATTTTGATGTCACCTTAAAAAATTCAATAGAACCACCCACGCGCCAATTTTGGCGTACTTTTCCATCCAATCCAGATAATTTAGATAGAGTCATCACGTCTGGACTATCTAGGATAAGAAAAGAAGCCATGCTGATTGCCAAGCAAAAAATTCTCGATGGTTTAGAAATAAGGAAAATTATCGACAAAAAAAGCAAAAATCATGCTCTTAATTCCGAGAGTTTTGATGAAATCCTTACTGATGAATTTTATTTAGATTTAATAGAAAGAAAAAAACTAAAGATAACTGACATTATAAAATACGACAAACGAAGAAATATTATCGAATTAAGCAGGGAAGAAATAGAAAATTCACGGCTCTCTATCGCACAAAATTATTTAAGTAAAGAATTAATTACTTTTAATACACTTAAAAGATATGGTCGTCTTCTCACTATTTATCACCCGCAAATTCAAAACAAGGAAATACGGTTAGCTGAGATTATCAATACCACAAATGACCAAAAGAAGATGCTAATTTACCCTGCTATTATTCATTTAATTAAAACCAGAAAAATCTCCTTATCGCAAGCAAAAAACCTACCACTCTATACAAAAGAGATTTTTAACAGTGCATTATATGGGGAGTTTTTAACTAAACAGCCTATCAACTGGGATAATTTTTGCTTATTTGAAGAAGAGAAATGCCAATTATTATTACATAAAAATATAGAAAATTTACTCAAGAAAAATGTTATCGAATTATCAGATGCACTCAGTCTCTCATTAGAGCAGTTACGTATTATTTGTACTAATTATTTTTTCTTATATCAATGGATAGAAAAAGGCATCATAGATGTGTATGAAATTTCTAATGACTTAGAGAAAATATATGCCAGCACGTATGCAGTACGCTTACAAGCCGTTTATATAGGACAATCCTTTTCGTGCAATGGTCAATCAGAAAGCCTTGACGATCTACTAGATGAAATATCATCAGCTGCGACAGATATTAACATACATGAAGAAGATTTAGCAGAAAGTATATTAACTCATTTCTTACCCATTTTTTTAATGGCCATCAAACAAGAGTTAGAAGATGTCATGATTAATGCTAACAAGGATACCTGCATAATTTGTGAAGGTTTTCTTAAGGCTATGGAGAATTTACCTAATAAATATGACATGGGCATTGATAACCTTGAAAAAATAATTACGTCTGCAACCATGCTTAATAAAAAGCTAGAGTCAATCATTAACAAAAAACATCTTTTATCAGTATCAGAAAATAAAAAAACATCGGTACCAAATTTAATTTTCAATTTATTCCCGAATAAAAAACGAAAACACCAAGATAATACATTAGAGGATATACAAAAATTATGTTCTAAAATCATAGCATTTGGACAATTTAATAAATTCGTTCCAAAACGTCACTCTTATCGATATTAAAAATGTTTTGAAATTTTACTATATTTCATTACAATCAATTATAATATGAAATTACAAAAATAAAATTTCACAGAGGAGTGGGCCTATGATTAAGCCTTTGATTCGTCAAGTGAAGATATCAAACACTGAATTAGCTGGAAAAGCACACGGAAGCTTAAGGATTCCTGAAGGCGCAAAAATTTGGTATGGTGAACCAGCGATTCGTTACAAAGTCATTGCTAAGAAAAGCAAAGAAAAACCTTTATTTATACGCCCGCCTGAACATGAAAAATCCGCCTACACTACTTATAAAAAAAGGATAGAAGATGGAGAAACTATCATCACGCTAACGACTCAAAAAGGAGAAGAGGAACAAATTTTAGCGGGCATATTGACTCAATCCACTGAAGTATTAGCACGGCCTTTTGAATATCCTGATCCAGAAGATCCAGATCGAATGATTAAACACCCTTTTTTATTACAAGTGACTACCTATGAAAAAGTAGCAGTGCCTCCCAAACCAGGCGAAGAAGATAGAACCGATTTGGGGCATGAGGTGAAGATC
>JAJPJH010000064.1 GCA_021324335.1 Gammaproteobacteria bacterium
AGAAATTTCAGCAAATTTGCCATATTCTCCGCCGATCGCTCCATCAGAATTATCAAAAATGAGCTCCACTGAAGCCTGACCCACTGGCTTACGATTGGCGGAGCCGTTAAAAATGACATCGGTTAGCGATTCACCACGCAAATATTTAGGCGAGCTTTCCCCTAAAACGCAAGTAACGGCATCAATAATGTTAGACTTACCACAACCATTGGGACCCACGACCGCCACAAGCTTACTGGGTAGCATCAGCGTGGTAGGGTCAACAAAGGATTTGAAGCCGGCTAACTTAATCTTCGATAACTGCATGGTGGATCCCTTTTAATAACGATGGCTCTATTATGCCAGAATAGATTCCAATTTCTAAATCCATTAAGCTAAAAGCTACAGGAATTTTATAAAGAGGAATGACCTTGTTGGAAGAACGGAAATGGCTACCTCATCTAGTCGGTGGAATTGGAATCTTCCTCTCACTTTTAGTGTGGGGTGTCTTGGAATACTGGCTAGAAACCCAACTCCCCTTTACTCCTTTCCTCCATACCTACCATCCTTGGCTCATTCTGATAGTGGGGATCGCGATTTCTATTCTGCTGGCGGCGACCATTTCCAATGCTCAAGTCGCTCATCAGCGTGAGCTGCGTTTGCAGCAAATGAACGAAGAGTTGCAAAAAGAAATTAATGAACGCATTAATGCGGAAGAATCCAGACAAAAGCTGGAGATCGCCTTGCTTCAAGGCCAAAAGCTTCAAGCGATGGGTACCTTGGCAGGGGGAATTGCCCATGATTTTAACAATATCCTGTATGCCATTGTGGGTTATGTGGAAATGGCGAGGGAAGATGTGGATAAAGAGAGTTTGATTTATACGAACCTTGGCAAGGTGTTAGAGGCAACCCAACGCGGCCGAGACCTGGTAGCACGTATCCTTGCTTTTAGTCGCCGCCAGCATCATCAATTCGAGGCCATTCAGCTTAAACCCACTATCGAAGCCGCCTTGGCCCTCTTACAACCCACTATTCCAGCCAGTGTCATGCTGCATTTTGAGGCAACTGTTGACCCCATGATATTAGGCAATCAAACCCAGCTCCATCAGGTGCTCGTTAACATCATTAATAATGCGGTAGATGCCATGGATGCAGAGGGAGAAATCAGGATTCGCTTAGATAGAATGCCACCAGGTCATCCACTATTAAAACACCTGCCAGCTCTACCTGGTCAAAATTATTGTAAAATTGAAATTAAGGACACGGGACACGGAATGGATCCCCACACGATGAAGCGCATTTTTGAACCTTTCTTTACGACCAAGGAGGTCGGCAAAGGTACCGGTCTTGGGCTTTCGATTGCGCATTCCATTATTAAAGAACATCAAGGTGAAATTATCGTGACGAGTAAACTGGGGCATGGAACGACATTTGAAATACTATTACCGGAATATAAAGCAGCCTAAAAAGGAGCAGCCATGGCAAAAATTTTATTAGTAGAAGATGATGATTTGGTCAGAGATATGCTGACGCAGGTGTTACAGCGTGCTTCGCATACGGTGACATGTGCAACGAATGGTGAAGATGCAGCAGAGTATCTGAAAAAAGAAATGCCGGATATTATGGTCACCGATATTATTATGCCTAAGAAAAGTGGTATTACCTTAATTTCCGAAGTGAAGAATCGACATCCTGAGATGGAAATTATCGCGATTTCCGGTGGTGGACGATTGGATCCGACTGGTTATTTGGATTTATCAGAATCATTAGGCGCTTCGGTGTCGTTTGAAAAACCCGTGGACAATACGGCTTTGCTGATGGCAATTGATTTGTTATTGCATGGGAAGAAAGAAAAAGTGGAATAACAATCAACCATCTGACCAATAATGTTGATGTAAAAATCGATAGATAAGCGGCTGCACTGATTTTCCTTTCTCTAATCGAAATTGTATCTCCCCTGTTTCCGCAGTATTAAGTTGTGTCGCGTGAATAGCTTCATACGCATTGATAATACTTTGATTTGGAAAATGATAACGATTGCGGTAGCCGGTGGCATACAGGATAAAGCTTGGATGCGTCGTGGCAATAAAATCCGGCAAGCCAGATGTTTTACTACCATGATGCGGAGCGACGACGATTGTACTCGCTAATAAAGCGGGCGTTTGGCTTAATAAGGCCGTCTCGGCATATTTTTCAATATCGCCTGTTAACAACACACTCTTTTCACCATTATCAATACGCAATACACACGAACTGTCATTATCTAATTGAAGATGATTGGCATCGGGATAAAGAAAAGTGAAATGAATACCGTCCCATTGCCAGGTTTGTCCGGCAAGACAATAACTGGTAATAGGAAAAGGAAATTTTTCAGGCACGCTGGTCTTGAGAGAAGTAATAGGCAAAGCAGCTAATAATGCAGGAGCGCCGCCGCTGTGATCATTATCACCATGGCTGATGACGAGCATATCAATTTGTTTAGTGCCGATAGTATGTAAATAAGGTAAAACAACACTTTCACCCATGTCGAAATTTTCATTTAATTTAAGGCCCGCATCATAGACTAAGGTATGGGTTTTCGTTTGTACGACAACGGATAGTCCTTGACCTACATCTAATAAGGTTAGCCAAAAATCACCGTATGCAGGGTGAGGAGGTTGATAAAATAACAAGGGCAATGCCAACACTATTCCCAGCCATCTGCCAGGAAAACCAGCAGGTGATAATAAAAGTAAAATACCGGCGATCATCAGAAATAAAATACTGCTATTAGGCATGGCTTGCTGCCAAGAAGCAAAGTGAAGATGAGAAAACCCACTTAGCATCCACCATAATCCGGCTAAACTTTTATCGGCGATGACGAGTAACCATCCGCCTAGGGGTGGATAAATCGATAGGAAAACGCCGCTTAAAAAGCAAAACGGCAAAATGAAGAAGCCCAGCCAGGGGATGGCAATGCTATTGGCAAGAAAAGAGACGAGAGAGCATTCTTGGAAAAGCGATAAGGAAAGAGGAATTAAGCCAAATCCTATCACCCATTGTACCCTGCCCCATTTCCACCACCATCCGGAAGGGGCTAATCGGGCACTCATGCCGTAAATAATTAATGCGAGGGTACCGAAGGAAAGCCAAAAGCTGTCGGTTAAGGGGCTGAGAGGATTGAGTAATAAGACCACTAACATGGCCAATGACCAGGAATGCCACGCATGAATACGACGGCGGGAAAGTAAGGCGAAAATAAAGACGGTCAACATAATACAAGCACGTTGGGTGGGAATGGAAAAACCAGCGAGAGCACTGTATAGCAGGGCGATGATTAATGCAGCACAAGCACCTCCTTGTTGAGCGGGGAAGCGTAACACCAGCCAGGGTATGCGGCGCCAACACCAACACACGATGAAATGAGCAAAACCCGCCATAATCCCGATGTGTAAACCAGCAATGGCCATCAGATGATTCGTGCCTGTACTCCGCAGGACTTGCCAATCTTCATGCGCTATGCCATCACGTTCCCCAATAATGAGGGCCATCAGCCAAGGAGAAGTTTTTGAGGGGGGTGAATAAGATTTGATTTTTTCTTGTAAATACTGACGCACTTGATCAATAGAGTAACGATACCAAGCGTGGGACAATAAGATATTCTTAGTACTAGGCAACACATACCCTGTCGCACGTAATCCTTTTTGCAAACTCCAAGCCTCATAATCGAATGCCCCGGGATTTTGTGTACTATGAATACGTTTGAGGCGCACGAGGAATTGGCGTTTATCTCCCACTTTGATGGATGGATTTGGATTGCGCCACGCGAGCTTGACGAGGATATGAGTATGCTCTGGGTTAAATAAAAAATTCGTTTGCCAATTATCGATGATGGGAAGCGAAGCCACATAACCTGTGAGGAGAATTGGTTTACCTTCTTGCTCTTTTGGTAATTGCCAAGAAAGTAACGAGCTAGCATACCAATGACAAAAAGCGAAGCCTAGCATGAAAGCAAAAGGTAGGTAGCTGAGAAGAAAATACTTTCGTAGAATCAGATAAATTAGTGCACTGATCAGTAAGATTAAATAAATTAATGATACGGAGGGTAAATGCACGGATGTTTGTAAATATAAATCGCCCATCAAAAAGGCGAGAACAAAGGGAAGCATGGAATAATCCTTGGAGATAGGGGCGGACAGGTAAGAAAAGGTACTTTACACTTTTTTATTTATACGTACAAATATTATTCCTAATGAGAATGATTGAAATTATCAAATAATTCAAAAAGAAAGCACAAGCAAGCCAAAAATTACATTTTCTAATTGAAAAAACACCTTGGTCTGCTAAAATGACTATATAGGGGGTTATTATGACACAGCAAGTAAATATTCATGTAGCTAAAGCACGTTTATCAGAATTAATTCAGAAAGCCATGCTGGGAGAAGAGATTATTATTGCTAAAGACAATAAACCTGTCGCTAAGCTTACTGCTTTATATCCAGTAAAACATGAACGCCATTTAGGTTCTGCCAAGAGCTTAATTACTATTTCAAAAGATTTCAATGAACCTCTTGAAGACTTTAAAGATTACACCTAATGAAAATCTTATTAGACACTCAAGCTTTCTTATGGCTGATTTCAGATGCACCTGAACTTAGTAAAAAAGCAAAAAAACTTTTTCTTGATCAGGATAATGACTTATTTTTAAGCCTAGCCAGCATTTGGGAAATAGCCATTAAATTCAGCTTAGGTAAATTAAAGCTGAAGCAGCCTATTGAAAAATTTCTTCCTGCGCAGTTACAAGAAAATAGTATCTTACAACTTGATATCAGCTTTCGACATGTAGCTGGAGTAGCAGCGCTACCCTTCCATCATCGAGATCCCTTTGATCGACTTATTATTTCTCAAGCCATCCAAGAAAATTTGCCTATTTTAAGTAGCGATAAGGCATTTGATGCTTACAATATTCAACGATTATGGTGAACGCTGAATAAACTATTCTTGGCATATCAATATTCCATCTTCTATTCGTAATACTCGCTGCGCTCGTTTTGCAATGGCTGGATCATGCGTCACCATTACCACACTCGTACGATGCGCTTTTTGTAAATCGAAAAATAATTGCAGAACACGCTCTGCATTATGCGGATCCAAATTACCTGTCGGTTCATCTGCCAGCACACACAAAGGATCCGTTACTAATGCCCGTGCAATCGCTACCCGTTGACGTTCACCACCCGAAAGCTGGCCTAAACGATGATGAAGACGATGTTCCAGCCCAACCTGCTCAAGCAAAAAAGCTGCTTTTTCTCGAATTTTTGCTGGATACTCGCCACGAATTAATAAAGGCATCCCTACATTTTCTAATGCAGAAAATTCAGGTAATAAATGATGAAATTGATAAACAAACCCTAAATAGCGATTACGCATCTCACATTTATCCGATTCTGATAACGCATACAGATTTTTGTTATTCAACAATACTCGACCTTCTGTTGGTTGATCTAATCCACCCAACAAATGTAAAAACGTACTCTTACCAGAACCAGATGAGCCAACAATCGCGACCATCTCAGCTGCCGACACTTCAAGTTCCATATTACGCAACACTTCAATTTTAGATGCTCCATCTAGGTACGTTTTCGCTAAACCATAACAAGCTAAGACAGGATTATTCATAACGGAGTGACTCCACCGGGTCTAATTTCGATGCACGCCATGCAGGATAAATAGTCGCCACTAAACTTAATAATAAGGAAGCAAGACTAATTTCAACCACATCGGTCCATTCCACTTCTGAAGGTAAATAATTAACAAAATAAACACTGGATGAAATCAGTTGCACGTGAAAAATTTGCTCTATCCAATTCACAATATCGGTTACATTCCAGGCTAAAAGAAGGCCGCCGATCACACCTAGTAAGGTTCCTATTACACCGATTAATCCGCCCTGGACGATAAAAATATTCATGATCATCCCCGGTGTTGCCCCAAATGTACGTAATATCGCAATGTCTGATTGCTTTTCGCTGACCACCATCACCAACGTAGAAACCATATTAAAAGCAGCCACTGCTAAGATAAGCAGCAAAATTAAAAACATCATGGTTTTTTCTAATTGTATGGCATGGAAAAAATCACCAAATTGATCGGCCCAGGTACTAATAGTAGCATTGCCGCTTAATTGATTCATTAAATTATGGGCAATTCGCGGTGCTGCATACACATCTTTAATAGCAAGATGCAAACCAGTGACATTATCGCCTAGTGCAAATAATTTTTGCGAATCACTTAAATTAATAAACCCCAATCCTAAATCAAATCCAAAGCCATTCCCAGCACGGAAAATACCGACCACCGTGAAGCGCTTATAACGAGGAATGACACCTGCCGGTGTTAGCGTTATTTGCGGCGTCATAATGGTGACTTTATCGCCAATATTGGCTTCTAATCGATTTGCCAAATTTTCACCCAGTACGATGCCAAATTTTCCAGGCTGAAGATCGGTTAATTTGCCTTTTACCATTTTCTGGCTAAGTTCAGAAACTTTTTCTTCTTCTGCTGGCAAAATACCCGTAATCAAAGCTGGTTGCGTTGAACCCGAATAATTAAGCAGGGCTTCACCCGTTGCAAATGGTGCTGAGGCAATAATAGGTGGTGTCGTCACAATTTTTTGCACTTCCTGCCAATCCGCAATATAACCTGTGACACTGCTCACGGTAATAGGTGGCACCATGCTAAAAACACGCTTTCTAATTTCCGAGTCAAAGCCATTCATCACCGATAAAACTGTAATCAACACCGTCACCCCTAACGCAATGCCCAGCATCGAAACAAGTGAAATAAAAGAAATAAAATGATTACGACGTTTTGCACGGGTATAACGTAATCCAATAAAAAACGCAGCCGGTCTAAACATAAGGTCTTACGGCTCCTTTAAATAAATTAAAAAAGTTATTTGTCGTTTGTTCTGCTAATTCTGCTAGGGAAATACCTCGCAAATTAGCAATATATTCTGCCGTACGTCGGACATAGGCAGGTTCATTCGGTTTACCGCGATAAGGATCGGGGGTCAGATAAGGGGAATCCGTTTCAACGAGCATGCGATCCAATGGCACTTTTCTTGCAACCTCTTGTATAGCTGCTGCATTCTTAAACGTCACCACACCGGAGAAAGAAATATAAAAATTCATTTCTAATGCCTGTTGTGCAATCAGCCAGTCTTCAGAAAAACAGTGCATCACTCCACCCACTTCCTCCGCCTGCTCTTCTTGCATGAGACGTATGGTATCTTCTTTTGCTGCCCGTGTATGCACGATTAACGGTTTCTGCAACTCTTTTGCAGCGCGAATATGCAGCCGAAACCGTTCGCGTTGCCATTCTAGATCACCTGTTGAACGAAAATAATCTAAGCCTGTTTCACCAATTGCTACCACTTTCTTATGTTGTGCCAATGAAATTAAGGTTTCTTTATCAACATCTTCTTCCTGATAATTAGGATGCAATCCAACAGACGTTCCTACAAACGGATAGGCTTCTGCTGTTCTCAATATGATAGGAAAATCTGCCAAACTGACGCAGACGTTTAAAAAGTAATGCACACCATTGGCTTGTGCACGGGCAATGACTGCCTCTAACTCACCCTTATCAGGTGTTAAATTGAGTAAATCCAAATGACAATGTGAATCAACTAGAAACATAATTAAGCCTTATTCAACTATCCCATCCATTTAATTAAAATATTTTCTATCATTAACTGTTTATTTAAATTAATCCCATTACTGATTTGCCCGCGCAATTGCTGCAAATAAATCATCAGTTGATTATTACTTTTGATTGGAATTTGTTGCGCTAACGCTGCTAATTGGGGTTCATAGTCTTTATTGATAATACTATTTTTGTCGGCGTTTACTTGCAGTCGTAATAAATCCATCACCCAACTTAAAACAAAATCAATCACTTTGACCGCATCCATCTCTTGCAATTTTGCAGCCACAGTCACCGGATTAGCTTGCTGTTGACGTAAGCCATACAATGCTTGCAATAACGTCTGACGTTGAGACAGGAGGTCCTCTTGCATTAATTGCATAGCTGCCAAGGGTGCGCCATGAGCAAGTTTTAATAAGAGTTCTATATCCAACGTCGAATCAGTTATATGCTGTTTCAACCAAACACGCGCTTCCTCCTGCTTAGGCGGTGGAAAAACAATACGCTGGCAACGGCTTAAAATAGTCGCTGGCAATCCTTGCTTTTGATCACTGATCAAGATGAGAAGCGCACCTACCGGCGGCTCTTCCAACGTTTTAAGCAAAGCATTTGCAGCGCTTGCATTCATTGCGTTAGCGGGATGAATGATCACAATTCGATAATCACCTTGCAGTGCGGACTGATTAATAAAATCACTGACATCCCGAATTTGATCGACCTTAATAGCTTGGCCTTTTTTTTCTGGTTCAACCCACAATACATTCGGATGGGTTTTACCTTCAATCAAACGACAACTATGACAAGTATAGCAAGGATAAGAAGCCACCGCATTAGAGGTAATAGATTGACAGAGTAATACACGGGAAAAATTGTCTGCAAACGCTGCTTTGCCTACACCTGGAATGCCAACAAAGAGCAAGGCATGCGCCAGGCTATTTTCTTGCTTGACACGCCATAGTTGCTGCCATTGTTTTTGTTGCCACGGAAATAGCGGCTCCATCATCTGTTTCCTAATAAAAATTCATCTAACACCCTGCGCATTTGCACTTGCACAGCCGATAATTCGCGACTCGCATCAATCACTTTAATTCGTTTTGGATCGTGCTTTGCTCTTTCAAGATAAGCATTTCGCACGCGAACAAAAAAATCAATTTTCTCTTGCTCAATACGATCTTTCGGTGCTCCGCGCTTTTCTGCCCTCGCACAACCTAACTCTGCCGGGATATCCAACAACAAGGTCAAATCAGGATGGCTATTCTTCACCACTAATTGATCCAAGGTTTTAATCTGCTGCCAATCCATTCCTCTTCCCCCACCTTGATACGCATAACTTGCATCAATGTAACGATCACTTACGACCCATTTGCCAGCTGATAAGGCGGGTATAATACAAGTCTGAATATGCTGAGCGCGGCCAGCAAACATAAGTAATAATTCGGTTTCGGGCTGCATTTTTTCTTGCGGAGAGGAATGGAGTAATATTTTGCGAATTTCTTCTGCAATTTCCGTGCCACCCGGTTCGCGAGTCAAGACCACTTGTTTATTCGCTTGAATTAAATAATCTTGAATAAACTGAAGCGCAGTACTCTTGCCTGCACCTTCTGTTCCCTCTATGGTAATAAATTTACCTTCTTTCATATTTATTTATCTCACAGCCTATTCACATGGTTATTTTTCGGCAATAATTCAGTCATCTCCGAAATTGCTTCTTTGAGACAAGCTATCAAACGCACCGTCTTAGAAGCTTGTGGAATAAAAAATAAATTATTACTTCTCATACTATGAAACTCTTGTTGACGCCATTTCTTATTCAAAATTCGAAAGCTTACCACACTTTCCTGCAAATCTTTTATCCAGTCACTAAGCGATCTTTCTTTATTTGTGGAAAAAATATAAACTAATATATATTCTAACCGCCAAATAAATTTCCTTATTCTTCTCATTTCCTCCGTTTCCTCCTTATTCTTGCTTTTTTCTTTTTGAGAAGAACCCAAAAGCTGCATTGGCATTTGATCATCATATCTTCTGCGTATAGAAAAAATGATATTTGCAATTTGGTAAAATTTTTCTGACGATTCCATAAAATCTTGGAGCTCTTTCACTAAACTACCTGCTTCTTCAGCATTATTTTCTTCAAAAAGTATTTCCATGCTCTTAACAACTTCTAACAGTGGATAAAGAAATTTAGGAGGATAGTGAATATGGATATGCTCAGGAGTAGGACAAAACTGTGCTTGGTTTTTCTGCAAAATCATCGGAGATTGCAATACTTCGGAAAAACAATCCAATAAATGAATTTGTTTATCTAATTGAATGATATCCAATTTTGTCGAGTTTTTTCGTAAATGATTAACCAGTTTATTCAATTGAACGGCATATAACTGGTAACACTGACTAACGACAGCTAACCCATCTTCCAAGTAGGTAAGCCACCTCAGCATAACCGTGCTTGCCGTACGAATTTTTTTCACCAAATTCTCTAAAGAAGAATAAAATATATTTTTATCGCTTACACGGGACGCTAACCATTGGCATTGCACGTGAAGCAAGACAACCGAATCAAATAAGAGATGTAATAAAGCAGATACCTTATTACCACGATAGCCGCCAAAAATCGCTAGGTATCGGGTACCTTTTAGCGTGGGATTTAGTTGTGTGACACCAACAGAAATAGGCTTTTTATTATCATTTTCCATACCTAAATTAACCAAGCGATCAGCAACTTCCCCCATTGATAGCCCAGATGATTTGGCTAACAAGGTCAACATTTCATTTACATCCGAATAAGGCTGACGAGATGCATTAACCACAAATGCTTTCTTATTTTTCAAGATTTTTTGCTCTCGAACATAAAGATCAGGCTCGTGGCTAATCCACGCTGGCTGATACCTACCCATGCCTAAGTAGCGTGACACACTACAAACATCTACCTGACCATCTATTATCCTCAAACTTCCAATCCGTCTCCTTTCACTTCGTTCTGACGGTGTATGTAAGGCTGTATTAATTAGCCTACAACTGGAATTTGCTAAATCACCCTCTTCATCAATAAGACAAAAAAAAGCCCTGCTATCACCGACATTCAGCACACTAATATGCTCACCATTCAGGAAAATAGCACACACGGTCGAAGCGCCTTCAATTCCGAAACATTCAAGGTATTCTTGTAACTGCATAATAGCATCCCGAAAAAAGCTAAGCTGCTCTTGTTCCGAAAATTCACTAATATCAATATTTTTCCAATGATTCTCCAACGTAAAATCATCATTTCGTTTGTTTTCACCTCTTAATGCAGCAAAACCAATCTCAACTCCTTGAGTTTCATAGCTTCCTTGAGCTTTATCACTATGAGTTGATCTCATTGGTTCGTTCCTATTATTAATTTAATTTTTGTTGCTGAATAAAAGCTTTCACCGCCATATGATGTTCTTGTAACGTTTTAGAAAATTGATGACTACCATCCCCTTTGGCAACAAAATAATAATAATCATTTTGCTGCGGATGTAATGCGGCTTCTATTGATAGCATACTCGGCATGGCAATCGGTGTAGGGGGCAACCCCGTGTGGATATACGTGTTATAAGGTGTATCTTTTAATAAATTTTCTTTATGAATTTTGCCAGTATAGTGCGTTCCCATGCCATAAATAACCGTCGGGTCACATTGCAACAACATGCCTTTGCGTAAACGATTAACCAAAACCCCGGCGATAATAGGCCGTTCTATTTCAAGATGAGCTTCTTTTTCAATGAGCGAAGCGGCAATTAAAGCTTCATAGGGAGTTTTGTAAGGAAGATCGGGCGCACGCTGTTGCCATGCTTGATCTAATTTTTTCTGCATGAGATCGAATGCATGTTTGAGGACCAAGAGGTCTGTCACGCCGCGCGTATAAAGATAGGTCTCAGGGAAAAATTCACCTTCTGGCGCAAGATTGGCATGCCCCAGCATTGACATCAGGTATTGATCATTTTGCTGGGCAGTGAGATGCCGTAAACCATCTGCTTGGGAAAGTGCTTGCCGTAATTGCGTAAACGACCAGCCAGGAATAATGGTCAGCGAATGATAATAATGTCCTGTCCCCTGCGTCAGTTGCCGCCAAATAGAAAATGGTGTAGAACCTTTAGGGAAAAGATATTCCCCCGTCTTGAGATAAGCATGCCGATCTAGCCCAGCATAGAAAGAAAATAAGGTGGGATAAGGAAGCAAACCTTGATTAGCTAGTTCTGACAACGCCGCTGCTTTAGAAGTCCCGGGCCGTAAATAATAAACTACACCATGCTCGTCAGTAACAACAGGGGTAAATAAGGAATAAAACCATAGGCTGATGAAAGCACCGACTAACAATATGAACACTGTTAATGCTTTTTTCATAGGCAGAAAACGAAGTTAGAAAAATTGATTTTAAGGGTGTGAGCGCCAGAGCGCAACTCACACCTTCTTAAATATCAATGTTCCATTCGTTCCGCCAAATCCGAAAGAATTGGATAATACGACATCGATAGGCATTTTCTGTGCATGATGGGGCACAAAGTTCAAATCACAGCCTTCGCTTGGGTTATCTAAGTTAATGGTAGGTGGTGCGACCTGGTCTCGTATGGCAAGAATACTGAAGATAGCCTCAACTGCCCCTGCAGCACCTAATAAATGGCCTGTCATGGATTTAGTTGAGCTCACTGCTAGACGATAAGCGTGATCACCAAAGCTACGCTTGATGCCTAACACTTCCAATTCATCCCCCGCTGGGGTGGAAGTACCATGAGCATTGATGTACTGGACTGCTTCTGGCTTGATACCAGCATCTGCCAGCGCTGCATTCATGGAAGCAGCACTGCCTTTACCCTCTGGATCGGGTGAAGTCATGTGGTAGGCATCTGCACTCATACCAAAACCGATCAGTTCAGCGTAAATCTTGGCACCACGTGCTTTAGCATGTTCGTATTCTTCTAATATGATTACGCCTGCGCCATCTCCCAGCACAAAACCATCGCGATCTTTATCCCAAGGACGGCTGGCTTTTTCCGGCGCATCATTGCGTGTTGACAAAGCTCGCATCGCAGCAAATCCTGCAATTCCTAACTTGGTTGTCGCCATTTCAGACGCGCCTGCCACCATGACATCCGCATCGCCATAGACGATAGAACGTGCCGCAAGCCCGATATTATGGGTGCCGGTAGTACAAGCAGAAACAAGTGCGATATTCGGCCCTTTCATCCCATATTGAATGGATAGGTTACCTGCAATCATATTGATGAGGGCACCGGGGATAAAAAAAGGCGAAATCCGGCGTGGACCTGATTCCAATAAAACCGCATGCGATTTTTCAATACTCGGCAAACCGCCGATTCCAGAACCAACCGCAAGACCAATGCGATGGGCATTTGCTTCTGTCACCACTAAGCCCGCATCTTGGATAGCTTGGGTAGCAGCTCCCATGCCGTATTGAACGAAATAATCGCGTTTTCGAGCATCTTTTTCCGGCATATAAACCGCCGGATCAAAATTCTTCACACGGCCGCAGATTTTGACATTTAAATCAGAAGCATCGAAATGATCGATCAGCCCAACGCCGCTTTGACCAGCTACAATTGCGCGCCAGGTATCTTCTACATTATGACCCAGGGATGTCACCATCCCTAAGCCTGTCACTACAACACGTCGCTTATTCAAGCCGAAAACCTCTCTTTGAATGCGAATAATTAGCTTGCTTTCGTTTCTTTTTCCATGCGGTTAACAATATAGTTGACCGCATCTTGGATAGTAACGATTTTTTCTGCATCTTCGTCGGGAATTTCTGTTTCAAATTCTTCTTCAAGCGCCATTACTAATTCGACGGTGTCTAAAGAGTCAGCCCCTAAATCATCGACAAACGAGGCAGTAGAAGTTAATTCCCCTTCTTTCACACCTAACTGTTCAGCAACAACTTTTTTGACGCGTGATTCAATTTCATTCTGTTTCATGGTCATGATAATCTACCTTCTTTATTACGGTTTGTGCTAGTTTATTCGAAAATCCTTAACTTGCAAGCGTGAAATCGATCCTATTCTTCCTTACCCCCTATCCTTTACCCGTTCACCCTGAGGAGGCGCGCAGCGCCGTCTCGAAGGGCTTTCCATTGCGAGAGAACCCTTCGAGACGGCGCTGCGCGCCTCCTCAGGGCGAACGGATAAAGGGGTAAATCGAGCTTAATTCATAAACATCCCACCATTAACGTGCAATGTCTGCCCGGTCATATACCCCGCCCTATCAGAGGCAAGAAAAAGTACGGCACCGGCAATATCCTCTACTGTTCCCATACGCTGCATAGGAATACGCTGGAAAATAGCTTCTCGTTGTTCATCCGTCAGCCCGTCAGTCATATCGGTGGCAATAAAGCCGGGAGCAACGATGTTTACGGTAATATCCCGAGAACCGACTTCTAATGCGAGGGCTTTGCTAAAACCAATAAGCCCTGCTTTCGCAGCGCAATAATTTGCTTGGCCTGGGTTGCCCAACGAGCCTACTACCGAACCGATACTGATAATTCTGCCGAAGTGTGCTTTTAACATATCCCGAATACAAGCCTTGCTGAGACGATAAATCGAACTTAAATTAGTCTCAATGACTTGCAGCCACTCCTCATCTTTCATTCGCATTAATAGATTGTCTTGGGTAATAGCAGCATTATTGACCAAAATATGGACGATACCATGCGTAGATTTGATAGCTGTCATGAGCTCATCAATAGAACGCTGTTGGGCTACATTTAATGGCATCCCCATTCCCTGAATATTTTCTTCTCTAAAAGCCTGGGTAATTCGATCTGCCCCTTCTTGCGTCGTCGCTGTACCAATCACCACTGCACCGGCTCGGCCTAATGCGAGCGCAATACCCCGACCAATGCCTCGACTGGCGCCAGTCACTAAAGCGGTTTTGCCTTTTAGTGAATCTTGTAACATACGTTTTCTCTCTTATTCACTTTTTAATACGTTTTCTAAACCAGCAAAGTCTGACGTCGTCATTAACTGTAAATTTTTATCAATACGTTTATTTAACCCCGTTAAGACCTTACCTGGACCACATTCTATAATATGAGTCACACCAGCTTGAATAAAATATTGAATAATTTCTACCCATCGCACGGGTTTATATAATTGCCTGATTAATCCATCGCGTATTGAATCAATACTCTGGTAAAATTTAACATCGACATTATTAATCACTGGAATTTCAGGCGTTTTTAATGTCATTGTTGCTAGCAATTCTTCGAGACGCAAAGCTGCAGGCTGCATTAATTGGCAATGAGAAGGAACACTTACGGGAATCATCACGGCTAGCTTTGCACCCTGCTCTTTTGCCATGCTGATAGCACGTTCTACTGCTGCTTTATGCCCCGCGACAACGATTTGACCAATACTATTGAAATTAGCAGGGGATAAAACTTCTTCTGAGGAGTTAATAGCCTGTTCGCAGAGGGTGGCAACTTTTGTTTCGTCTAAACCAATTATCGCTGCCATTGCCCCCGTCCCGGCAGCCACTGCTTCTTGCATGTATTGACCACGGGCAGCGACGAGTTTAATAGCATCCTGAAAACTTAAGGCATTGGCACAAACTAAGGCGGTATATTCCCCTAAACTATGTCCTGCAAGCATCGCTGGCTGCAGCGACTTTCTCGTAGTGAGAATTCGCCAAATTGCATAAGAAGCAGCGAGTAAAGCAGGTTGCGTATGAACGGTTTTATCTAATTCTTCTGCAGGGCCTTGCTGAGCTAATTGCCATAAGTCATAACCTAATACATCCGAAGCTTCTGTAAAGGTTTGCTTGACTTCGCCAAATTGAGTAGCAATATCAGCTAACATTCCCATTGACTGGGAACCTTGACCGGGGAAAACAATCGAAAGTGTAGATGTTGTCATTAATACCTCACTAAAGCAGAGCCCCAAGCCAAACCGCCGCCAAAACCTTCCATTAACAGTAATTGGCCACGCTGAACACGACCGTCACGAATGGCTTCATCGAGTGCAAGAGGGATAGAGGCACTGGAGGTATTAGCTTGTTTATCTAAAGTGATAGCAACATGATCTAGCGACATTTCTAATTTCTTTGCCATCGCTTGAATAATACGGATATTAGCTTGATGCGGAATCAGCCAATCTACATCGGATTTTTGTAGATTATTTTTTTCAAGTGTTTCATCAAATAAATCGCCTAAAATATTGACGGCGAGTTTAAATAATTGGTTACCCATCATTTTTACAGATTCGAGATTAGGGGTTTTATTATTACCTAAGGGAAGATACAGCACATCTTTGTGCGTTCCATCAGCATGCAAGTGCGTTGATAACACCCCTGGCTCTGAGCTAGGACCTAATACCACCGCTCCTGCCCCATCTCCGAACAACACACAGGTACTACGATCATCCCAATCCACCACGCGCGACATCACTTCACTACCAATGACAAGAGCGTGATTAATAGCACCGGTTCGAATAAATTGATCAGCAATACTGAAACCATACATAAATCCCGCGCAGGCTGTTGCATTTAAATCAAAGGCTGCACAGCCAGCGATACCGTAACGTTCTTGCAATAAACAAGCCGTACTAGGAAACACCATGTAAGGGGTAGTCGAACTGACGATAATCATATCAATATCAGTCGGTTTTAATCCTGCTACATCCAAGGCTACACGGCCAGCACGATCTGCCATCGTCACCGCATTTTCATCCTCTGCTGCTATATGACGTTGATGGATGCCCGTACGGGTGATGATCCATTCATCGGTGGTATCCACTATTTTTTCTAAATCGTTATTCGTTAGGATTTTTTCCGGCAAATAACCGCCTGTTCCTAAAATTTTTGAGTATCTCATATCGGTTATCACTCATTGGATGAAGCAGTCAGTAATTGTTCGACTTTATAGCGGATACGATCGGGCACGTTTTTTTCAACGCCAATAATGGCTTCTTCAATTGCATGCACAAATGAGAGAACATTCGCTCCACCGTGGCTTTTGATAACAGTTCCTTGCAGGCCGATAAAGGTTGCGCCGTTATAACGAGCAGGGTCAATGCGTTTTATAAATGATTTTAAAACAGGTTTAACTAACAACCCGACTAATTTTGTTAGCCCATTACGCATAAAAGCTTCTTTGATCATTTTACCAATTAATATGGCCACACCTTCTGTCGTTTTCAGAGCAACATTTCCTACAAAGCCATCACAGACGACCACATCTACTTCCCCTTGATAAATTGCATCGCCCTCGATATAGCCTGCATAATTAATGGATTTGAGATTGCTTAACAGCTGAGCGGTTTGTTTTACTTGCTCATTGCCTTTAATTTCTTCCTCACCAATATTCAGCAAACAAATTTTCGGATTTTCAATGTTATCGACGGCAGAAGCTAAAACCGACCCCATCACAGCAAATTGCACTAAATCTTCTGCTTTTGAATCTACATTCGCGCCTAAATCCAGCATCCGGATATTTTTCTGTGGATTCATCGTCGGGAAAGTCGACACAATCGCGGGCCGATCAACGCCGGGTAAGGTTTTTAGGACAAAACGTGCTGTTGCCATTAAGGCGCCGGTATTGCCGGCACTCACACATGCTTGGGCTTTCCCTTCTTTAATAAGGTTAATCGCCACTCGCATGGAGGAATCTTTCTTAGTCCGTAAGGCCACAGAGGGTAGCTCATCCATTTCAACACGCTGGGAAGCATGCTGAACGGAAAGCCTAGCTGCATCGTAAGAATGCGACTGTAATGCTTGACGTAAAATGGTTTCATCGCCAACCAAAATGAGGTGCAAACCTGGGTGTTTGCCTAAGACCTCTAAGGCAGCGGGAACGGTGACGGGAGGTCCATGATCGCCTCCCATTGCATCAATAGCTATCGTGGTCACAGGTAAACGATTACTCTTCGTTATCTTCTTCTTCGACTTTCACCGATTTATCGATGATTTGACGACCTTTGTAATAGCCTTCTGGACTAACATGATGACGACGATGAGTTTCCCCTGTTGCTGGATCAACAGACAAAGTGGGTTTGGTCAACCCATCATGCGCACGGCGCATACCACGTCTTGAACGAGTCACTCGACTTTTTTGAACAGCCATTTTTAAAACTCCCCCACTTAAAAAATTACTTCTCTTTCTCTTTTAGAGATTCAAGTATATGAAAAGGATTTTTGACTTTTGGTTCCTTTTCTGTTGAATCCGTCAAAGATAATGTTATTTGACATTCTTCGGGTGCATGCTTAGGGATAATCGGCAAATTTAAGATTAGTTCATCTTCAATTAGCTCGCGTAATGCCAAGCTTCCCTCTTTTGCCATGGCGGGTTCATAATGCTCAGGTAAGGCATTAGCCTCATCGAGCGTGGTTACGATCCCCAAAGCAAAGTCGGATATTATTCCATAAGTGAATGCTCCCATACAACGCTGACACGTTAGGCTCAAAGTGGCTTCTAAATGCCCTTTGAGGAAGGTCAGCCCTTGTTCATCCACCCCAAAGCGAAGATGGACCGTGACATCGCCAGCGGTTGAGCTCAAACTACCGCTCAGCCGGTGCATGTCGGTTATTTTGACGGTGCCATCCAGCTGTAACGCTTGGTCAGCGTAGCGGAATGGATCTATATGTTCTGGTATGAATTTTTCGGACATGGGGCGCATTGTAGGGGGGTGGGGGGTTGGTGTCAAATATTCCATTTAATTATAAAAATTTAATAGGAAAAGCCAGGAGTCAAGAGATTTATTTCCTATTTTAAGTAGGAAAAATGCTATATTTTAAGATTTCCTTAAGAATCGAAAAATAAAATTATTCCTTATAACAAGAGAATAAAGGATCACCCGCTTGTCCAAACCATTAAATGAAAGCATGCAAAAGTCATATTATCCCCTTTCTTTGGAACAGCCAGAAAACCAATCTTTACTAACAAATCTCCAAGAAAATCTTTCCCTTAGCGAACTAGAAGTACTTGCTTCTCCTATATCTGAAGATCCATCCAAAAAACTAGATCCTGCTAGTGATGAAATGAACGTCGCCCATGAAATTCGCCTCATCTGTTTAGAGAAACTCATCGAAGCTTATTATTCTGGAAAACATACGTACTCTAAAAATGGAAAAGATGTTGAAAAAGAAATTGCTATCGACTTAAAAAAAGTTCAAAACTATGAAAAAGAAGCGATAAGTATCCGGAATACACTAGAATTAAACCCTAAGCCATCACTCATCCAACCGACTGATAGATCCCTTTCGTGGCTAAGTACCATAATGCAACACCCATATGACGCATTTCCTTGGGGAAATGAATCACGTCTCTTCCTTATTCGCGCCTTGCGGTGGGTAAATATTGTTCTTCAAGGTATAAGTAAAGCTTACAACCACCGTTCAACCCAAATTACTTTGAAATTCTTTAGCCGTTTTTACAATCATCCCCTCACCCAATTTATTTTAACTGCTTCCGGCCTCATTTACTGGATTCGGATAACGCTTAATTTAATCAAAGTGGGAGCTGCGACATTTTTTCCAAAAACAGAGGAAGATAAAAAGCGTGGTGTCTGGAAGCGATGTAAGCTTGCTTTGCTTCAACCTGATGTTCTTGCACAAAACTTAAATGATCTTGTATGGGGCGGGATTAATTTAGGGTTGATGTTGCTAACAGGTGGCTTTTATTTCTTTGCAGCCCCTTTTGTTACACCCATTCTTCAGGGTACTCTTTCGATTGTAGTAAAAGCCGTCGCCAACCTGACCCAATTTATTTTTGATGTGGTGTTTGATAGACATAAGAAAAAGAAACATGTAAGTCCATTTGATACAGCAACCGCGAAATTAGAAAAGTTAAAAGAAGATCTGAACACAGACGTTATAATAAACCGTGCGCTTGAAATAAAAATAAACGCAGTGAAACGAGGGCGAGAAGCTGAAAACCGTACTCGAGGGCAGCAACTTACTGCTAGCACGTCCATTTTAATAGGCATGATCTGTTGGTTTTCACCCTCCCTGGCTGAAGCTGCCAAAGTAATTCTACCTTCTGTCGCTTCTCTCGTCATACAGGTAGTTGGGGCTACCTTCGCGTGGTTTGGAAGTATCTATAGTGGGTTTGGTAGGAAAGTAGTGAATCGATTTAAAAAGTCACCTCAAAATATTGAACCAGCTCAACGCACACCCTCTAACGACGTTTCTCCCTTACCTACTACAAGTGCTCCTATGCCAATACCATCACAAACGCTATCACCTCAATCTATTGCTGCAAGCTATGAGGTCCCAGCTCGAGATTATTCTAAATTATCACAGCCCGACTCTCATTCACCGTGTAGGTCAACAGATGAAAGAGTTAAGCAGTTTTTAACGGGAACACCTCCCGACGAATCTCCGAATCGTTCTTCGTCTGCTGTGTCTACTCCCGATGCCCCTGACATTTTCCAAATCGATCCTGACATCTTCTCTATCGATCTGACTTCTTGTCATGCCATTCTTTTCAAAGAAGCACAAGTATCTCAGTCACCTCTTTCACAAAAGCCACCCGCTCTGGTTTATCCGGACGGTAGTTCTGGCCAGCCACGCAGGGTAAGTATGGTAACTGCGTTCCCTTAATTTACCCCCCCGAATTCCCCTCTTGCCTTCTGCTGCAAGATACATTATCTTGTTATTTTAAGACACCAAAACAACTACATATTGTGGTTTTCCCTTTTTGAGACCACAATGCACGTATTAAGTATTTGATAATTCATTTATAGGTTTCGGAGAAAAGATAAACATGGATACTCAAACTTCTCGTACGAATGCAACACTCCATCACGACATCGCCCACACGGCGCCAGGCCAGATTAAAGTCATCCGCCGCAATGGCACCGTTACCCCCTTCGACGCTAATAAAATCGCTGTTGCCATGACCAAAGCCTTTTTAGCGCTCGAAGGTGAGACGGCGGCGGGATCCTCACGGATACGTGAAATCGTATCGCTGCTGACAAAAAAGATTACGGATACCTTTGTTCGACGCTTACATGGAAACGGCACCCTCCATATTGAAGAAATCCAAGACCAAGTCGAACTAGAATTGATGCGTGCCGGCGAATATGCCGTGGCAAAAGGCTATGTACTCTATCGCGCTGAACGTCAACGCATTCGTGAGCAAGAGCAAAAAGAAGCAGAACACAAACAAACAGCCTATGTTCTGCACATTACCTTGCCCGATGGGACAGTCAAGCCATTGGATATGGCAGCACTGCAGCAGCAAGTTATCGATGCCTGCAGCGGCTTAAGCAGCGTTTCAGCCGATCTGATCGTGGAAGATGTAAAACGTAACTTATTCGATAAAGTACCTGCTCGCGAAGTCAATAAAGCTCTCATGATGTCTGCGCGAACTTTAATTGAAAAAGAACCCAACTATTCCTACGTCGCAGCCCGTTTATTATTAGACGACCTGCGCCGCGAAGCCTTTAATTTCCTTGAGTTAGATGCCAACCTCACTGTCACCGACATGCAGCAGGCTTATGCCCACTATTTTGAGGTTTACCTTGAAGCTGGTATTAAATTCGAATTGCTAGACCCCAAACTAAAAACCTTTGATCTCGCTAAACTCGCTGCCGCAATTAAGCCTGAACGTGATCTGCAATTTACTTATCTCGGCTTACAGACTTTATATGACCGCTATTTCATTCATTGGGAAGGCGTGCGTTTTGAATTACCGCAAACCTTCTTTATGCGTGTTGCGATGGGGCTTGCGCTGAATGAAAAAGAAAAAGAAAAACGTGCTATCGAGTTTTACAACCTACTCTCCTCTTTTGATTTCATGAGCTCCACCCCTACCCTGTTTAATTCCGGCACTTTACGTCCGCAATTATCCAGCTGTTATCTCACGACAGTTCCCGACGATTTGGATGGCATTTACGGCGCCATCAAAGACAATGCGCTTTTATCTAAATACGCAGGGGGTCTAGGCAATGACTGGACTAACGTACGTGCGATGGGTGCTCGCATTAAAGGCACAAATGGTAAATCACTCGGCGTTGTCCCCTTCTTAAATGTAGCGAATGCAACCGCCGTTGCCGTTAATCAAGGCGGCAAACGTAAAGGTGCTGTGTGTGCTTATCTCGAAACCTGGCATAAAGACATTGAGGAATTTTTAGAATTACGTAAAAACACGGGTGATGAACGCCGTCGTACCCACGATATGAACACCGCTAATTGGGTACCTGATTTGTTCATGAAACGTATCGCTGAAAATAAAGACTGGACATTATTCTCACCCGATGAAACACCTGATTTACATGACTTATACGGCAATGCTTTTGAAACTGCTTACCTTGCTTATGAAGAAAAAGCAGCACAAGGCAAAGTTAGAAACTTCAAGAAAATTCCTGCTGTTGTCTTGTGGCGAAAAATGCTCACGATGTTATTTGAAACAGGCCATCCCTGGATTACGTTCAAAGACGTTTGCAATTTACGCTCGCCTCAACAACATGTCGGCGTCGTCCACAGTTCTAACCTTTGCACAGAGATTACCCTCAACACCTCTCAAGATGAAATTGCCGTGTGTAATCTGGGCAGCGTCAATCTTATTGCTCACATGACAGAAAAAGGCTTAGACAAAGAAAAACTGCGGCGCACGGTTCATACTGCTATACGCATGTTGGATAATGTGATTGACATTAACTATTATTCTGTACCGCAAGCTAAAAACTCCAACCTCAAACATCGTCCTGTCGGTATGGGTATCATGGGCTTCCAAGATGCACTTTATCAATTACGTATGCCTTATTCCTCCCAAGAAGCGGTGGATTTTGCTGATCGTTCCATGGAATTAATCAGCTATTTTGCGATTGAAGCATCCACTTACTTAGCGGAAGAACGTGGTACGTATTCTAGCTTTGAAGGTTCACTCTGGAGCCAAGGCATTCTGCCAATCGATTCCCTGGCGCTACTTGAGAAAAATCGCGGCGGTTATCTTGAAATTGATAAGTCCCAAACCTTGGACTGGAAAACATTACGTGAACGCGTCATGAAAAAGGGTATGCGTAATTCCAATGTATTAGCTATCGCGCCAACCGCCACTATTTCCAATATTTGCGGTGTTTCCCAATCGATTGAACCGACCTATCAAAATCTTTACGTCAAGTCCAATCTCTCTGGCGAATTTACTGTCATCAATCCTTATCTCGTCGCTGATTTAAAAGCGGAAGGATTATGGGATGAAGTGATGGTGAATGATTTGAAATATTATAATGGCAGTGTGGCCAAGATCAGCCGTATGCCTGAAAAATTAAAGCAAATTTATGCGACTGCTTTTGAAATTGATCCACTGTGGTTAGTGGAAGCAGGTTCACGGCGTCAAAAATGGATTGATCAATCTCAATCCTTGAATTTATATATGGCACAACCTTCTGGTAAAAAACTGGATCAATTGTATCGTCATGCTTGGATACGTGGTTTGAAAACCACCTATTATTTACGCAGTATGGGTGCAACCAATGCAGAAAAAGCAACGATTGATGATAGGTCATTAAACGCAGTGGATGTGAATCCGACACCGAGTTCAGAGCCTAAAGCGTGCTTAATAACAGATCCAACCTGTGAAGCGTGTCAATAATATTAATGAGTAACTACGGAGACATTACATGGCTATCTCAATGCAATCAATGAGCGGCGCAACGGGATTAGAGTTTGAAATGGGTGCAGCACGTGTGCAAGTGGATGATAAGAAGATCATCAATTGCCGGGCTGACTTAAATCAATTAGTCCCTTTCAAATATCAGTGGGCATGGAAAAAATATTTAGATGCCTGCGCCAATCATTGGATGCCAAATGAAATCAATATGGCAGCAGATGTCGCATTATGGCGAGATCTCGCTGGTTTAACGGAAGATGAGCGTACCGTTATTATGCGTAATTTAGGCTTCTTTTCGACAGCAGATTCCTTGGTCGCTAATAATTTAGTCTTAGCTGTTTATCGTCATATTACCAATCCTGAATGCCGGCAATATTTACTTCGCCAAGCATTCGAAGAAGCGCTGCATACACATGCTTATCAATATGTGATTGAAAGCTTAGGCATGGATGAAGCAGCCGTCTTCAATATGTATCGCGAAGTGCCTTCTGTTGCACGCAAAGCAGCTTGGTCGCTTAAATACACGCAAAGCTTAGGTGATCCAACCTTCAAAACTGGGACGCCTGAAAATGATCAGCGTTTATTGCGTGATTTAATTGCGTTCTACGTGATCTTCGAAGGAATTTTTTTCTATGTCGGCTTTACGCAAGTTCTTTCTATGGGTCGACGTAATAAAATGACGGGAACAGCAGAACAATTTCAATATATTTTGCGTGATGAATCCATGCATCTTAATTTTGGTATTGATGTCATCAATCAAATTAAAATTGAAAATCCGCATCTGTGGACGGAAGAATTTAAGCGAGAAGCCATCCAAATGATTCACGAAGGGGTGGAACTAGAATATGCTTATGCTGTTGACACGATGCCGCGTGGAATTTTGGGATTGAATGCAGAAATGTTTAAAGATTACCTGCAATTCATTGCTAATCGCCGCTGTGCACAAATCGGATTAGAACAACAATATCCAGGTGCATCGAATCCATTCCCGTGGATGAGTGAAATTATGGATCTGAAGAAAGAGAAGAACTTCTTTGAAACACGGGTAATTGAATATCAAACCGGTGGTGCATTGAGTTGGGATGAGTAAAGAGGATGCCCTCTCTCCGTTGGCAGAGAGGGTATTTGTGGTTTGCAAAATAAATCTGCTTTCATTATCATAAAAAAATCGGCTGAAGAAATAATTAAATTGATAAAGCCTACAGCCATTTCACTATACATATAATACAACCTGTCATCACCTATCATTCACACAAAAGGAATAACTTTTATGCAAGAAAGGGCTACTTCTATTCTCAAATTTAATCTCCCTCAAGAAATTTACCAGGTATTAATCAATGAATGGCCTTTGCAGAAAAACAGCCAACAAGTTATTCAATTCTGCCAACATTATTTTATTAATCATTCTATCTCGAGTGATAGTTTCGAATACTATTTATTGCTTAAAAATATTAAAAATTTTATTAATAGCAGCTATTTTGAAAGTTCTTTTAAGAATCTAAAAATTTCTATCTTGCCTGGTGAGCTTAGCTATGTGCGCCCTAGTGATGATTTTAAGGAACTAAATGATAAACTCGATAAAATTCTGGCTATATTATTGGAACATCCAAGTGTGCAAAATCAAAAAAATAATTTAGATACTCCTAACTTAACTCCATCAAAAAGGAATTTCAGAGATTATTGGGCTATGATGATGCCTCTCTTAATACTAACAGGTAGGGCTGCTTCGACAGCCCCAGTACCAGATACAACGAAAGCTTCAGAGCCAACTATTTACAAGGCTGTGACGGAGCAAATGCCAATAAAACAATTAAAATCCCTGTTAGAAGAAGCAAAAGCATCTGACAGTAATGCTATCAATCAACCGGATCCTGTATATTTAAATACACCATTACATATGACCAGTTATTTTCACCAATATGATATAAGTGCGTTGCTTTTAGAATATGGCGCTGACATTAATGCACGCAATAAACAAGGTCTTACTTGCTTACAGTTAGCAGCCTCAGAAGGTGACGAAAAACTAATAAGACTGCTGTTAAAACGTCATGCAGATAAAAATATTATTGCTGAGACAGGTGGCTATTATTACACGGCTGCTCAAATAGCATTGGCAACAGGTCATATCGATATAGCCAAATTAATCCTGGAGTATAATCAAGAAAATGAACTTGATAAAGAAATTCTAGAAATGATTTATCAAGCTGAGCAACATATTTTTCATAATAATTTTCAAGAAGCATTAGATATTTATCTAAAAATAGAAAGTTTCCTTTCATCAGAAAAGCTAAAAGAGTATAGAGATTTGATTGGTTGGACCCATGCCTCCATAGCAAAGCTTTATGAAAAAAAGGAATATTATTGGAAAGCCATACAACATGGAAAGATTGCCGTAGAATATGCGCTTGCACGCCCTACTATTTATTATCACTTAGCAAGTAATCTTGGAAAATTGCGATATTCTTCAGAGGCATTAAGTTATCTTAATCAAGGTTTAAATATTTTCCCTGATAACATCGATCTTTTGAGTTTAAAAGCCAATATTTTATTCGCTCAATTAAAAAATTATAAAGAAGCATTTAAAATCACCGAAAAATTAAAAATATATGCGCCTGAACTTCCTGAAACTTACTATATAAGAGGGATCTATTTTATACAAGAAGGCGAGTATGCAAAAGCATTCACTGAATTCAATCATGCTAGACAGTTAGCACCAAATATAAACTATCAGAATGCTATTGATAGCGTAAAATATTTAATGAATCAAAGAAATACAGCTACATTTTGCGAAAACGCTTACCGAGATGAAGCCCGATATAAAGCATCAGGATTAGCTGACATTTACAAAAAGCCATTTATTCGCGAGACCATTTTTAGAGAAGGTTTTTTTTTGCGAATTTACCTTAACAGAATTAATTGCTGAAAATTGCCGATTTTCTGGTGACAGAGAGAAGGTAAATAAACTATTCCAGCAAGCTAATGAATTTGCTAAAGATCCACAAAAAGCAGAAGAAGCAATTCAACTTTATCACCAAGTTCTGGCTAAATTTCCCTTAAATGATCCTTACTACAATCAACAATTAAACAGGATTTATTACAATTTAGCCACAGCATTTTCTCACTTAGAAAAGACAGATGAGGTCAAAAAATATTTGGAGATATATTTTGCGCTTTCTGATGCAGATATAGGGATGGCTTATGGTTTATATGGTGCTATCTTAAAAATGAAACACAATATAGAAGGAAGTATTATTTCGTCTTATAAGGGAATGAAACTAGATCAAACAATCAGATGGATGTATGAAGAAACTCGTCAAATTATGAAAGCCAGGGAAATAGATGCTGATGCCATTGTTGCTGAATGGGAAGAGAAAATAAATGAGCCTTATCGTAAAGAACTAGAACCACCTAAAGAACCATTCTCTTTTACTCAATATTTCGCCTCAGCGATAGGCTTTCTAGCAGGAGCCTTTGGCATGGGTTATTTTTCTTATAAACAACATTCAACTTATCAGCGTAAAAAATTAATGATGGAGCGATTTAAAGCAGAATTAATGCGATTAACAAACGGTTTTTATACAGATGAATGGAGCATTCGTGGTGATAAACTAATGATAGAACTGAACAACCCTATTTTACAGCGAGAGAATTTTTCCATTAAAAAAAATATATTATGTATTGCTATCATGAAAGCTCTAGAAAGTTTATATGGTAGTCAGTATGTCCGCAAAGAAGGTAACTGCTTAAGTGTTTCTTTACCTCCACAAGATAAAATTAATTTGCTTCAACCAAATTATCAATCTAGATTAGAAAAAATTGATCGGGTGAGAGAAGCTCTAAATGAAACTCTTTATCATCAATCAGCTGAGTATAAAGCAAAATTAAATAAAGATAAATTTGAACGGCTATATAAAACTGCTGAAGAGATAGAAAAAAAGGTCAATGGATTTGAGTATTATCTTGAAGAAAAACGAAGGGATATAGAGGGACTGAGCGCAACGGTGGCTGATTATGAAATGCGAAGACAAGAGATGCGTGGTGATTTTGCGAAAAACAAAAAAGAATTATTTGATCAGTGGGTAAAGGATTATCGTCAGTCTATAAAAATATATAAAGAATTTGAGCAGGCGATAAAGAAAGAAATGGAAAGTGCACAGTCGGAATTGCTATCTATTAAAAAACAGAAACAACCTGAAGGTGATATTAATAAAGTTGAAGGTAAATTAAAGTCATTGGAAGGATTTTCAGCAGATTTAAAAAAGAGAGTAGATAATTCAATAGAACCTTTAAAGAATTTATGTGACAAGATTTCAAAAATGGGAGACAAATTGGAGAAAGAAAAAATTAATTATATAGCAGCAGAAAGAGCACGCTTAGAAGCAATAGAAAAACGTCGAGAGGAAGAGAGAAGATTGCGAGAAGAAGCGAGTAGACGAGAAGAGGAACAACGTAGATTGAAATTAGACAGAAAAGAAGCACGGGCAAAAATGAAAGAAGAAAAGAAAAAATTAGCGGAGGGAAAAGGCAAAAAGCCAATGCCCCATGACTGTGATGATCTTCCCTCCTCTTCTCCACAAAGCATAAGAATGAGAGCAGCAGCCCCTGCTTTTATCCCAAGAGGTTACTCTTCAGTAACCTTAGTGGAAACGTTATTTTCTACATCTCAACCTGAAATGCCTGAGGGAGAGGAAGTAAGGCAAAATTTAAATATGTCGCCTTCTAGGAGATAGATTAAACGTTCTCTTTTTTATTAGGTGCACCATTCATGTGTATAGTACGATAAATACCAATCAAACTAATGAGTACCCACGCTGCTTCAATGAGGAAGGAAGCTAAATTCCAATGAAATATCAGCGAATATAAAATAAATAAAGCACCTAATAAGTTTAGTACCTGATAGCTCATACTCATGGGGTACAGTTTATTGGTGTTTAATAAATAAAAAGCGATTAACAATAATACAACCCCAATTATACCAACGGGATTTGCGATGCTAGCCAATAATTCAATCATGATTTCACCTATCTCGTTTCGTTATTCGTTTATGAATGCTAACGCGTGCTCAATCACCTCAACCCCTGCGCCTGGTTTACACGCATACTGGCTAAGATAACGACGCCAAGCAGCAGCGCCACGCTGGCCTTGGAATAAACCCAGGATATGTCGCGTCAAGGCGTGTAATTTTACCTTATTCTGAAGCTGATCGCGAATATAAGGTAGCAGCTTATAGATCACCTCGCGACGACTCAAAAGAGACTTATTTTTAAAATACTTAGCTTGTACTTCTGCCAAGAAATAAGGGTTGGCATAGGCAGCACGACCAATCATCACGCCATCGACCTGCGGAAAGTGGGCCTCAATATCAGCTAGCGTTTTAATGCCGCCATTGAGGATGATGGTTAAATGAGGAAAATCCCGCTTTACTTGGTAAACCACATCATAACGTAAAGGAGGAATCTCTCGATTCTCCTTTGGACTGAGGCCAGATAGCCATGCTTTACGAGCATGGACGATGACAATAGAGCAACCTGCATCCGCCACCACGGATATAAAATGATGCAAATGCTCATAAGAATCATGCTCATCTACCCCGATACGGCATTTTACCGTGACCGGAATGTTAACTCGTGCCCGCATCGCAGCAATGCAATCGCCAACTAGCTGGGGTTCCCGCATTAAACAAGCCCCAAATCGGCCTGAACTCACTCGGGGACTGGGACAGCCTACATTTAAATTAATCTCATCATATCCCCTTTCCTCTCCCAGGGCGGCGCCTTGTGCTAAGAGCTTTGGATCACTGCCGCCAAGCTGTAAAGCGATGGGATGCTCAGCAGGGTCAAATGCCAATAAATAGTTTACATCCCCATGCATGAGCGCTTGAGCTGTCACCATTTCCGTATAAAGCCGAATATCAGGGGCAATAAGTCGCAGAAAATATCGGTCATGACGGTCGGTCCAATCCATCATGGGGGCAACGGAGATCAGATGGGACATGGAAACACGGTTCTCTTGATTAAATAGCATCTTATAAATTGAGAGGAGGATTGTATCACTTTTATGCTAAAGGATACAGCCATCCCCTCTTCAGCTTAAATTTAGCTACGATTAGCTTGTTTTACCTTAATTTTATTTACCACTGATTTCACCCCAGATACCTCAAGCGCAATCCTAGCTGCTTTTTCTTTTTCCAATTGCGTATCAACCGTACCGCTTAATACGACGACCCCTTGTTCGGTCACCACTGAAATGGGTAAGCTTTTGATGTCAGGATCCATCAATAGCTGGGATTTTACTTGAGCGGTGATAGTGGCATCACTAACATATTGTTTCGTACTTTGAGCGGCATTTCCGACCGCATTGTCATTATCAGCCCAAGCAATGCCGGATGCTAAAAAAAGACACGTTGCTAGTAGTAAGAATAATGATTTCATGGTTGTTTCTCCTTTCTTTTAAGTAATTGTTTTTATAAAAATAACTTGGTTGTAGGATTTAACAACAAATTTTCACACGATGAAAAAAATCCCTATCTTTTTAATAACTTAGCTTAGCTTTAATTTCCCCTTAAGCTAATTGGTATAAGATACCACAAACGAGGAAAAATAGCATGTTAGATCGAAATGAAAACCTTAAAACAACTTCTTCTGAAACCAATTTTTCTGATATTAGATTAATTGTGTTCCAACCTGGTTCTACTTTTTATGAAGAGCCATTTGATGTGCGTTTACAAATTCTAGAAGGGCAAATCCAAAAAGCGGCTCATTATCTATCAGAACAAACGGACTCCTCTAAACTAAAATGGATGTTTGTTGCACCCGAATATCTATTTAAAGATTTTTCCAAAACCACAGTTGATCGTTATTATTCGCAGGAACAAAAGAAAAAATTTACTGCGAGATTAAGCGAGTTATCCAAACAATATCCAAATATGGTAATTGTTCCCGGTACGTTTTGTTGGAAAAAAGAAAATAGATTTCGCAATTCAGCTTATTTATTTCATAATGGTCAATTCGAGCGCTATAAAAAAACCAAACCAAGTTTAAGTGATTACGATTACCTTTCAGGCACTACAGTGTCTCTCGGCGATGCACGGTTAAAATTTTTCAATAAAGATGGCAAGAACCCTAATAGTCCCATCAAAATAACCAATGACTTAATTATTGGAATTGATATTTGCTTAGATAATAAGTATTTAATTGCACAACATACCTTCCTCCAACAATTCAAAGATAAAAAAATGACAGTACAATTAGTGATTGCGGATGGACTTAAAGAAGAAAGATATATGGAACAACCTAATCTTCTATTCGCTCATATTGAAAGACAAGAGAAAGATAGTTTAATTGGAATTGTAAAAGAAACAGATTTTCCTCCCATACCTACTCAGATTGAGCAACCTTCTCCGTCGGATATTGATGTAATAGATGAGAATTTAAGAGTTTATAGGTTTAAATAAATCTGTTAAGTTTGTAATCAGCAAAATTTCCTGCTATAACTAGCCGGATTAGTAACTCTTGCTTTTTCCATGAACATAAATTTACTCCATCATCTTTGTGAAGTGTACCAAATAGGATCTTGTTTATCAGAGCCTATCCCTTGTCGAGGAGGCCTGCTTCATCATACCTATCGATTTGAGACGACGGAAGGTCAGTTTGTAATTAAGTATTTGTATCCCGCCATCATTAACCAGACGGGTAAGAAAGACCGTTATCGGATAACAGAATTCATCGCTCGCCAATTATCACAACATGTTTCAGGTATCACAGCCATTACACATGAAGGCGATCCTTTATTTACATTTGAAAACGAAACCGTGATGGTTTTTCCTTACGTTAATGCAGCTATTTTACAACAGCATGACGTCACACTTCCCCATATAGAGAAAATCGCTCAAATGCTTTCGAAGATTCATCAGGCGAATATTCAAGTTGATCATGTACCTTCGGTAGAGTTTCCTGATCAGAGTATTGTGGCGCGGCTTGAAAAATATGTGCCGGATATTGGGGATATTTATGAGAAATTAAAGTTACATAAAGAGGTTTTGGAAAATAACCTTGTTATTAGTCATCGAGATTGTGATCCAAAAAATGTGTTATGGGATAAGAAAGGTAACTATTTTATTATTGATTGGGAATCAGCCGGCTGGATTAATAGGACAAAAGATGTTTTGGTAACGGCGATTTATTGGAGTTTTGATGAGCATTACCATATCAGACTGGATTACTTGTTAGAGTTTTTGAGGAAGTATCAGGGAGAAATTAATGAGCAAGAAATTGAGGCAGGGCTATATGGATTGTTGGGTGATTGGATAGAATGGTTGGATTTTAATTTGTCCCGCAAAGAAATTGCTTTAGGAGCAAAAGAAGCTCATCAAACAATAGTTACCATTCCGATTTTATTCTCGCAATTTTCAGGAATAACTGATTATCTTAAAAACGGTAAAAAGTCATAAGACCAAGATTATTATCAACCTTCCCTTTCGTCTGTTGCCTTGGAATACAGAAAAATCCCCAGCCCTTAACTTTCTCCTGCTTGATTTGCTTAGTGGTATTATTTCCACTTAATAATAATCTATCAGTCTCTTTATTCGCTTGATTAATAGTTTTATTTGGGAGATTTTCTATAGGAAGAGAATTCACCTTTGGCGTTGCTAAAAATAAAAAGCCTGATGTTGCTCGCTTACCTTCTAATCTCAGCTTAAGCTTATAAACTATTTTTTGAAGAAAAGACATTTTATTCCAATCCCCCTTTAATTATTTCTTTATATTATAAGCTCATATACTTAAGGGATAGTTAACAAATCTCTAGCAAAATCATTCACATAAGCTTAAGAGAAGATTAAGAAAGGAGAGAAGATAGTTGCGGCGCTTCCCTGCGAAACCGCAAAAGGTAGGTTGATAATAGCGTATATGCAAGTCTTCTCAGCTATCGATAAAATAGCTAGTTATTTTTCATTAGGGCTTGGAACTTTTTCCCTTTTTTATTTCGTTTACTTGTTGTGCCACATCCATTTCCTCTTCCTGTGAACCCACCGTAGTTTGTGGCTTAGGGGAGAGAACTCCCAATGAGGAAGAATATACCGACTTCCTATTAGCAGAAGTAAACTCATTTGTGACTGACGTTTGGTTGTTGTTATTAGTAAGAAATAAACTATCTTCGCTATCTATAGGCATTGGAGAAGATAAAGAGAGTAAATGGAAAAGATCAGACGGTACTTCATAACTTTTTTCAATCTCGCTTGAAAATGAAAAATTTCCATTTGCATCTTGTAAGTTGGCAACGTTTCTTCCATCTCCCGCAATCTCTTCCATTAAATTTGGCGGTAAACTAAATTGCTTTTCAATCTCAACTCGGAAATTTATATTTTGATTTTGGGAAAGGTTACTAGGTGATTCTATTTTATTCCTACCCCTATTAATCCTTTTACCAATCTTGTTTGTTGATGATGATGGTCTCATTTTTATTCTCCTCATTTAATTAAATTTCTAATTAGATTAAGCCGGTTCTTCTAACATATGAATTGGCATCACCGTACTCCACTGCTTACACCCCGGACACTGCCAATGCAACGTTTTCCCCGAAAAGCCACAGGAAGTACATTGATAATCCGGTTTACTCGCTAACACTTTTCTCATTAACTTCTGCAATATATGTAAATCTTCTTTAGCCTGACCTTCCACTGTGGAAATATAAATATTCACAAATAAATACAACCCTCGCAAAGAGGGATAACGCCGTACATAATCCGCAACAAAATTAGCCGCCACCTTATCCCCTTTCCAACGCCGAATCCGTTCCGCCAGAATTAATACAACGGGTACACGCGGATATTCCTCCACCAAGGCTTTCAAATAAGCAACTAATTCATCTTCTTGCTTAAGCTTTTCATAGCAAGAAGCTAATAAGTCAATTGATTCGGAAAGATAATGCGGATTTTGATCTTTAATTTGCTGTAGGCTACGTAAAGCTAATTTATATTCTTGCTTAGCCATCAAAATTTTAGCTTTCAACAAACTCGCACGCGCGCATGACTTATCACTCTTTAACGCTTTCTCCACATAATCTAATGCTTGATCTTGCTGATTTTTATGGAAGTGAACTTCTGCCAATTCACAATAATAATGAGCAATCACCGGCTGCATATTTTGACGAGTCACTGTTTCATATTTCATTGCTGCTTGAACCGCATTTTCCCAATCGCGTTCTTGTTGATAAATATCAATGAGCAATTGTAAAGCCCGCGCTGAATGTGTTTTAGCATTCACTAATTCTAAGAAAATTCGTTCAGCACGATCTAACATCCCCGCACTTAAATAATCTTGACCTAACTCAAAGAGCGATTGCTCACGATACACTCTTTCTAATTGCGGACGAGCAATCAAATTTTGATGGATACGAATAGCACGATCAACTTCACCACGACGGCGGAATAATTTGCCAACAGCGAGATGAGTTTCTACCGTATCACTGTCTACTTCCAGCATTTTAATGAAAATGTCGACTGCTTTATCGGTCTCTTCGTTTAATAGAAAATTCAACCCGACCAGATAATCTCGAGGGAGCTGAATTTTACGTGGCTCTTCCTCTTCTTTTGGGCGCGAGCGATAGCCTAGGAACCAGGCAATCCCCACGCTTAGTAGAAAAAGGAGTATCCACGCAATTTTCATCAGACTTTATCCTGTAAAGGAATAGCACGTAAATTTTCGATTTCTTTTTCAGCTAACTGTAAACGCTGGCGTAAACGGCGATTACGTATTTTAGCCTTGATGAGCAACCACAGACCAGCCACGATGCCAATTAAACAACCAAAGGCAAATACTAATACTAGTAATAAGGAGAGCGGAAGTACACTGCGGCCGATATAGTAATTGATTGTGACGGAGTCAGAATTTAAGGCGGCAAAGGTGATGCCAAATAATATGATGAGTAATAGTAAAATATAACTGATAATACGCACGATTAGGTGCTCCTTTCAACTTTAGTCATGTTCTGTAGGAAGACGGTGGGCAGGGAGTTCCCCTATTCAATCACCGCAACCCCACCCATATACGGCCGTAATGCCTTCGGAATATGTATTCTACCCAATTCATCCTGATAGTTCTCCACTATCGCAATCAACGTCCGGCCAACTGCCAACCCTGACCCATTCAGCGTATGAACTAAATCAATCTTCCCCATCTCATCCCGAAACCGCGCTTTCATCCGACGTGCCTGGAAACTTTCTGTATTGCTACAAGAAGAAATCTCTCGATATCGCTGCTGCCCTGGCAGCCAGACTTCTAAGTCATACGTCTTCGCGGCACAAAAGCCTATATCTCCCGTACACAGCACCACTACCCGATACGGCAGCTCTAAACGCTGCAATACCGTTTCAGCATGCTTAGTCAACTCTTCTAACGCTTGATAAGAGAACTCCGGACGAACAATATGCACCAACTCCACTTTCTCAAACTGGTGCTGCCGCAACATACCACGCATATCTTTCCCATAGGAACCTGCTTCACTGCGGAAACAAGAACTGTAACAAACATATTTAATCGGCAATTGATCTGCATTTAAAATTTGATCTCGCACCGTATTCGTTACAGAAATTTCAGAAGTTGAAATTAAATACTGCCCGCTATCACCATTCACTGAAAATAAATCTTCTTTAAATTTTGGTAATTGCCCTGTACCAAATAAACTATCAGCATTCGCAATATAAGGAACCGCGATTTCTTGATAGCCGTGTTCTCGCGTATGTAAATCCAACATAAATTGGATCAATGCCCGTTGTAGCTTTGCTAACGGACCCCGCAATACGACAAAACGCGCACCCGCAATTTTTGCTGCTGCTTCAAAATCCATCCAGCCATTGGGAGCACCTAAATCCACATGGTCTTTCGGTGTAAAAGAAAACTTCTTCGGTTCTCCCCACGTACGCACTACCTGATTATCTTCCTCACTTTTACCCACGGGAACGGATTCATGCGGAATATTAGGTAACCCCGCAAAAAACGTTTCCATCTCTGCTTGAATGCAAGCAAATTGATCTTCTTGCTTTTTGAGCGCGTCGCTTAAATCTTTCAGACTCTTTAATACTTCTTCAACACGCTTACCCGCTGCCTTAGCCAGTCCTACTTCTTTAGAACGTACATTACGCTCGTTCTGCAACTCTTGCATTTTTACTTGCAACGCTTTCCGTTGCTCTTCCAGCGCATTAAATTTATCTATATCAACGACAAAGCCGCGCAATTTCAGTTGCGCGGCTACTTTGTCAATCGAACTACGAACCAGTTTGGGATCTAACATATATTTAGGTGGTTACCTTGCTAAGAACTTCCGCTGCTCTCTTACCCATTTCAGCAGGTGATTTGACGATATGAACGCCTGCTGCTTCCAATGCTTTGAATTTTTCGGCTGCTGTACCCTTACCGCCTGCAATAATAGCGCCGGCATGACCCATACGCTTTCCAGCTGGCGCAGTGACGCCGGCAATATAGGCCACTACAGGTTTGCTAACATGCTTCTTAATGAATTCAGCCGCTTCTTCTTCTGCACTACCGCCGATTTCACCGACCATGACAATAATTTCAGTTTGCGGATCTTTTTCAAACATGCCTAATACATCAATAAAGTTAGTGCCTGGAATTGGATCCCCACCAATACCGACGCAAGTACTTTGGCCTAAGCCTAAATCAGAAGTCTGTTTAACAGCTTCATACGTTAAGGTACCTGAGCGGGAGACGATACCTACTTTTCCTGGCTTATGAATGTAGCCTGGCATAATCCCAATTTTGCATTCGCCGGGGGTAATCACGCCTGGACAGTTAGGACCGATCAACCGCACACCTGGATGCTGATCAATGCATGCTTTCACTTCTAACATATCTAAAACAGGGATACCTTCCGTAATACACACAATGAGTTTAATGCCCGCTTCCACCGCTTCTAAAATTGAATCTTTACAGAATGGCGCAGGGACATAAATCACAGAAGCATCTGCTTTGGTTTCACGGTAAGCATCTTTGACAGTATTAAACACTGGCAGCCCTAAATGAGTTTGGCCGCCCTTTTCAGGCGTCACACCACCTACCATTTTGGTACCATAGGCAATCGCTTGTTCAGAATGCAGTGTGCCTTGTTTACCTGTAAAGCCTTGGCAAATTACTTTTGTATTTTTGTTAACTAAGATACTCATTGTATTACACCCCTACGTTAGCAGCTGCTTGCACCACTTTTTTAGCAGCATCGGTAAAGCTTTCAGCAGCGATAATGTTAAGACCTTGTTTTTTGCTGCTTTCATTTAACATTTTTGCCCCTAAATCGGCATTGTTACCTTCGAGACGCACCACGACCGGTAATGAAGTACCTACTTCCGAGACAGCACCCATAATCCCTTCAGCAATTAAATCGCAGCGAACAATACCGCCAAAGATGTTAATTAAGATGGCTTTGACTTTTTTGTCAGATAAAATAATCTTGAAGGCTTCAGAGACGCGTTCCTTCGTTGCGCCCCCACCAACGTCTAAGAAGTTAGCAGGATTACCACCGTGTAATTTAATCATGTCCATGGTAGCCATCGCTAACCCTGCACCGTTGACCATACAACCGATATCGCCGTCTAAAGCAATGTAATTTAATTCCCAATCGCGTGCACGATTTTCACGTTCGTCTTCTTGTGAAGCATCACGCATCGCACGCAATTGCGGTTGGCGATAAAGGGCATTGTCATCAATTACGATTTTGGCATCTAAGCACAGTAGGTTACCTTGCTTAGTCACGACCAATGGATTGATTTCTAATAAACTTAAATCTTTTTCTTCAAACATTTTTCCTAAACCAGTGAGAAGATGAACAAATTGCTTGATTTGTTCACCCTTCAAACCTAAGGCAAATGCCAGTTGACGACCTTGATAAGGCTGGACACCAACCATAGGGTCTACAACCGTCGTCAGAATTTTTTCTGGATGTTCTTCCGCTACTTTTTCAATTTCCACACCGCCTTCTGTCGATGCCATGAAAACAACACGTTGCTTGGAACGGTCAATTACCGCGCCCAGATAAAGTTCGCGTTCAATATCACAAGGTTCTTCGATCAAGATTTGATTAACCGGCTGACCTTCTG
>JAJPJH010000091.1 GCA_021324335.1 Gammaproteobacteria bacterium
AAATATTCAACATACCCACTTCTTTCTTCAAAGCTTACGGAAAAGAGCGGTCAATACTCATCACTTCGCCAACACTCTTCATCTCTGTACCAATTTTGCGTTCAGCTTTCAGCTTATGGGTATCCCACCGTGGAATTTTCACGACAATGTAATCCAACGCCGGTTCAAAGAAAGCACACGTTTGCTGCGTTACACTATTCTTAATTTCATGCAACAAATGACCTAATCCTAATTTAGCTGCCACAAACGCAAGCGGATAGCCGGTTGCTTTTGAAGCCAGTGCGCTCGAACGTGACAAACGTGCATTCATTTCAATGACACGATAATCACCATTCGCCGGATTCACTGCAAATTGAATATTGCATTCACCTACAATCTCAAAATAATTTGCAATCGCAATCGCCATATTACGCAAATGTTGGTGGTCACGATTACTCAATGTTTGGGCCGGGGCAACCACAATACTTTCGCCCGTATGAACCCCCATGGGATCTAAATTTTCCATATTACAAATCGTTAACGCATTGCCCCCTTTATCGCGCACGATTTCATATTCAAATTCTTTCCAGCCTAATAAATATTCTTCAATCAAAATCTGGGGCACTGTTGCAAAACATTCTTTTACGCGTCTGATTAATTCTGATCGACTGGCAATTTTCCCAGAACCTAATCCACCTAACGAAAATCCCGACCGCATCATGATGGGATAACCAATTTCTTCAGCTGCTGCCACTGCATCTTCGACCGTGGTCACACAAATACTGCGTGGCGTCAGGATGTTAATACTTTCTAAAGCTTGTTTAAAAAGATCACGGTCTTCTGTTGCCCGAATAGAAGAAACAGCTGTGCCCAAGACAGCCACACCCTGTTTTGCTAATACGCCTGACTCTTCTAAAGCCAGACCCAAATTCAATGCCGTTTGGCCACCAAAGCCTAATAAAATACCGTCTGGCTTTTCTTTTTCGATAATTTTTGTCACGACATCTACTGTTAATGGCTGCAAGTACAATTGGTCTGCCATGTGGGCATCCGTTTGTACCGTCGCAATATTCGGATTAACCAGCACGACATAAATGCCTTCTTCTTTCAGTGCCTTGATTGCTTGCGAACCCGAGTAATCAAACTCACCTGCCTGACCGATACGTAATCCGCCGGAGCCGAGGAGTAGGACTTTTTTAACCATGTGATGCCTCAATTAACTGATAAAATTTTTGAAACAGCCATTGCGTATCTTCCGGCCCAGGGGCTGCTTCAGGATGAAATTGTACGGAGAAAAAAGGTAAGGTTTGATGCTCAATGCCTGCGACACTTTGATCATTCAAATTACGAAAAGACACTTTCCATTCTGACGGCAAAGTGGCTTCATCAACCGCATAACCATGATTTTGTGAGGTCAAGTAACAGCGATTAGTAGAAAGATATAAGCAGGGTTGATTATGCGACCGATGGCCAAAAGGTAGCTTATAGGTTTTCCCTCCCGCCGCGAGCGCCATCAATTGTGTCCCTAAGCAAATCCCAAAGATGGGTTTACCTTTCGCCATCGCCTTGCGAATAATTTCAACGGTTTTCTGGCAACGCTCGGGATCACCGGGACCATTGGAGAGGAACACCCCATCAAACGCTTCATTCGTAAAATCGTAATCAAATGGCACCCGTTTGATACGCACAGGAAACTTCAAGAGCGAGCGCAGGATATTTTCTTTCATGCCGCAATCCATCGCGATAATCAATTTCTCGCCCTCGCCGTAATAACAAGGCTCTTTAACCGAAACAGCTTGCACCCAATTAATTTCTTCGAAGTCTTCAAAGCGCTCCGGCTGCATCCCCACGGGTGTAATAGCACCTGGCACCACGCCTTTCGTCCGTAGACATTTAGTTAACGCCCGTGTATCGACGCCGGTTAATACCGGGACCTCATGCTCGGCTAGCCATTGATGCAAAGAATGGAGGGCAGCCGGATTAGAATAGTAAGGAGAAAGTTCAGAGACAATCACCCCACGCACATGGATTTTTTTCGATTCCCATGTGGCGGGATCCAATACACCATAATTACCAATTAAAGGATAAGTAAAAACAAGAATCTGGCCCGCATAAGAAGGATCTGTCAACGATTCGACATAACCCACCATGCCGGTATTAAAAACAACTTCTCCAAAGACGGGATACACCTGTTGAGCAGGAACTTCACCGTAGAATATTTGGCCTGATTTTAAAACTAATTGTGCAGTGAAGCGCATATTATATAGTACTGACCTTAAGTTGGGTATTTGTACCATTTTTAGAAGGCCTTTACAACATCCCCTCACATCGAGTATTTTTCCTGCTGATTCAAGTACTCAGGTGATCATTTATGCAGCTAGACCCTATCATTGCTTCGCTTTACCGTATTGGTGCTATTCAATTTGGGGAATTTACTTTAAAAAGCGGCCAAACGTCGTCGATTTACATCAACTTGCGAAAAATCATTTCTTATCCTGAATTGTTGCGCACCATTGCAGATGCCATGTGGCAGAAAGTCAAAGACTGTCAGTTCAATTTAGTCTGCGGTGTCCCTTATACCGCACTGCCTATCGCTACTTGCCTTTCGCTCGATCACGATATTCCTATGATTATGCGGCGTAAAGAGAAAAAAGAATATGGTACTAAGCAGCTAATAGAAGGTGAATTCAAGGCTGGGCAGCGCTGTTTAGTGATTGAGGATATTGTCACCACAGGTAGCAGCATTATTGAAACCGTTACTGATTTAGAGAATAACGGCTTACAAGTAATAGACCTCGTCGCTCTCATTGATCGGGAACAAGGTGGCAGAGAAACATTAACGAAAAAATATCATTTATATACTCTGTTCTCTTTAACAGACATTCTCCATTCTTTGTTGAATTCCCCCCTCATCGGTCAAGAGGAACGTGGTATCATCCAACAATTCCTCGTCGCGAGATCAGCCTAATGAAAGGTTCCCATCTCTCTTATACCGAACGTGCTGATTACTGCCTCTCGGCGACAGCAAAGCGTTTATTTCAACTCTTGGATGAAAAAGAAACTAACCTCGCCTTATCGGCAGATGTCACCTCAGCACAAGCTTTATTACAACTTGCTGATCAACTGGGACCTGAAATTTGTCTCCTTAAAACGCATATCGATATTATCGACGATTTCACCCCTGACCTGACGCAACGCTTACGCCAACTGGCTCATCATCACCGCTTTCTGATCTTTGAGGATCGAAAATTTGCCGATATCGGGCATACCGTCAAACATCAATATGAAGGAGGGATATATCATATCGCTGATTGGGCAGACATCATTAATGCGCATAGCCTACCTGGGCCGGGCATTATCCGGGGACTTGCAGAGGTAGGACGAAAAAGAAATCGCGGGCTGCTACTCATCGCTGAGATGAGCTCGGCTGGACACTTAATGGATGCAAGCTATAAGCAAGCCACTCTCCATATGGCTGAGCATTTCGCTGATTTTGTCATGGGCTTTATTACTCAACAGGCCTTGTCCTCTGACCCCCATTGGCTCAATATCACGCCGGGTGTCAAACTCGAAAAGGGTACTGATACACTCGGCCAACAATATGTCACCCCCGAAACCGCGATCCTTGAACAAGGGAGTGACATCGTTATTGTGGGTCGCGGCATTATCACTGCTAGCGATCCAATTGAAGTAGCGCGCCGCTATCGCCATGCAGCTTGGTCAGCTTATCAAAAACGCTGTAAGAACGAACTATGATCAGATCTTCATTTTATGTACAATAGGCCCTTCTTTTTGCCTGATGACTATTATGATTAAAGAAGGAGACACTCATGGCTGATTCCATTATCGACGAGGCAGTTAATATGTCTAACAATATTTTGGTGAATTTATCTATCAATGAATTAGTCGAAGCCGCGCTTAGTCGGGGCGAAGGGGAATTAGCTGCCAATCAGGCATTCGTTGCGAAAACGGGTTCTCGAACAGGCCGTTCTCCCAAAGACCGTTTCATTGTACGGGATGCGCTAACTGAAACTACCGTCGATTGGAACCAGATCAATCAAGCCATTAGCCCCGAGAAATTTGAAGCGTTATGGCAGAAAGCAGTAGCTTACCTTGGCGCAAAAGAAACCCAGTTTATTTCTTATCTTAAAGTAGGTGCAGATGAGACCTTAGGCATTCCTGTCAAAGTCATGACAGAATTAGCCTGGCATAACCTCTTTGCTAACGTCTTATTCATTCGTCCTGAAAAACCTATCGAGCCAACACCTAATCAGTGGACGATCTTAAGCGTACCTGGCTTCAAGGCTGATCCGCTGCGTGATGGCGTCAACAGTGATGCCGCTGTTATCCTTAATTTTACCTCGCGCTGCATTCTTATTTGTGGGACGTATTATGCGGGTGAAATGAAAAAAGCGATGTTTTCTGTACTTAACTTCATTTTGCCTGAACATGACATTCTCCCTATGCATTGTGCCGCCAATATGGGAGCAGATGGTGATACGGCTCTCTTTTTTGGTTTATCAGGAACAGGTAAAACTACTTTATCTGCTGATCCAGAACGCTTTCTCATCGGGGATGATGAACATGGTTGGGGAGAAGAAGGCATATTCAACTTCGAAGGTGGCTGCTATGCAAAGTGCATTGATCTTTCTCAAGAACGTGAACCTTTGATTTGGAATGCTATTCGTTACGGCGCAGTAATTGAAAATGTGGTATTAGATCCCGTGACCAAAGAACCTATTTATTCTGATGCCAGCTTAACGCAAAATACCCGCGCTGCTTACCCCCGCGAATTCATTCCGCAGCGAGTTGAATCCAACCGCGGCCAGCAGCCCAGTGCCGTGCTTTTCTTAACTTGCGATTTATATGGTGTATTACCTCCTGTTGCTAAACTGACAATCGAACAAGCAGCTTATTATTTCTTAAGCGGCTACACCGCTCTTGTCGGCAGTACTGAAGTAGGGCAAGGCAGTGGTATCAAGCCCACTTTCAGCACGTGCTTTGGCGCCCCCTTCTTCCCCCGTCCGCCAGCCGTTTATGCCGAACTCTTAATGAAGCGATTGGAAAACTCTGAGGCCCAAGTTTATCTGGTTAATACGGGATGGACAGGCGGGAGCCATGGCGAAGGCGGTAAGCGCTTTTCCATTCCCACCACCCGAGCGATTGTGAGTGCAATTGTAAATGGCAGTTTAAAAAATGCGCACTATGAAACCTTACCAGGTTTTAACTTGGCGATACCGACGGAAGTACCGGGGGTGGATGCTCAATTGCTTAACCCGCGCAAAACGTGGGGTAACCGCGATGCGCACGATGCGAATGTCCGTTTACTGATTAAGCTGTTTAATGAGAACTTTAAACGGTTTACGGTAAGCGATGCGATTAGAAAAGCAGGGCCTGTGATAGAGTAGCGGCTTGTCCGCGGGATGACAGAGATTTCAGGATAGTCAACTTATGACCGATATCCGTACTACTCTTCTCCACATCCGCCAGCATATTGCTGACTGCGAACAAAAATACGGCCGACCACCGAACTCGGTTCAGTTACTGGCTGTCAGCAAAAATCAACCCGTGGAAAAAATAGCCGACGCCTTTGCTGCAGGCCAAACGCGCTTCGGCGAAAGTTATATCCAAGAAGCCCTACCCAAAATCCAAGCCTTAGCAGACAAACCCATCGAATGGCATTTCATTGGCCCCTTACAAAGCAATAAAACTCGCAAGGTAGCTGAACACTTCGCTTGGGTTCACAGCGTTGACAAAATCCATATCGCCAAACGACTAAACGACCAACGCCCCTCGCATTTACCGCCATTAAACATCTGCCTAGAAGTGAACATCAGCCATGAAGCCACCAAATCTGGCATCGCACCCGAAGACGTCGCATCGCTTGCCGCGTATTGTGCAACGCTTCCCCACTTGAAATTACGAGGATTAATGACCATCCCTGCTCCCCAATCCTCTTTTATTAACCAACGCCAACCTTTTCACCAATTATTCCTTTTATGGCAATTTTTGCGCAATCAATACGGTTCGTCCGTTGATACTTTATCAATGGGCATGTCGGATGATTTTGAAGCAGCGATTGCAGAAGGATCTACATTGGTCCGTCTAGGAAGAGCAATTTTTCCAATTATACCATAATCAAAAATGTGTGCTTGGCGTATAAAAGAAGATAAGGGACTCATAAAGAAAGGCAGCCAACCATGAAGAAGCTTATTGGGACGGCATTTTTAACGTGCTTACTATTCATTTCTACCGCTGCCGTCGCGGGTACTATCAAAGGCATTTATGTCACCCAATATAATTTCGAAAATACGGCTTTTCTCACTAGCTTAATTAAAAATGCCAAAGCTTCGGGTATTGATACCTTTGTGGTTGATTTAGAGATTATTTCTAATCAGTATGCAAAGAACGTTCAGCTATTAAAAGAGAATAATATCAAGTACGTCGCTCGTATCGTTATGTTCCCAGGCGGTGGCACATCCGAACAAGTTAAAAATCCTGCCTATTGGCAACGTAAGTACCGCTTAGTTCAGCAGGCAGTTAATTGGGGTGCCAATGAAATCCAATTAGACTATATCCGCTACAGTTCTAAACAAAAACCGTCCCCACAAAACGCGAAGGATATCTATGCCATTATTCAGTGGTACAAAGATAAGCTAGCGGGGCAAAATATCCCTCTTCAGATTGATGTATTTGGCATCGCCAGTTTCGGGGAGTCAAAATATATCGGACAAAACATCAAATTGTTCTCCCAATCAGTGGATGCCATTTGCCCCATGGTCTATCCGTCCCACTATCAACCATTTCCTGAACATTACAAAACGCCCTACAAAACTGTTTACTCGTCGCTTTCTAGCATCAAAAAGCAATTTGAGGACGACATGCCTGTGAAAGTAGTCCCCTATATTGAACTCTCTAATTATCACTATCCCACCATGACACGTTCGGAAAAAATTGCTTATATCAAGGCGCAGTTAAAAGCCGTGCAGGCAGCAGGGGCAGATGGATGGTATGCCTGGAGCCCACATAATCGGTATGACAATTTGTTTTATGTGTTACAGCATCAGGATGAGGAAGAAGAAGAGCAATAAACTCTTTCATCTATGCTACGATATAACTCATCTAAAAACTTCCTGGGGTAATCTTGCATGGCTTCTCCTGTCATCGCCGTTATCGGTGCTGGTAATATGGGCACGAGCTTGATCGGTGGATTAATCAATGATGGCTACCCTCCTGATAAGCTTTGGGCAAGTAATCCACATCAAGAAAAACTCTCACAGCTTCAACACAATTTTCATATCCATACCACCACCGACAATACCACCGCCGCACAATCAGCAGATAGTGTCATCCTCGCCGTCAAACCTTCTCTCATTGCAACTGTCACTAATGAATTACGTCCGATTATTCAGCGTCGCAAGCCGCTGGTCATCTCGATTGCTGCGGGGATACGCGAAACCACTATTCAGCATCATTTAGGCGGCAATATAGCCATTGTACGCGCCATGCCTAATACGGCTGCCCTCATCGGCTGTGGTGCAACTGCTCTGCACGCGAATAGGCATGTCATCCCCGACCAGCATAATATGGCAGAATCGATTTTACGCGCGGTCGGTACAGTCGTCTGGGTAGATCGAGAAGAACTCATCGATACTGTGACTGCTCTCTCCAGCAGTGGTCTAGCCTATTTTTTCCTGATCATGGAAGCCATGCAAAATGCTGCTGAAGAATTAGGCCTCCCACAAGAAACGGCACGTCTTCTCATCTTGCAAACCGCATTAGGTGCAGCACGCATGGCAATTGAAAGCGGCATGACGCTAGCCATGTTAAGACAACATGTCACCTCCCCCAATGGGACAACTGAAAAAGCTTTATCCGTATTAGAAGCCCATGATATTCGTGGTCTAATGAAGAAAACCTTGCAAGCTGCTAAATTACGGTCGGAAGAATTAGCTACTATTTTTGGAGCCGAAAGATGATAAATCCTCTACACACTGCTTCTCTTTTTTTGGTTAATACCATTTTTGATTTATATTTATTGATTTTAGTCGTACGCATTATCCTCGTTTACGCAGGCCTCAATTATTTTGATCCTATTACCCAATTTATTGTTAAATGCACTGATTTTCTCGTCAAACCCTTACGGCGACGCTTATTACCCACCATCGGTGGTTTCGAATTAGCTAGTATCGTCTGGGTGATCATTATTGCCTCGGTTAAATTCATACTGATTTCCTTACTTAGCATAGGCATTCCCAATATGGTAGGAATTCTCATTCTTGCCATCGCTGACTTGTTCAAACTTGTCTTACAAACTTTCTTTTACGCCATCATATTGCAAGCTATTTTAAGCTGGTTCCAGCCTTACTCTCCTCTGACACGCTCTCTCTCCCAGATTACAGCCCCTGTCATGCGACCTTTTCGACGCTTGATCCCATTGATTAATGGCATCGATATTTCACCCATTCCAGCTTTGATTGTATTGCAATTATTATCTATTTTACTGATCAGCCCCTTGATGGCCTTAGGCTTTGCCATTGCTTTTGGATAAATAACTTGTTAGGATTAATGACCAGCGCTGATTTGAGCTACAGCTTGCAAGCGCTATATAAATTTGGCTAAAGCGTGTGAATAAACCACCGTTAGCTTTAGCAGGTGGTTTTTTTTCGCCTTTAATTTAGCCGCGTGTTCAACCTACAAGGCGAGACGGCAATGATAGAACTAAGAGAGTTAAATAAAACTTACTGTGTTAATAATCAGTATATTCATACTTTAAAAGATGTTGAGTTAAAGATTCGCCGCGGCGAAATCTTTGGGATTTTAGGTAAAAGCGGTGCAGGCAAAAGTACGTTATTGCGCTGCGTTAATTTATTAGAAAAACCGACCAGCGGCCGTGTCATCGTGAATGATGTCGATTTAACATCGCTTTCAACCCATCAATTACGGGAACATCGTCATAAAATCGGCATGATTTTCCAGCATTTTAATTTACTGGAATCGCGTACGGTGTTTGGTAACATTGCTTTGCCGTTAGAAATTATTCATCGCCCTAAAGCAGAAATTCAGCAAAAGGTATCGAATTTATTAGAATTAGTGGATCTTACCGATAGGAAACACCATTTACCCTCACAATTAAGCGGCGGTCAGAAACAACGCGTTGCGATTGCGCGCGCTCTCGCTGCCGAACCGCATGTACTACTTTGCGATGAAGCGACTTCCTCATTAGATCCGGAATCCACACAAGCTATCTTAAATTTACTGAAAAAAATTAACCGTGAATTTGGCCTCACTATTTTGCTTATCACGCATGAATTAGACGTGGTTAAACAAATCTGCGACCGTGTCGGGATCATGGAGAAAGGGCGGTTAATTGAGCAGTCAGTGAGGTGATCCAGTATGCATAGTATAGAATTAATCGCCTTATTTAAAGCGACTTGGGAAACCATTTACATTGTTTTTATTTCCAGTGTGATTAGTGTTGTAATTGGCTCAGCTATTGGAACCCTATTATTCCTAAGCAGAGAAAAACAGGTTTTTGAAAATAGATGGCTCAATCAATCATTAGGTTTCATCGTTAATGCGACACGCTCTGTGCCATTTATTATTCTCATGATTAGCGTATTGCCTTTAACACGCTGTATTGTGGGGACAACGATTGGTACGAATGCGGCTATTGTGCCTTTATCACTTGCTGCTATTCCGTTTTTTGCCAGAATTTGTGAAAGTGCGTTTGCAGAAATTCCCAATGCTTTAATTGAAACCGCTCATGCATTAGGCGTGAATACGTGGCAGCTTATTAGTAAAATTCTCATTCTGGAAAGTCTACCCGCGCTGATTCGAGGCATCACTTTAACCGTCATTGGGTTGATTGGTTATTCTGCAATGGCAGGCGCAATTGGTGGCGGTGGATTAGGTGAATTGGCGATTAATTATGGGTATCAGCGTTTTAATGCAATGGTGACGCTCGAAACGGTGATCGTGTTAGTGGTTATTGTGCAAGGTGTACAACTAGCGGGTGATGTTCTGGCAAAAAGACGTCAATTTAAGCCAATTATTGCAGCAAGTATTGTATTAGGAATTGCCTGCATGGCGGGTCAAGTGTATCCCTTATTTTCTCAGCAAGAAAATGTCATTAAAGTGGGGGTTTCTGCGGGCTGGTCAGAAGAAGTCATGAAGGTGGCACAGCAAGTGGCATTGGAGCAATATCATTTGAAGATTAAAATCGTTCCTTTTAATGATTATGTTTTACCTAATACAGCGCTTGCGAATGGCAATATTGATGCGAATATTTTTCAACACGTGCCATATTTAAATGCGCAGATTAAAGCTCATGGTTACTCTTTAGTGCCAATTGCAAAAACGTTTGTTTATCCGATGGGTTTTTACTCTCGCAAATTAACGCAATTATCAGAATTGAAAGAAGGTGCAGTGATTGCAATCCCAAATGATCCTAGCAATGAAGGCCGATCATTATTGTTATTACAAAAAGCGGGGTTGATTACGTTGAAACCGAATGCAGGGACACTGGCAACCGTCAATGACATTATCGAAAATCCCAAGCATTTCCAATTCAAGTTGCTCGATGCTGCGCAATTAGCACGCGTGTTGCAGGATGCAGATTTAGTGGCAATTACGAATGATTATGTCGGGCCTGCGGGGTTAAGTATTAATCAAGCTTTATTAAAAGAAGGGCCAGACTCGCTGTATGCGAATGTAATTGTGGTGAGAGAAAAAAGTAAGGATGATCCATTGTTTCAAAAATTAGTAGCGGTGATGCATTCTGAAACGGTATTAGAAGCGACAAAGAAAATTTTCCCGAATGGGGCAGCGATTGCAGCTTGGCATTCAGAATAAACGTATAAGCAAGATATCGTGTAAAAACTTTAATCTATAAGTCATCCAATGACACCTCTATCGCTTTATGCTCATTTTTCAAACGCTCTTTCACCAGCGTCATCAACTCTAGCTCTTCTAAGGCATCGAGCAATTTTTCATATAATGCTGGTGACACCATATAAGCTGTTGGTTTATTTCTATTTAAAATAGCGACCGTTTCATCTGCTGCCCGCTCAATGACAACGCTGGGATTAGCTTTTAACTCATATTTAACAGCCGGTTAATTTAAAGATTAACCCTTATCCTCATCTCACTTTCCTCATCCACGGATAATCCTTTTACTCTTTCGTTCGCTTCATGAGCCGTCGGTCGCTTACTTCGCTCATCCCAGCATCGTTTAATTAAATCATAAATCAGAGGTGAGCAATTTTTTGGAATTTCTGGTTTGACACCTGAAGTAATGGTATCGAATGCTTCTTGCTCAGTAGTGATATTTTTATAAGGTTCATCCACATTTGCGGCAATACACCACATGACGAGTCCTAAACCATATATATCACTTGCTGGTGAATTAGAATGGTTTCTTGATAGTACTTCGGGTGCGGCCCACAATATAGAACCGCAGTAAATATTGTTTACTTCCTTATTAAATACAGATAAACCAAAATCACATATTTTCACTTGTCCATGTGCATCTACTAATACGTTACTCGTTTTTATATCACAGTGAATAATATTATTTTGATGGATAAATGCTAAACCATTAATCATGGTCTTTATAATACAATATTGCCTCTGCTTACTTAAAGGTTCGTCGCCGCCCAGCAACTTATCTAATGAGTTTTCAGTATAATCCATAATTAAGGTATACACTTGACGAACCGGATCATCTTTATAAGCGAGCAACTTAGTGACATTTACTGCGCCTTTGTTCAGCAGCTCTACTAAAATATTTTTCTCTTTTTCACAAACCTTATAACTATTAGGTTTCTCATCGTTAGGATCATTGTCTTCTTCATAGAAGATCTCTTTTATAGCGACTGTTTTTTTACCCCATCTTCCCTGATAGACAACACCAAATCCTCCATCTCCTATTTTTGATACTTTTACAATCTCACTAAATGATAATCTCTTTCTTCTTTTATTTGTTCGTGAATCACTCATAGGCTTTATTCTTTTTTAAAATTATACTATCGCCTTTTATCATGAATGGAGCTGAAATGAAAGTTGTCTTAGCAAGCAATAACACGGGCAAAATCCGGGAACTAAAAGCCATGCTGGAAGATTTTTCTATCGAATTAATTCCACAAGCAGAATTAGGCGTCGAGGAAATTGAAGAAACAGGTTTATCATTTGTAGAAAATGCTATCCTCAAGGCACGTCATGCCACTCAAATGACGGGGCTGCCTGCGATTGCGGATGATTCAGGATTAGTGGTGAATGCCTTAAACGGCGCTCCGGGAATTTATTCTGCACGCTATGCGGGGGAAAAAGCCAATACCCAAGATAATATCAAAAAATTATTAACGGCTCTTCGGGATATACCCAATGATAAACGTCAGGCTTGTTTTCATTGTGTGTTAGTTTTCATGTTACATGATAAAGATCCAGCGCCCCTTATTTGCGATGGCCAATGGTCGGGCATGATTCTACAGGAGCCTAAAGGGCAGGATGGCTTTGGATATGATCCCGTCTTCTATATCCCTGAAGAAAAGAAAACGGCTGCTGAGTTGCCGCTTGCGATTAAGAATCAAATCAGTCATCGGGGGAAGGCATTGCGATTGTTAGTGGGTAGGATGAAAGAAAAATTTGCGTTGCCATTATCTAAATTGTAACACGTTCAGTGATACGCTATATTTAACCTCACTATCCTGATCGTGATTGGAAGATAATGAAAGCACTCTCCGTCAAACAACTCACCAAAACCTATGCCAACGGCATCACTGCCCTGAAAGGCATTGATCTTGAGGTGGCACAAGGCGATTTTTTTGCTTTGCTAGGCCAAAATGGCGCTGGCAAATCCACTACGATCAGCATCATCTGCTCACTGGTGAATAAAACCGCCGGAAAAATTCATGTCTTCGGCCATGATACGGATACGGAATTAAGCCAAGCAAAAGCATTAATCGGTGTCGTCCCTCAAGAAATGAACTTCAGCCTATTCGAAAAAATTTCTCACATCTTAATTAATCAAGCTGGCTATTACGGCATCCCCCGGCGTATCGCTGAACAACGTGCGGAATTGTATCTAAACGAAATGGGCTTATGGCATATGTATAATCAGCCCGCTGTCAGATTATCGGGCGGTATGAAGCGGCGATTATTGATCGCACGTGCTTTAATGAATGAACCTAAACTGCTGATTCTTGATGAACCCACTGCTGGTGTCGATATTGAATTACGCCATAATTTATGGCGTTTTTTAACGAAATTAAATCAGGCTGGCACCACGATTATTTTAACCACCCATTACCTCGAAGAAGCTGAGCAGCTATGCAAGAATGTCGCCATCATCGATCACGGGGAAATCATTGAAAATGCGAATATGAAATCACTGATCAATCGCTTAAATATTCAGACCCTTGTATTAGATATGGACCGCCCTCTATCCCATTTACCTGCCTTAGACGGCTACCATGCCCGCTTAGTCGATGACACCTCAATAGAAATTGAAATTCATCGCGGTCAATCCATCAATGATTTATTTAACCTATTGTCACAGCAGCGGATTTCTATTAACAGCATGCGTAATAAAACCAATCGCTTAGAAGAATTATTTATCCGTTTAATTTCAGAAAACAAGAGAGAGACACCATGATGGAAAGAACCGGTTTATATCCCAATATGGTGGCATTGCAAACCTTGCTATTGAAAGAAATCATGCGCTTCATGCGTATTTGGTCACAAACCATTTTACCGCCAGCCATTACCATGAGTTTATATTTCATCATTTTCGGTAAATTTATCGGTGCGCAAATTCAGCATATTCAAGGGTATGCCTATATTCAATACATCGTACCTGGTCTTACCATGATGTCTATCATGACGAATGCTTATGCGAACACTGCTTCATCTTTCTTCCTAACCAAATTCAACAAAAGCATAGAAGAAATGCTGGTCTCCCCTATGCCTAATTTCATTATACTCATAGGCTTCATGATGGGTGGCACGGTACGCGGAGTGTTAGTTGGTATCATTGTTTTATTAATTTCACTCCTATTTACTAGCATTCCCGTTCTTCATCCCATCATCGTATTTTTGATGGCTATCCTATCAGCCGCCGTATTTTCACTCGGTGGCCTCATCAATGGTGTATATGCTAAACGCTTTGATGATATTTCCTTTATCCCTACCTTTGTCCTCACCCCACTAACTTATTTAGGAGGCGTGTTTTATTCCTTACAGCAACTCCCCCCTCTTTGGCGCCATCTCTCCTACTTTAATCCTATTCTTAACATGGTCGATGCATTCCGTTACGGCATGTTAGGTATCTCCGATGTGAATATTTATTTTGGCTTCACGCTCGTGGGTATTTTATTTATTCTCATGTTCGGCTGGGCTTGGGTCTTATTGCATAGAGGGACGGGGATTAAAGTTTGATTGTTTGACATACTCTTTCCATCTGATTACCCTTCTCATATCACATGACAGCACTTAATAAAGGATACTCGTTATGCTAAAACAAGCGACAGCGCTGATTGCACTCAGTGTCGGTACCATCCTCACAATGTCTTACGGACAAGAAGCGATACAACTGTTGATTCAGGCACATGATTGGGTATCGGAAACCTTGACCCAGGTTTTTTCGGGCGGTCAGGCAGGTAACCTTATTCGAGGATTGATTGCTTTATTGGCTATACCGCTTCTGATGGGGTTGATACCGGCGGTGACTTATTGGGTGATTAAGCGTCATTGGTTTCCGTATTTTATGGAAGTGGTGTGGGTTGTATGGTTGATACAAGCTGGAGCGTTGTTGGTGGCGTATAAAATAGCGACGTAAATGGTCTCTAATCAACACAATTCGCGCAAAATCATTCACATCGACATGGATTGTTTTTATGCCGCGATTGAGATACGCGACAATCCTTCTCTTGCTGACAAACCCATTGCCGTCGGCGGCTCGCCTGATAAACGCGGTGTACTATGTACATGCAATTATATTGCACGCCAATATGGCGTGCGTTCTGCCATGCCGACAGCAACTGCTTACCGTCATTGCAAAGATCTCATCGTTCTCCCCGTCAACATGCCTAAATATAAAAAAGCTGCCGAGCGTATTCATCGCATTTTTCGTGAGTATACCCATTTAGTCGAACCCTTAGCGCTAGATGAAGCCTATCTTGATGTCACCCACTCATCTTATTATCAAGGCAGCGCAACCCGCATGGCAGAAGCCATCCGCCAGCAGATTTGGGAGACAGAGCATTTAACAGCTTCAGCAGGCGTCGCCCCGAATAAATTTCTTGCCAAAATTGCGAGCGGCTGGAAAAAACCCAATGGCTTATTTGTTATTCGGCCGTACGAAGTAGAAAATTTTATTAAAACACTCTCAGTAGATGAATTATACGGCGTGGGTAAAGTCACCGCGAAAAAGTTACATCAATTAGGATTAAAAACGTGTACAGATTTACAAAAATTATCACTTACTGAATTAATAGAACACTTTGGAAAATTAGGCCAGCGTCTTTATGAACAATGCCGCGGCATGGATCATCGCAGCGTTGAGCCCAATCGGATTCGCAAATCATTAAGCGTTGAGAGCACATTTCCTGAAGATATTCGTGATCTCGATAGTTGCTTACGCATTATTCATGATCTTTATGAAAAGCTCATTGTGCGCGTACAACAATATGCAGCTAATCGTGTTATTAAAAATCAATACATCAAAATAAAATTTAACGATTTTAAATTAACAACAGCAGAAACTGTCAGCAATGAAATCAATTTAGAACGTTATCTTGCTTTGTTTCAACAGATTTATCTAAATGAGAAAAGATCGATTCGATTATTAGGATTAGGTGTGCATTTTTGTGATGAGAATCATTCTACTTTTTCATTACAACAATCTTTATTTTAAAAATAAGCAGTGAATAGCTCTTTCAATCTTGAAAAACTTACTTCATCCTTCTAGATACAAGATACTATTTCAATCCGAAGCCGCTTGCCAAGAATTTGTAAAGCCTCCTCAATGCGCGGTAATTTAGAATTATAATGAGGATTAAGTAAACGACGTACTTCTTTCTCATCGCAATTTAATTTCTTGGCAAGCAATGTATTCGTCCATTGCTGTTCACGCATAGCAAGATATAAAGCCGTCTTTGCTGCAAAAGTAGTATGTAATAAAACAAGATGCTGTCCTTTTTTAAGATGACTGGGTGTTGGTATATCCAATTTCATCTCGATACGATTAGCAATCGCTTCTTCAAGGCAATCTGCAGCCTCAATTAGTGCTTGTTCTTTTGTATTTCCTTGAGTAATTGCCTCAGGGAAATCTGGGAACCGAACTAAATAGCCGCCTTCTTCTTGTTTGGTTAAGATAGCAGGATAATTAAATTGATTAATCATAATCACCTCAATTCATCTTCATCGATGCCAAGCTGTTTTAACATGGCGTTATAAGTACCTGTTTTAAGTTCATCCTTCAAATTTCGAATAATTGTAAAACGGGTTCCGTAAATTAGTGTGCTATGACTCCCCTTACCGCGACGCTGTATCAGTTCCATTCTGATATTTTTCTCTTTTGCTAATTTTTTTAGCTTTCTTAAAAATTCTGAACCTTTCATACCATTGCTATCCTTATTATCGGTCAAAATTGTCCGAAATTCAATTAGGGATTAATTAGTTGAATAAATGTAGGTTTAAAGGAGGGAGTGAAATTTAAGGCTATTTGATAGCAATTTTTAGAAAAAAGCAAATCTCTTTGACTTTATTCTTATCTTTTTCTACCTTATCCCCCAAGATGGTTCTTCTTAACGAAGATGAAAAGGGAACACAGTGCATAATCTGTGGCTGCTCCCCGCAACTGTAAGCAGTTGTTTGATGCCTTCACGCCACTGGGAAACTGGGAAGGCTGCATCAAACGTCACACTGTCAGCCAGGAGACCTGCCATCGAAAACCATACTATTCAGATTAACTGGACGGGGTTCATCAGTTAGTTTGCAATGGAATTTCAATTTTTCATTCAATAGGAAATGTTATGTTTAAAAAAACATTATTAGCCTGCACCCTCTGTATTATTCCCTTTGCTGTCAATGCTGATGATCAAGCTAACTTACATATTATCAATATGACGATCGTACCACAGGGATTTTTATCATTGGCTAAGGTACAAGTCATCGATAAAGTGTATGAAGTAGATTCGATTGGGTTTAATGATAATCATGATGTGACTGCTATTATTCCTGCTAATGAAAATGCCTGGGTTAATATTAATCAATGGCTTTTTGGTAACGGCATTCATACCGTTGATCCAAGTTGTAACAACATCATGGTGAATGCGAAGCCTGGCGAAACAAAAACGATGCTCATCAGAGGATTACCAACTGACTATATTAATAGTGATTCAAAAATCGTTTGCAGTATTAATTAACTAAAAATACTCAAAACCAATGGCAATCTAGCCTGAAAAAGGCTAGGTTGCCTTTTAAAACCAATATGCTGTTTTTACCATCACTTTTGATACAATGGCCATCATCCCCTTAATCACCCCCGGTAATTCCTTCGCACCCGATTCAATAGCCGCATCACGATGTTCCGCTTCCTCTTTCTCCATTTGCGCCAAAATGCGATAACTACGCCGATCCTGTTCTGGTAATAGTTGCAAATGGCCTTGCAAATGTTGAATCACTTGCCGCTCCGTCTCTGCGACAAACCCCAAACTCCATTTATCCCCAATCACCCCCGCGACTGTACCGATACAAAATGAACCTACATACCAAAGCGGATTTAAATAACTCGTATGACTACCTAACTCCTCCAAACGCTGCTTACACCAAGCAAGATGATCCCCCTCTTCAATAGCAGCTGCCTGCATCTTCGCTTGCGTTTCCCGACTGCGAGAAATCACCCCCTGCCCATGATAAAGCGCCTGCGCGCAAATCTCCCCGGCATGGTTAATCCGCATCAACGCCGCCGAATGCTTACGCTGCTCATCGCTTAATGGAGAATCTTCGATAGATTGCGCAGGATACGGTGCGCCAGTTGTTTTCGCATTATCCGTCAACGCTCGAACAGCTTGATCGAGACCAAGGCAAAGGCGGTCAAAGAAAGTGTAATGGCGATGGAAACTCATAGAATCACCCTCAAAAAAGAGTATTATAACTTAATTAACCACCCTCAAATAACACTTGCAATGTACAAATAATTTCCCATAATACGTGTTCTGTCGTTAACCAATTCGCCATAGAGGAGTGACCTTGATGGAAAAAACCAAGACTGAATTACTTTCCACAGAAGTACGGCATCTAGACATCACTAAATTTGACTTCGTCAACCTAGTTGAATCAATGCAGCATACTGCCTTTCAAGCTAGAAATTTAGCTCGCGCAGCTAAAATCTATAACCAAATGTTAGAAGATAAAAACTGTGGCGTAATTTTATGTCTTGCAGGTTCCCTCATTAGCGCCGGCTTAAAGAAAGTTATCCTCGACATGATCGATAACAACATGGTCGATGTCATCGTTTCCACCGGTGCCAACATCGTCGACCAAGATTTCTTCGAAGGCTTAGGCTTCAAGCACTACCAAGGCTCCCCTCACCTAGACGATATCACCCTACAATCCTTGGCTATCGACCGTATCTACGATACCTTGATCGACGAAGATCAACTCCGCATTTGCGACAACACCCTCTGTGATATCGCCGATAGCATGGAACCCAAGCCCTATTCCTCCCGTGAATTCATCCAAGAAATGGGGCGATACCTTGAAAAGCATGGCAAAACCAAAGACTCCATCGTCTTACGTGCTTACCAAAAAAACATCCCCATCTTCGTCCCTGCCTTCAGCGATTGTAGTGCCGGCTTTGGCTTAGTCATGCACCAAGTCAAACATCCTACCCAGCATGTCAGCATTGACTCCGTAAAAGACTTCCGTGAGTTAACACAGCTGAAAATTGCGGCAAAAGAAACTGGCTTACTCATGGTAGGCGGCGGCGTACCTAAAAACTTCGCGCAAGACGTTGTTGTTGCAGCTGAGTTATTAGGCGCAGAAGTGCCCTTACATAAATATGCTGTCCAAATCACTGTCGCCGATGAACGTGATGGCGCCTTGTCCGGGTCCACCTTACGCGAAGCCTGCTCTTGGGGCAAAGTCTCCGTTGTCCATGAACAAATGGTGTATAGTGAAGCCACCCTCGCCTTCCCCCTCATCGTCGGTTATGCTTACGGAAAAGGGGCTTGGAAAACCCGTGGTCAACGCACTTACAGCAAATTATTTACTAAAACAGCGACTGCAACCGTTGCCTAATTGAGGTAGTGAAACGATGACAATTGATTGGTCTGTCCAACAGGCTCGGGATATTTATCACATCGCACAATGGAGTGACGGCTATTTCGATATTTGCGAGCGCGGCAACCTCTTGGCTTACCCCAATGGTTCACGCGACCAGCAGTCTTGTATCGATTTGGTCGAGCTTGTTCAAAAATTAAAAGAAGCGGGCATGACCTTGCCGGTTCTCGTGCGTTTCACTGACATTCTGCGTAAGCGGATTCAGACCTTAAATGACGCCTTCAAACAAGCAATTCAATCCAGCAATTATCAAGGTTCGTATCTTTCTGCCTACCCCATTAAGGTCAACCAGCAGCGCGGTGTGGTTGAAGCTATCTTACAAAACGGCAAAGCACCAGTCGGTTTAGAAGCTGGCAGTAAGCCAGAGCTGCTAGCAGCGTTGGCCTTAACCGATCAAACTAATGCCGTGATCATTTGCAATGGCTACAAAGACCGCGAATATATCCGCCTGGCGCTCATCGGCCAGCGGATTGGTCACAAGGTACTTATCATTCTAGAAAAACTTCCTGAGCTCGCGCTGGTGTTAGAGGAAGCAGAGAAGTTAAACGTTGACCCGGTCTTAGGTGTACGGGTCAGGCTTTCGACGATGAATGATGGTAAATGGAAAAATACGGGCGGAGAAAAATCTAAATTTGGGTTTTCTGCACCTCAGTTGCTGCAAGTAGTAGAAATCCTGCGGAATAAAAATAAGCTGCACTTATTACAAGTGCTGCATTTCTTTTTTGGCTCACAAGTAGCCAACATCGCGCACATCCAGCGCGCGATGCATGAAGGTGCCCGCTATTATGTGGGTTTACGTTCACTGGGCGCCCCTATTGATACCGTCGATGTCGGCGGCGGTTTAGCAGTCGACTATGAGGGAACCCGCTCACGCAGCTTTTGCTCGATGAACTATAGCATTCAAGAATATGCTAACAATGTCGTGGATATCTTAGCGGAAACTTGCTCTCAACATAATCTGCCTCACCCACGTATCATTACGGAATCAGGCCGTGCTATTACTGCGCATCACGCTATGCTTATTACCAACGTTATTTCCACGGAAGCCCCTTGCGATATAGATAATCTTGAACCCCCGTCCCCTTGCGATGTTCCCATTTTGCATAATCTCTGGGGCAGTTTTGCGTACTTATCTGAAAGCACCGTGCTCGAAATTTATCATGATATTTGTCACTGGATGTCTGAAATTCACACCATGTACGTCCATGGCTTAATCACCTTAGAAAAACGGGCGCACGCTGAGCAAATTTATTATGCTATTTGCTTTCGCTTACGCGATTTTCTCAAGCCTAAAATACGCGCACATCGTGAAGTGATTGATGAATTAAATACGAAGTTAGCGCATAAATTTGTTTGTAATTTTTCTCTCTTTCAATCTTTACCAGATGCTTGGGCGATTGATCAGGTATTTCCTATCATACCGCTATCTGGTTTAGATCAACCGCCAACGCAGCATGGTATTTTGCATGATCTTACGTGTGATTCCGATGGTTGTGTAGATGGCTATGTCAATAATTACGGCGTGGAAAGAACCCTCTCGTTAGTACCCTACGATCCTGAAAAACCCTATTTGTTAGGCATTTTCTTAGTCGGTGCTTATCAAGAAATTCTTGGTGATTTACATAACCTCTTTGGCGATACCGACTCCGTCCACGTCGAGCTCACGCCAGATGGCGGTTATAAACTCACCCGTGCACGCGATGGCGATACGGTAGAATCCACCTTACGTTATGTTGATTTCGATGCAAATGAGCTTTTAAAATCTTATCAAAGGCAACTTGAGCAAGCGCAATTACCCTCAAAAGAATGCGAAGAATTTTTAGAAGATTTGAAAGTAGGACTGACAGGCTATACCTATTTTGAAGAGTGAAAAATGCTTACCATGAAAAAATTTGATCCGAATGCAGCTGCCCCTCAAGAAGCAGGTATTTTTGGTTTACCTTTTTCGGTAGAAGAAGCCAAACTGGTGCTCTTACCCGTGCCCTGGGAAGCCACGACTTCATATGGGGGTGGCACCTCCAAAGGCCCAGAAGCTATTTTGCAAGCGAGTAAGCAAGTCGACTTGTTTGATATCGACATGGGGAATTTCTTTGAAGCTGGCATTGCCATGATAGACATTTCGCAAGAAGTGCAGCAATGGAATAGGCTAGCGCAGGAACAAGCTCAGCTCGTTATTGAAGCTGGTGGCGATGCGAATGATCCAGCCTTACGTCCTGCTATTGATAAGGTCAATGCTTACAGTGCCAAAGTAAATGACTATGTTTATACAGAAACGAAGCGGCTACTTTCGCAGGGAAAATTAGCTGGCTTGGTAGGGGGCGATCATTCGACGCCATTTGGTGCTATTCAAGCTTTTCTAGAAAAATATCCGCAAATGGGCATCTTACACATTGATGCGCATGCTGATTTACGCGAGGCATTTGAAGGATTTGAATATTCACATGCTTCCATTATGCATAACGTTATAACCAAAACGCCCTTGAAGAAATTGGTACAAGTTGGCATCCGTGATTTTTGTGAAGAAGAATTTAATTTTATTCGCCATCATTCCGGCCGAATCACCACGTTTTTTGATGCCACCCTTGCTGAAGAAAAAATGAACGGTAACCAGTGGGCTATTATTTGTGATGACATCATTCAGCATTTACCAAAAGAAGTATATGTGTCTTTTGATATCGATGGCTTAGATCCTCGTTTTTGTCCACATACCGGGACACCAGTTCCTGGTGGTTTGGAATTTCGTGAGGTGCTTTACCTATTGAAGAAAATAGTGAAATCGGGACGAAGCATTATTGGGTTTGATTTGAATGAAGTATCGCTCGGTGAGGTGGACCCTGCTAATGTAACAGATCCCTCTGGGGAATGGGACGCTAATGTCGGCGCACGTTTGCTCTATAAACTTTGTGGGTGGACATTAACGTCGGCCATCTAAATTTTTAGTAAGTTTTTCCGAATACATTTCTTTTATTTTGAGCAATATCGTGATTTATATTAGAAGCAACTGAGCGCTGGTCATCTTTCTTTACCGCTGGAAAAAGAGAATGCCATCCTAATACTTTTTGCTCAGGATTCGAAGAAACGCCCTCATCCCTCTCAGCAACAGGCTTAGCTGCTTCGGAGCAAGGTTCATCGGTAACACTGTCCGGCTCCGCTTCCATTTTAGCAACCAGAGGTAAAAAGAAAGTATCGACTTGATGGGCAATAATGTTATCAATTTTATCTTTCGTTATAGAAAATAAAATACTGAGTTGGAGTAATTGAGGAATATCCTTGTCTAATTGTTCTCTCAATTTAGCTGCCGGTGATTTTTCAGAATCCTCAATATTCTTATACCAATCATCTCCCATCAGTTCTCTTATCCTATTTCTTGCAGCAGTCATTTTCTCTAATATATGCTCTTGTTTAATCGCTACTTTAAAAATAGTGGCTTCGGTATGCTCTAAAATAAGCTGAGCAGATTCTTCTAATTTACTTAATGGACTGGATTTGACATTTTGAAATTTAGCTTCAGTTTCAATTAATGCAACCGCGTTTCTTATTGAATTTTCAGCCAATCTTAATAATTCGATCATTTGTGTCAATTCGTTATAATGTCGCAAATAATGGGATTTTTTTAACGCTTCAATTCGATAATATTCTGCAATGTTGATCAATACACGAATTTGTTCATATACATTCCCGCATTGTTGTGCATTTTTTAGTAATGACAAATGCGTATCCAAATCAACTATTAAATTATTTTTAAACCTTCTTGGTTTCCATTGAACATCTACATAAATAGGAACTAATATTTCTTCATCAGGAATTTCACCAGCAAGATCAGTTTCAATCTGAGCAGTTTTTTCTTTTAAATTAGGTGAAGGTTTTTTTACTTTTACTTTCTCTTCACTACGATGCTCCACTGGAAAACTTAATAGAATTTCATTAAATTTTTCTTCGTATTCTACCATTGCTTTTTCTAAAGCTTCTCTTTCCTCCTTCTCTTTCATTTTTTCTCTTGCTACAACAACTTGCCTTTCAATAATACTTCTTTGTTCTTTTAACGACTCTTTATAGCCATTTTCGAGTAAGCTGTATTCGTCACTGAACATAGTATTCTTTGTTGCAAATTCCTTCCCGACATCCATGAATATTTTTATTTCTTTTAACATAGCTCCTCTCAGAATAATATCTGATTTTACTACCTCATAACTCGATAACTGATGAATAGCCTTAGCAAGTTTAAGAAAATCATGGCCTAAATTTATATTCTCCGCTGACAATTTGGCTGAAACAGCCAGATTTTCCCCTTTATTAGCTGGCATTATTTCTACCGCATTAAGTAAACTTTTTCCTGCTTTTGAACAAACACGATAGCGATATAATATTTCTTCTTTAGTTTTCACAGAGCCATCTGATTTTCTGTCTGTGAGATAAGCTCGTACTTGCCGCAATATGTATCCGAATTTTTTTACAGGCTCATCATCTTTTATAGAATCAATAATCTTTTGGTATTCAGAAAAAATTAATTCGTGGTCTTTCAAATCTTTGATACGACATTCAGCAGCTCTTTCTATTATCAGCTGACGAAATAAAGTGACTTCATCTACCATTGCTTTCCCAAAATCAATGGTGTTTTCCCTTTGAATAATGTCATATGCTGCCTGGATATATAATTCTGCATAGCCAATATTTTCTGAGATAACAGAAACTTTGAGATTTTCACACAATGAAAAATGCAATAGTGCCAATTTACCTTGTAATTGACAGGTTTTAATTTTAATAGAAGTTGCAGTTTCCTCCCGCGTCTTTACCATGTCTGCTAAAAGAGGATGACTAGAATCCATTTCTTTAATCTGGCTTTCAAATTTAGAAAAAGTATGAGGTGATTTTTCTAAAACTTCAAACACACCTACCATGCGGTTAATTTGACCTTTTATTTGATCGACATATATTTTTTTTGATTTCGCTACATTGTAAGATAAATTTCTATTTCTGCCTGATGTAGCTGCAAATCTTTCCATATTACTGAATTCACTTAGCATATTTTCATAGCCATCATATTTTTCAACTAACCTTTCTGCTTCCTCAATTTGACTAAGCAGCTTGCTTTTGTATGCTTGCCAATCTTTTGCTAATTTTTCTATCAAATATTTTGATGGCATTTCCTTTTCTCCCTTATCCGTAAACCCGCATTTTATTTTTTTGATATAAGCATATATACTGCCGCCCATGACAAATAGCTATCGCTCTGAACTGATTAAAAAACATCCAGCTCTACCTGCTCGTGTCATGCGTATGCAGACACCGCATGGTGAAGTCTATACGCCGTCATTCATGCCCGTGGGAACGCGCGCCATGCTGAATTATCTGACCCCCACAGACTTGGAAGCTAATGGTAGCCAAATTATTTTGGGAGGCAACACTTATAACATGCTTTGCTCGCCTGGTATGGAAATTATTCAAGCAGTAGGTGGCATGCATCACTTCATGGGGTGGCACAAAACGATGCTAACCGATAGTGGTGGTTTTCAAGTCTTGAGTTTATCTAAAAAAGGCACAATTTGTATTATTGATGAGAAGGGCGCTGTCTTTAAGCACCCCATTACTGGAAAAATTATTCATCTTAATTCTAAAACCTCTATCCAAACTCAAAAAATTATCGGCGCTGATATCATCATGGCTTTCGATCAATGCACGCCTGAAACAGGTGGACGAGAGGCAGCACTTGCGGCATTAGAACGTACGCATCGGTGGTTAGTGTTGTCCAAAGAAGAACATGCGAAAAATCCGCATTCTGCTTATGGGCTTAAACAAGCTTTATTTGGCATTATTCAGGGTGGCAGTTTTCGGGATTTGCGTGAAGAAAGCACGGAGTTTGTATTGAAGCAAGAATTGGATGGCATTGCCATCGGTGGTGAAGTGATTGGATTTGATATGCCAAAAACTTGCGAAATTATTGATTGGGTACGGCCTATGTTACCAGATGACAAAGTCCGCTACACCATGGGTGTGGGACTTAACCCACAAGATTTAATTGATGTGGTAGCAAAAGGCATAGATGTTTTTGATTGCGTGGCCCCCACACGTAATGCACGACATGGTACGTTATATTACGGCCATATTGTCGAACGCGATGGGTGGCTTGCGTTTGAAAGTGAGGGAGATAATTGTCGTATTCTCATTAAGAAAAGCCAGTATGCAAAAGACGATCAACCCATCATGCCTCATTGTGATTGCTATACCTGCCGGCATTTTTCTCGCGCATATTTGCATTATCTTTTTAAAGAAGGATTGATCGCCTATTTTCATTTAGCCAGTATCCATAACATCCATGTCATGCAGAAAGTTTGTACGCGTATGCGGGAGATCATATTATCTCATGAACTCTCTTCTATTTAATCATGGTGGATTTTCTAGAGGGTGCATGTTCTGGCTCAGACTGACATGCTGAGCTCACTTTCTCTGACTTTCTATAAAAAGCCGCATGAAAAGACGTTAAGTTTTGTTTTTGGGCTTTTATTTCTTCTACTACCTTTAAAACCCGTTCTTTCACTGCTTTATTTTGTTCCAAATAAGCTTTGAGAGGAGTAGACCGCAAAGCGTGAGTAAACCAATTTTCCAGTAGATTATATCCACCCTTGCTGATTCCTTTAGCCTTTGCTTTTTCATAATCATCTAACTGCTTATTAATTCTATTACCTGCTATTTTTTCAGCTAATTGGGATTCCAATGCGCCTAATCGTTGCTGCTCTTCTTGCGAAACAATTTTCTTTACCTCCTTCATACCATTGATCACCCGCTCTCTGATACTTTTATTCTCTTCTTGTGCTAAATAAGCTTGTTCCTGAGGAGATTGTAAAAGTTCGGCAAATCCATTGCTTAGTTCTTCACATCTCTGTTTGTGAATCTTTCCTTCAAGGTGAAACCGCTCTATTACCTGTTGATAATTTTTCAATTGCCTCTCAACTCTATTGGCTGCTATCTCGTATTTTTCCAGTATTTTAATGTCGTTTTCTTTTACAAGATTCTCTAATTTCACACGGGCCTGCTTGGGCAGCAGGGAAATAAGATCATGATAAACTAAAGAAAACTGTTCCATCATCGGGCTTTTTTCGTTGAGTCTTAAATACTCTTTTGCATAATCTGATTTTATCGTCTTTGTGAACCAACCCTCTAATTCCCCAATTTGTGTAATTGTTAGAGAAAGATAATTAGCATACTTTTTCAATTGTTCTTCAATTTTTTTAACAGCCTTCTCATACTCTTTCATAAAATCTTCAAAAGAACCTTGCTCATTTTTATTATCTGCTTTTGTCGTTTTAGATGGGTTAGTAGGTTTAATTGTTAAAGGTTTTAAGAGTGGATTTAAGAATAAATCAATTTCTTTCACCCATCTCGTTTTAAATAGATTTGGTATAATAGCGGGAGACCGGCTAACTGCTTTCTTATTTCTTAATTGTTGTAAAATATTGGCAATTTCTGAATTCGGTACGGGAAAATCTTCGATCTGATTTAATTTCTCTATGGCCTGGTTAAATGCCTCAATTCGTGATTCTGTTGCAGCTTTCTGTTTCTTACCCAGCTTTTTTTCTTTAAGCTCCTTACTAGAAATCTTTTGCATATTGATAATAGCATTTTTGATGGGTTGCAATTTCTTCTTTTCATTGATAACCATTACTGCGTTTTCACTAACCTGTAAAGCTTGCTTATAAGCCTCTGCTAATTTAGTGGGGAGCGCTTCCTCCTTTAAAATATCTTTTATTAATAAGATATATCTGCCTATCATTTGACAAGGCAGAATAAGTAGGCTATTCATATGTTCTTCTTGATAGGGGTGAATTTGCTCTTTTAAAATAAGTGGACTATCGTGATCTTTTGCCATGGTCCATATAAAATTCGAAACATTTTCCTGAATGAAGATGAAATCGCCAATCCGATTAAAGAGCTCTTTGAAGCGAGGACTAAGTAAATAATCAGCTGCTTTCCCTAGTTTTATTTCACGCGATGCTTGCTCCTCTGAACCAATATCGATCAAGGTTATTAAATCTTCCGTAATTTTTGTTAACTCGCTTAAATTACCTCTCTCTTCTTCATATTGAGACGTCTTATACTTTGCTGGAAGAAAATGAGTGATACCTTCTAATCGTGTTTTAAGGCTCCTCATGTGGGTAGCAAAATCTTTCTGCTTTTGGTGGAATTCACTTACCTTGGTTAATGCTGGTTTTTTTTCGATCATATCCTCACTCCGTTTGGGTTTTATTTTAATTATGCTTATTTGAAACAAACGCAGTTTAGGTATTTATTTTTTATTTTTCAATGAGTTACAATTAAATATTTATCGTGAGGAATGGCTAGATTTCCCGTATGCTAGGCGAGGCGCTTTGATCGCTATGCCACTTAGCGTTTTGTAGAATTCCTCGATAAAGCCGGTAGAGGTTCTTCCTTAGTCGGCGCTGCTCGATGTTTTGCAAATAAAGTTGCTTGCGAAGAATTTAATGCCGCTGTACTTTTCCATTCTTTTCCAGCTGCCATCATCCGGGCTTCTAATACCTCTAACCCTTTTCTTTTCTCAGGCGAAACATGCTCTTTCACCTGATGCGTAACAGTTAAAAAGTGCGCAGTAACTTCCGTGTGTTGCCGGAAATAATCTTGCGCAACTGTCGATTGCATGGTTTGTGCCAACCAATCAGCAAATGCTGCATATCCGTCTTGCCCTAAGCCATTAAATTTTTTAATAGCCTTCTCATAATCATCCAACTGTTTATTAATTCTGTTCGCAGCTATTTCAGATTTATCCATTATTTTAATATCGTATAATCTTGCTAAATGCTTTAACCCTTCCTGCTGTTTGGGAAGCCGTGAAGCGACATCTTGGAACATTAAAGAAAATCGTTCTGCGATAGGCGTATTTTCATTTAGCTTTAAATATTCCCGCGCATAACTCGATTGTATCGTCTGCGCAAGCCATATCCTTAAACTTTCAACCTGCTCCAGTGTTAGCTTATTCTTATTAGCAGCATAATATCCCAATTGATCATTAATCCGCTGAGCAGTCGTTTCATATTTATCCATCATTTCTTCATAGTTTGGTGTCTTTTCAACAGACTTTAATTCTGCTTTCACGGGGGCGGAAGAAATGGATGATATCTTCTCTGCTGATTTTAATAATGAATCAATTTGTATTGCAAATTTGGATTCTTTTCTTTTTCCTTCTAAACTACTCCCATGCCGGACTTTGGTAATAACTGGGTTTTGTTTTAATTGCCTTATAATTGTTCCGATATCTAAATTCGTTTCGCTTTGATTTCTTAATTGTCTTAATGCTTCACCAAAGGCTTTAATTCTCGCTTCTGTTCTAGCTTTCCACTTTTCACTAGGAAATTTTTTATTTTTAAGCTCAATGATAGAAGTTATTTTCATATTGGTAATAGCATCTTTGAAAGGTTTTAATTTCTCGTCGAAGCGTTGCCTTTCATTAACAGCTAATGCTGCCTTTCTACTAATTTCTAAAGCTTCTTGGTAAGCAGATACTAATCCACTTGGCATTTTTTCATGTTTAGAAATTCCATCTACTAATAAATGATATCTTGCGATCCTTTGAATAGGTCTTATAAACATACTTTGAATGTTATCTTGACCTTCTGGATTAATTTTGGTGTATAAATTAGCTGATTTATCTGCTTGAAGAGTATTGAGAAAACTTAAAGTATCTTCATGAAGGGAAAGATAGTCTAGAAGGAGGCTAGTAAATTTATTAAATTTCTCCCCTAATAAATAATCAGCTGCTTTACCTAATTTTTTCTCAATCGATGTTTGAGTGATTGAATCCATTTTTCCCACGTTTATTAGATCTTCTATAATTTTTTTAATCTTTTTCAAATCCTGTATTTTGTCTGCATATTCAGAAGTTTTATATTTATTCGGTATATTATTAATGACGTACTCCAACCGCTCTTTAAGCCTATTCATTTTTCCAATAAATTCAACTTGGGTTGCGTATAGCTCATCAATAGGTCTTTTTGCATATACTTTATCTACTGGCATGTCCCACCTCGTTTTGGCGAATCTTTATAATTTTAAGTATAGGTGGTTATTTGAAAAATGCGTTGAATATAGTTATCTGTTATATTTCAAATACTTAAATTTAAAATTGGGCGTTATTAAGAATGTCTGCTTGACGCCCGTTATGAAAAAAGCGACATTTTTCATATTGACTCATTCAAGGAAAGAAACCATGCGTAACTTACCATTTTTATTAGCTGGGATAATTAGCCTTTTTACCTTCACTGCTTATGCTGATGCACCACCAGCATTTACTCTCAATACAACGGGTTTTCTTGACCAAGGTGTTTTGCCAGTTCTTTATACGTGTGATGGCAAAGATGTGCCGCCGGAATTCGATTGGACGAATGTGCCGCCTAAGACCGCTACTTTTGCAATGATATTGACGGATCCCGATGCGCCGGGAGGGACGTTTTATCATTGGGTGTTGTATAACATTCCTAAAACGGTCACGACGTTTCCAGATAGTATGGAGAAAGTACCGGCTGGCGTGATGGTGGGGAAAAATAGTTTTGGGAAAGAAGGATATAATGGGCCTTGTCCACCTAAAGGGACGTCGCATTCTTATATCTTTACCTTCTATGCGTTGGACAACAAATTAGATGTACCGCCGGGTGCAGAGGGATCAACGGTGCTAAAGGCGATGCAAGGGCATGTGATCAACAAGGTGACATTAACAGCGGTTTATAGTCGGTGGTTGAAATAGTGAATTTTATAGCTCTTCAATTTGAGCAAGAGGTAGTCCTGTTACTTTAGCTACAAAAAGAGCTTCGACTCCTTCCATTAATAAGCGTTTGGCAACTTCCAGTTTGCCTTGCTCTAAGCCTTGTTCTAAGCCTTTCTCTAAGCCCTGTTCTAGGCCTTTCTCTATGCCTTCCATAAAGCCTTTTTGTCTGCCTTCTGCTCTCAGTTCTTCTGCAATTGTCATCACTTTTTCTCCCAGGTCTACCGAAACTTGTTCATTAATTAACCTATAAAATGATTCTTTATCTTGAATTGCACCGCGTGCCATTAAATATTCTAACACGATAGAAACAAATTCTCGTCCATCTGCTTGGTCGAGCCGGTGTAAAATTTTAACAAACTTTTTTATCGCCGGTAAAATGTCTCTCGCATAAATATGTTTAAGTGCAAATTCCATCACACCTGCCCATTCATAGCGCTTTAAATCCTCATCATCTATCCGCGCTAAATCAATTAACTGAAAGGGCTTTAAGAAATATCTTTCGACTAATTCTCTAGGTGCATCCACTAACTCTTGGATATCCGTTGAATAGGGATAGGGGCGTTCGGCATGATAGATCACAATGGGATAAATCAGCGGTAACGATTTTTTACCGGTTTCTTTTAGATGTTGGTCGATAACATTGCAAGTATATTTGAGGATACGAAAAGCCATCAACTCATCGGGCGAGCTTTGGTGTTCGACCAGTAAATAAAGATAAGCTTCACGTTGGGCTATCGTTGTTTTGTAAAGAATATCGACGATGGTTTCTTTGCGGATATCATTAATATGTGAACGAGGTTGTAATTTCA
>JAJPJH010000046.1 GCA_021324335.1 Gammaproteobacteria bacterium
GAATTGCTTCTTCTTTGAAGGACTTATCGTATTTACTCATTTTACACACCTCATTGATTGGTTAAGTATATCAAATTTGGTGTCTACTTTTTTAGGGGCAGGTCACTATTTAATAAAGCAAACTTACCGAGTTATTATGAAATAAGTCTGCAAATTAAGACAGCAGGATTAGAACCGCATACAGGAAGAGAGAAAGAAGTAATAGATCAATTTTACCAAACCTGGGATGAAACCATTCCACAATTGGATCCCTCTTTACTTGTCGATGCGGATGAAAAGAAATTCGTTGAAGAATGTATTGCAGAAATTCAAGAACATCAACAAGCTATTGGCAAAGAAAAAACCTCAATAACTCCGTCTTCTCGTGTAATAGATAAAGAAAAAAATAAATTAGCTGTAGAAAATTCGGCGGATGAAGTTCAATCAACAGCTAGTAGTGAATTAAGAACACAAATCCAAAACGAAAACTTATCTGTTGGGCCTCCTCAGACAATAAAACCGGATTTAGATTTAAAAGACGCTCCGGAAATTAATAAGCTAATTGCCTTACTACCCTTTCTCAAAGAACAGCAAGAATCTTCAAAAGAAAGTAAATTAGCTAAAATTTATTTCTATTATCTCTATGCCAATTTAGCAAAAAGGCATCATGCAGCCAATGCAAATTCGATAGAAAAGATTATTAAAAATAAAACCTTCAATGATAGTTCTTTGCTTACACTTTATGTGTCGATGGTAAAAAACCAGACAAAAAGTAAGGCTTTTTTCGAAGAATTAACTCTAAGCACTGCCATTCTCCATGATTTAAATAAGTTATTTAAAACAAATATAAATAAAGAAGAGTTGGTAGAGGGTATCAATTACTTTAAAAACTCTTTAACTCTCTCTCCTATTTCCCCTTTCCCTGACGATACGTCTAACCCCAGAAGCTCAAACAATCCAAAATCTATAGATTTAGAAAAAATATGGGAAGATTATTATAATCATAATAATGTATCGCCTAAATTGCCGCTTCAGAGGTTTATTGATGCTATTGAAATTTCATGCAATATCTACAAACAATCCGGCAGGCGGCACCCAATTGGAAGATTTTTCTCTCTTGAAGCAAAGCACAAAACTTTTATTGAAAAGATATTCTTACCTAAAATTCGGAGCATTCATGCTAACAAAAACTACTCTCTTTCAACAAAATCGCTTTTAATTTCAAATTATTTAGAAGAAGTTTTTAATAAGGAATTAAAAAATAGCATCCGTCTAAAAGAGAAATTACAAACTGATATAAATAATTATTTACAAGACATGCAGAAACTAAATAATGTCGCCCCGAAAAAACGAGACTAAACTAAGCGACCTTTTGCGTCTTAAAATATACAGGGCTTAACCAAGTCTAGAATGAAGACGCTTTCGATTGTAATAAACATCGATATATTCAAACACGTGATTTTTGCATCGTCACGCATTGAAAATTTTTTCTTGAAATTCCGATTACTAATTCAAAAGCCAAAATTCCTTAAAAAATCTCTCGCAGGTACCGCAGCCTATATACACCCCACCGGTACCTGAACCACTTCAGGCGTCAGCCAAGCCACTTCTTCGCTCTGATTAATCACCATCCCAAAAGCAAGATGATGCTCTTTAACAAACTGAATTAACGTTCTCAACGATTTCAAATTGGGTGTCACACCATACTTAATTTCAATCGGCAACATACCAAAAGGCCCCGTTAAAATTAAATCGATTTCTGCTCCATTACGGGTGCGATAATAATTTACTTGCCAATTAGTCACTAAGGTTGCCTGCAAGCCCCTTATAATCTCTTCCGTCACAAATCCTTCAAATGATTGGCCAATAATAGGATTTTCGTACAATTCATCAAAGGTGGCGATACGTAAAAGATAATGCAATAATCCTGTATCACAAAGATAGCCTTTTGGCATTTTAATAATCGATTTGACAATGTTTTTCTCAAAACTTGGCAATACCCGCCATAAAAACGTCCCCGAAACAATCGTGAGATATTCTCGGATCGTTCCTTCACTCACTTCAATAGCCCGTCCTAAATCAGATTTATTAATAATCGTCCCCGACAGCTTACATAGAATTTGCAAAAATCGCTGAAAAGCAAATCGATTTAATTTAGGAAATAACCTAGCAATATCACGATTGATGTAAGTATTACGATAATTATCCATCCATTGTTGTTGGAATATCGCATCATCTTCTAATAACGGTTCGGGATATCCCCCCTTCAACCAAAGCAGTTGCATTTGTTGTGAAGTACATTGAGGTTTGAGAGTCTTAAAAAAATCTGCTGAAAGTTTTTTTTGAAAAAGCTGATAAAAATCACTTAATGGCTTTTGATAAAATTCATTCGCTTTTAAGGGGCCTAAGTCTACAATCGCCACTCTCCCTGCTAACGATTCCGAAATATGTGAGAGAAATTCAGGGCTGCTTGAACCCGTTAACAAAAAACGACTTTTTTCCTGTCGCTTTTCATCTACACATGATCGCAGCACCTTAAACAATTCAGGATAAGTTTGAGCTTCATCAATAATAAGATGTCGAGGATATTGTTGAAAGTAAAAAACAGGGTCATGCAAAATTCGCTCAACATCGTTTGGGTTTTCTAAATCCACGTATTTCCAATCAGGAACCACTTGTTTAGCGAGCGTTGTTTTACCAACCTGCCTAGCGCCTAAAATGGTGACAACTGGAAATTTCTCCAGTAATAAGGCGATTTTTTGTTGAAGATTTCGATGGATACCAGTCATTTTCGTATTATGCATACGAAAATGACTGGTGTAAAGCCAAGTACAACTTTTTTACTACTGCTGAGGCTGCATCTCCACTTCCTTCATACTCAACCGAATCCGCCCCTGCTTATCAATCTCCAGCACTTTCACTCTCACCACTTGCCCTTCCGCTAACTTATCGCTCACTTGCGCGACTCGCTCATGCGAAATCTGTGAAATATGCACCAACCCTTGCTTACCCGGCAAGAACGTCACAAATGCACCAAACTCAGCCAGCTTAGTCACCGTACCTTCATACGTCTGACCAACAACGACATCTGCCGTAATCCGTTCAATACGCTGAATCGCTTCTTCACACGCAGCCAAATCCGCCGCCGCAACTTTCACTGCACCATCATCACTGATATCAATCACTGTACCCGTTTCTTCCGTCAACGCTCGAATGGTCACCCCACCTTTCCCAATCACATCACGGATCTTATCCGGTGGAATCCGCATCGTCAGCACACGCGGTGCATAAGCGGACATTTCTTGACGCGCACTCCCGATCGTCTGATTCATGATACCTAAAATATGAATCCGACCTTCCCGCGCCTGTTCCAATGCACGCTGCATGATAGCTTCAGTGATCCCGTCAATCTTGATATCCATCTGTAACGCCGTCACACCTTCGGTGGTACCGGCTACTTTGAAATCCATATCACCCAGATGATCTTCATCTCCCAAGATGTCCGTCAATACCGCATATCGGTCACCTTCTTTGACTAATCCCATCGCCACCCCAGCCACATGTGACTTGATCGGCACGCCTGCATCCATTAATGCCAAGCTCGTCCCACAAACCGTTGCCATGGAACTAGAACCATTGGATTCCGTAATTTCAGATACCACACGTAATACGTAGGAAAAATCTTTTTGTGTCGGCAATACCGGCGTCACACTACGTTTAGCTAAATTGCCATGACCAATTTCACGTCGCTTCGGACTCCCTACCATACCCACTTCACCCACGGAGTAAGGCGGAAAGTTATAATGCAACATAAAGTTTTCTTTACGTTCTCCTTCTAGCGCATCCACTACTTGGGCATCCCGCTCCGTCCCCAATGTAGCCACGACAATTGCCTGCGTTTCACCACGCGTGAATAAAGCAGAACCATGTGCACGCGGCAAAATGCCAATTTGAATATTAATGGGTCTAACAGTTCGGGTATCGCGTCCATCAATACGGGGTAAATCCTGTAAAATACGGCCACGAACAATATTTCTTTCTAAGTGATTAAAGACGTATTTCGCATCCACTTCTAATGCTAACTCATCTTCTTTACCTGCATTATCGGCGATGACTTGATCCACCACACGGGCCCGCAATTCCGCAATGGTATCCTGTCGTTCTTGTTTATCTTTAATCTGATAGGCTTTTTCAATATCCGCTTTGCATAAATCAACAATCTTCTTTTCCAACTCAGCGTTAACCACCGGCGGTGTCCATTCCCAGGCGGTAGTACCTGCTTCGGCAACCATTTCTTTAATGGTATTAATCACCATCTGCATCTCACGATGAGCAAACATCACTGCGCCTAACATCACGGATTCAGGCAATTCTTTCGCTTCTGATTCCACCATGAGTACGGCATTTTCCGTTCCTGCCACGACCATGTCTAAAGCAGAGTTTTGCAATTGCGGAATAGTCGGATTCAGCACGTAATTGCCATCAACATAGCCTACCCGCGCTGCTGCCAAATGGCTGGTCACCGGCATGCCAGAAAGCGCGATGGCAGCCGATGCCCCGATCATCGCTGGAATATCCGGATCAATCTCAGGATTCATAGACAAAACCGTCGCAATCACTTGGACTTCAAAATTAAAGCCCTTAGGAAAAAGCGGACGTAACGGTCTATCAATTAATCGGGAGGTTAAGGTTTCTTTCTCACTAGGCTTACCTTCACGCTTGAAGTAACCGCCCGGAATACGGCCGGCAGCATAAGTGCGTTCTTGGTAATTAACAGTTAAAGGGAAAAAATCTTTGTCTTCGGATGCACTTTCTTGGGCAACAACAGTCACCAATACCACGGTATCATCCATGCTAACCATCACCGCAGCCGTTGCTTGGCGGGCGATCTTTCCTGTTTCCAGTGTTACGTTGTGGTTACCGTAACGAAATGTCTTTTTAATGGGTCTCAAAATAATCACCTAATTAATTAAATTTCACTATGACACTCGGACACCCCGGCCTTCCTCGATTTGATTCGCTTTTTAGTATGAAGTGGATCGAATCGGGGCAGGCAGAGGGGCGAGGTATTTGGTCTAACACGCAAGAAGCGAATTAGCCGCGTATATCTAACTCTTTGATAATATTCGTATAACGCTGCATATCTTGGCTACGTAGGTAGCGTAACAGCTTACGGCGCTGGCTCACCAGCTTCATTAAACCATGACGGGTATGAACGTCATTTTTGTTGTTCTTTAAATGAGCAGTCAAGTTATTGATTCGTCCGGTCAGTAAGGCAATCTGAACTTCGGAAGAACCGGTATCGTTCTTGCCGCGCTGATAAGTCTTAATAATCTCCGCTTTGGCAGCAGTTGTTAACATGAATCCAATCTCCACTAAGTAATCTTTCGTCTATCTATAAAAACTCGCTATTGTATCTGGGTGCTGACCATAGAACAAGAGACTTTAGTCCAACTTTGTCATCTAGCTTAATTGAGGTAAGATAGCCCTCAGATTCTCAGGTAGGAAAATAACGATGTCATATAATAAACAAATAAAATATAAGTTAATGGCTTGTCTAGCTAGTTTATTCCCTCTTACTGTTCTAGGCACTACCACAACCAGCAGCCCTGCTCCAACGATCTACCCTGAAGGCCAAGCATTGTACGATCAATATCCTTGGTCTGTCCTCTATTATTACGGTGTCACCGTTAATAACCCCTTAGTTGACGTCTTGACCCTGCATAATCTCGAGCGCTGGCCCGAGCATATCCAATCCATCGAAGTCGCTCATACGTTAAGTCAAGATAATTTCTTGCGCCGTTTGGTAAACCCGATTGTCGGTGTCGTCCAGCTTGCAGGGAATGTCACCGTCAGACAAGGGGATAATGAACATACGATATATGAATTCGATCCCTATATTATTTTCCGCTGGGCCAATCTACCATGGAACCATTACGTAAATACCTCACTTGCCTTTGCAGAAGGTGTGTCTTACGACACCTCGATACCTGCTATTGAAAAAAATGATAATGAGAATACCAAGCGTTTCCTCAATTACCTGATGTTTGAAGCGACTTTTGCACTGCCCAGCTATCCACAACTTCAATTAGTGGCGCGTGTGCATCATCGATCAGGAGCTTATGGTCTTTATCATGCAGGTAACACGGGTTCGAATGATATTGGCTTAGGGATTAGTTATTTATTTGATTAAGTGATTAAGGACATGATGGATACGGGCTATGCTTTGGAAGCGAAGGATGTAAGTTGTATTCGGCATCAGCGTCTTTTATTCGAACAACTGTCATTTCAGTTACCAGCGGGCGAGGGCTTAATTATTGAAGGACCGAATGGCTCAGGTAAATCTAGTTTACTGCGATTATTAGCGGGCTTGGCAACACCGGCAAGCGGTAAAATTTGCTGGCACGGGCAGCCTATTCAAGAAAAATGTCTGGCATATTGGGAAGTATTACACTACGTCGGCCACCTGAACGGCATTAAGCTTGGTTTAACGGTGAAAGAAAATCTGCAGCTAGCTGCTTGTCTTGCGGGACAATCTGATTCTTTTCATCAGCAAGAAGTACTATCTCTTTTACAACTCCATTCCCATCAACAAACGTTAGCACATCATTTATCTGCTGGGCAGAAGCGGCGTTTGGCTTTAGCTAAATTATTTCTTTTTCCAAAAACCGTGTGGATTTTAGATGAACCTCTCACCGCATTAGATACGCCAACGCAAGTTATTTTTTTCGAGCGCTTAACAGCGCATTTACAACAAGGCGGTATCAGTATTCTCAGTTCACATCATGCTATACCAGCTCATACAAGCATGCGGACGTTAAGGTTAGCTGCATGTTAAAATTATTTCGATTTATTTTTTATACTGAATTAGTTTTGCATCTACGGCGATCGCAAGAATGGCTTTATCCGTTAGGATTTTTCGTCATTATGATTAGCTTATTTCCATTGGCGTTAGGACCTGATGAAGCATTGTTACAAAAATTAATACCAGGCTGCATTTGGATAGCTGCGTTACTAGCAAGTTTATTATCAATCGAACACGTTTTTTTTACAGATTTAGAAGATGGTAATATCGAGCAATTATTATTAAATCCCACACCTTTCTCGCTCATTCTGCTAGGGAAATTAGCCGCGCAATGGATCGTGACAGAATTGCCGTTAATTGCATTAACACCCGTACTCGGTGGTTTATTTCATTTGTCTGCCTCTGCCATTGTGGCATTGTGTTTCAGTTTATTAGTAGGAACGCCGATACTGATATTAATCGGTAGTTTAGGGGTAGCGTTAACATTAGGTTTGCGGCAGCAAGGTGTGTTATTAGGCTTGTTGATTCTGCCGCTGGTAACACCCGTGCTTATTTTTGGTGTGAACATTGTGCAGCAATCGCAAGCGGGATTTTCAATTGCAGGGCCGCTTGCGTTTTTAGCTGGGCTTTCAGTATTGGCAATAACGTTACTGCCTTGGGCAATAGCGGCGACATTGCGAGTGAATTTGGATGATTAAAAATAGGAGTCATTTTTAATTTTGTGTTATGCCCTCAGTAAAAAAACTCTGATGTCATCCCGCGGCTTGTCCGCGGGATGACAGTGGTTTTTTTCTACTATAATTTTATTTCTCAATGTTTCCCAATGGCTTAAACGCTTGAATACCAGTCTGTGCACGCCCCAAAATTAATGCATGAATATCAGCTGTCCCTTCATATGTTTTCACTGTTTCCAAATTACATGCATGACGCATCACTTGAAATTCTTCCATAATGCCATTAGCACCATGCATATCACGTGATTCACGTGCGACATCTAATGCAGTGAGGGTGGAAAACCGTTTCATCATCGAAATCATCGGCGTTTCAGCACGTCCTTCATCTTTTAGGCGACCTAATCGTAAACAGCCTTGCAAGCCAAGTGTAATATTAGTTTGCATCACCGCGAGCTTATGCTGAATCAATTGATTCGCAGCCAGCGGATGACCAAATTGCTTCCGTTCTAATGTATATCGCCGTGCAGCATGCCAACAAAATTCAGCCGCTCCTAATGCCCCCCAAGCGATACCATACCGAGCGTTATCTAAACAACCAAGTGGGCCCGATAATCCATCAGCGAGTGGTAATTCATTGTCTGCCGGCACAAACACATCATCCATCACAATTTCGCCAGTGATAGAAACGCGTAAACTCAATTTACCGTGCATCACAGGAGCAGATAATCCTTTCATGCCTTTTTCCAGAATAAAACCGCGGATTCTCCCTTTCTCATTCCTCGCCCAGACGATAAATACATCAGCGATAGGCGAATTAGTAATCCACATTTTGGTGCCTTTCAATAGATAGCCATCTTTGACTGCTGTCGCACGCGTATCCATATGGCCAGGATCAGAACCATGATTCGGCTCTGTTAAGCCAAAACAGCCTATCCATTCTCCGCTAGCCATTTTAGGTAAATATTTTTGCTTCTGGGCTTCACTACCATAAGCATAAATGGCATGCATACTCAAACTAGACTGCACACTAGCAGCAGAACGGTAACCAGAATCAACGCGCTCCAGTTCACGCATGATGAGCCCATAAGACACATAATTCACGCCGGCACAACCATAACCATGAATCGTGGCGCCGAGTATGCCGGCTTTGCCGAATTCGCGCATGAGAGCAGGATCAAAATGTTCGTTATGAAAAGATTCGATGACTTTAGGTTGCAATGTTGCTTGCGCAAATTCATGCACCGAATCACGAATCAAACGTTCTTCTTCGGTTAATTGCTCGTTTAGTAATAAAGGATCATCCCATTGGTAGCTTGATTGTTTTTTTACTGACATAATTTTTCCTTTTCTTTATCATCCCGGCTTTCGCTGATGTGGCCTACAATTACCATCCTGAACTTAGGGATTGGATTATAGCTGATAGTTTATTATTGTGAAAATCACACACGATAAGAATATATTCTATTACATTTTAGGGAGGAGTTAACTGTATGAATTCAAATGAAGTATCTATTTTAAATATGCTTATTACTGCTTATCAGAAATGGGATGGTGATCCCACTTTTTTAATAGACATACTGGAAGCCCAGAAAAAAGCGCCTGATTTTACTAACGCCGTTAAGGCATTCAAAAAATATATCCATAGCCCAGCAGGAGATCACCCTAACCGATACGTAAAAACACATCTCTTTCTAGACGCATATTATATTGCGGAACGTGATGAATTTAAGCAATTGAATAAAGTAATTGACTCTTACCTACCGCAGAATGAGTACTCTTTTTTCAGTGAAATAACCGCTCCATTATATTCATCTTATAAATATCTCATCAACCATCCTCTGCAGGCCCTCACCGTATTATGTTCTTTTACACCCTTCAGTTTGGTGAATGCAACCCCCTACAGTTATCTCAACTGCACTATGCGTAACGATACGGTTACGCCAACTTACACGTTATTCAATGAAAAAATCATACGAGGTTTTTTTGATAATACCCCGGGGTTTGGAAATCAAGCAGCTACTTTTCTTATTATTAACAAATTTAGAAGATTGGGCTATGCGGGGAAATTCGAAGTAATTTATCCACAAAGTGAAACCTCAAAAATCGCAACACTTTATGGTCTTCCAGCTACACTGCCTGATGATTTTTATCAGCCAGATTTGAAGATTCGTTTTATGAAATGGGGGTATTATGCTAATCAAACCAGGTTCGGTAAAACAGAAAAAATTGCGTTAGGGATAGCAGGTTCTCGTTTTTTCCCGTGTGATATTCCTGATGTTACTAAGAAAATAATATTTGATATGCCTAATCTTTGTTTTAACATGGCGAATTTTGCTAATTCAGAGATTTTCATTCAATATACTCCTTATTATCGGGCGCCTGAATTAAGCTATGTTCCTTATATTCAAACAGCTATTCAATTTTTTGATAAGAAAGAACAAAAATTTTTAGATAGCAATTATAAATTTTTAACAGAATCTGTTACAGATTTGCCTACCATTGAATTTTATTTAGAAAATAATCCTAAAGGGCAATTGATAGTAGAAAAAAAACCAGCACTCCTTACTTATCTACAAGCAGTAAAAAGCCATGAGTATAATATTCTCCCTGTTTATGGCAGAACACTATGCGCTAAATATTCGCCAAACGAATTTCTAAATAATATATTGGAAATCATAATGGGTGCGAGATATGCCCAACAACAAGGGCCTCTCGCTTATAAAAAACCATTAATTATTGCGGTTTATTATGACTATATGAAAGAAGCGGAAATTTTACAGAATATTATTAATCAGGATGAGTGGTCTGGAAATTATCTATTAGGTATGGAAAATGTTCAGAACGCAATTAAAAAATTGGCATTAGCCAATGAGTTTGAAATAGGCGATTTATCTTCTCAAAACACTATCGCGCAGATCAAGGCATTAAAAGCAGGTAAAATATTATTACTCAGCATGGGCTCATTCTCTAAGGAAGTTTTTGATGCATTGTATGCCCATACTGATAGCAATATTTGGCCTCAGGTTCGGGAAGGGGAACGTAGTTTAGATAGTTTAGCATTAACCGGCAAACCTCATTTCCGTTGTGGCGATACCGAGGATGAGGATAAGGAACGCTGGGATGTCGGCTATCGTTACATGCAAGATCAAAAGTTTAAATCTAAATTAGAAAAATTTTATTCCCAATTTTGCAGCGCTGATAGCTGGGCAAACTATCATGTCTATAGACAATTAGGCAGGCTAATTATCGATGCGAGTAACCCAACATCAGCATTTTCACATTCTTTCTTTCAATTGAAAAAAGAAGCTGCAAAGCCTGAGAATGACAAAGTGTTGCAAGGATTAGAGGAAGCAGAAAAATATTGGCGTAAGCAGCCACGGGGGCGATGAAGATAAATATGTTAGATGTTTTTTAGGGAGTAATGCTACGGCTTCAAGTTATTTAGATAATGTAATTCATCATTATCGATATTGCTATTCATAGTTCTATAGGCAAACATTCCTAACAACAACACACCGCTACTTGCTAGGACTATTTTTTTAGCATCTAAATTATTCCACATTGACGATGCAATCTGATTAATTTGATTTTCACTTATAGAATTTTTGTTATCAAAATGTTTGTTTAATATTCTTAAAACATATTGGCATCTTTCAAGATAACCCTTAGTCTTGTCATCGTCTAATAGTTCTCCTACCGAGTTTAAATAAACTTCAAGATTATCAGTAGCTACATTTAGATTATTTGTCATTTTGCTTTCTGCATAAATATACCGCAGCCCCTCATGAGGAATAAACCATTTAAATAGTATATTTTTCTTAAATATTAAATTTATTAGATCTTCTTCAAGATGTTTTACCGTATAATTATTAGATAATTCTAAAACATGCAACCCACTGATCGAATTAAAAAAATGTATTTCATTTGCCGAAATGTAAGCGTTCGATAGACTACATTCCAGTTGTAAATTGATTAAAGCTGTATAAACTGCGGAAGCAGCTTGTGGTACTCATCATCAGTTACACATTCGCGAATAC
>JAJPJH010000101.1 GCA_021324335.1 Gammaproteobacteria bacterium
GCTTCTCCGTCTATTGCCGGGTTACCCTGTTATAACAGCCTAATTCAGTTCTTGTTCATCACAACCTTATTACGTCATCGGCTTCCTTCAGATTCCATCTCGCGATGTACACCCTTGCCTAGACTCGCACTTCCGATCTCCACGGCGTGCAGCGGACTTTCACCGCCTAGAATTGCGCCATGCTTGGCGCACAAAACCTCATGCCAGCAGTGACTGCTGGCATGAAATGATAGGTTATATATTCTCGAAAATAATCATTAGTGGTATTCTTCTTCGATTCAATTAAGCCGAGACAACTTCTATGACACTTAAGGTTGGCGAGAGAGCGCCTGATTTTACTTTGCTCAATGACAAAGCAGAACCGATCACCCTAAGCCATTTACGCGGTAAAAAAGTGGTACTTTATTTTTATCCTAAAGATAATACCCCTGGCTGCACCAAAGAGGCCTGTGATTTTCGGGATCAATTTTCCACTTTCCAAAAACACAACGTGGAAATCATGGGTATTTCTAAAGATAGCCCCAAATCCCATACTAAATTTAAAGAAAAATATGCGTTACCGTTCACTCTGTTAGTCGATGATAAAGCCGATATATGCGAGGCATACGGGGTGATTAATAAAAAAAGTATGTTTGGCAAAACCTTTTTAGGTATACAACGTTCAACATTTTTAATCGATGAAAAAGGGATCATCCGCGCCATGTGGCGTGGAGTGAAAGTTCCTGGCCATGTGGAGCAAGTATTAAATGAAATCCAGTAAACATCTCAAAACAGCTATTTCCCCAACGCGATCAGAAAATTATCCGGAATGGTATCAACAAATTATTAAAGCTGCTGACTTGGCAGAAGTATCACCTGTACGCGGTTGCATGATTATTAAGCCATGGGGTTTTGCGATTTGGGAAAATATTCAGCGTATTCTTGATAAAGGCATTAAGGCAACGGGACACAAGAATCTTTATTTTCCTTTGCTAATCCCCATGAGCTTTATGCAAAAAGAAGCAGAACACATCGAAGGTTTTGCAAAAGAATGTGCAGTGGTGACACATCATCGCCTCGCGAAAGATGCAGAAGGTAAATTGATTCCCGCTAGTCCTTTGGAAGAACCTTACATCATTCGTCCTACCTCAGAAGCAATTATTGGAGATGCGTTTTCACGCTGGGTACAGTCTTATCGGGATTTACCCATCTTAGTCAATCAATGGGCAAATATCATCCGCTGGGAAATGCGCACCCGCTTATTTTTACGCACGACTGAATTTCTCTGGCAAGAAGGCCACACAGCGCATGCAACCGCTGAAGAAGCAATGCAAGAATCAGTAAAAATGTTGGACGTCTACGCGCGATTTGCAGAAGAATATTTAGCCATGCCTGTGATCAAAGGCGAAAAAAGCGAGAGCGAGCGTTTTCCTGGCGCTGTGAATACGTATACGATTGAAGCGATGATGCAAGATAAAAAAGCATTGCAAGCAGGCACCTCACACTTTTTAGGTCAACATTTCTCGCGCGGTTTTAATATCAAATATTTAAGTGCAGAAGGAAAAGAAGAATTTGCTTGGACCAGTTCATGGGGTGTCTCGACCCGTCTGATTGGCGGCTTGATCATGACCCATAGTGATGATAACGGTCTCATGCTGCCTCCTAAAGTGGCGCCGGCACATGTCGTCATTTTGCCTGTTATTCATAAAGAAGAAGACCGCGCTACCGTTATGGCGTATTGCGAGCGTATTGCAGAGGAATTACGACAAATTTACTTCCATGATCGGCATTTAGAAATTGAAATCGATGCGCGTGATATAGCGGGTGGTGAGAAAGGCTGGAGTTGGTACAAAAAAGGAATTCCCGTTCGTATTGAAATTGGTAATAAAGAAGTTGGAGCTGATACGGTTTTCATGGGGCGGCGTGATAAGGATTATAAAGAACGACAATCCGTTACTAGGCAAGAGTTTATTAAAACGATCAAAGCAGAATTGGATGACATTCAATCGCAGCTTTTATTACGAGCACAAGCATTCCGCAAGCAGAATACGACGGTTATCACTAACCTGAATGATTTATATGATTTCTTCAAAGGGGAAGGCGGCGGATTTGCATTAACACATTGGAATGGGGATCCGGCAATTGAAGCGAAAATGAAACAGGAGTTAGGCATTACAATACGCTGCATTCCATTTGATCAGCAAAAAAATCCGGGTAAATGTGTTTTTACAGGTGAACATAGCCCGCAACCGGTTGTTTTTGCAAAAGCGTATTAGTTTAGTTATAGTTAAAAATTAATAAAACAAAATTACCCTACACTCAGAACGAGAGAAAGCCCTATGCCGCGTTCTAAAACGAAATCTTCTTCTATAAGTGTTAATACGAATGTTAATGCTGTGATTAATACAGAGGAAATAACAGAAAGCCTAAATAGCATTATAGAAACACAAACTTTATTGCAAGCAACATTAGAAGCTGACGAAGTAAAATTTGAAAAAATTCTAGAAGATAGCAAAAAATTATTCGACATGGTAGATCCATTCACTCATACGCCAGAACAATCCGCATTGGCCAATGACATCACTCAGACATATCTTAAGAGCTTACTTCTGTACGGTATTAAAAAAGAGGTATCTGATCAAAAAGATAAAGCGGCCGAAATTTATCAGCAAGCACTTGAGATTTGCTCGCATATAAAACAGCAAGCCTCTTCCTCTTATTCAGCATTAGAGCCTTTTATTTTTAGAGCAGCCTCTTTTGTATTGATGTACAGCGAGTAGGAGGCGGCTCACGCCGCCGTCCTCTCACACCACCGTACGTGCGGTGTCGCATACGGCGGTTTAAGTTAACGTTTCAACAACATCGCTTGTTGTTCCA
>JAJPJH010000014.1 GCA_021324335.1 Gammaproteobacteria bacterium
ACACCCTTGCCTAGACTCGCACTTCCGATCTCCACGGCGTGCAGCGGACTTTCACCGCCTAGAATTGCGCCATGCTTGGCGCACAACAAAAACGCCTCTTTTCGAGGCGTTTTCTCATCTCTCTTGCAAACAACAGATTAGAAGTAATAATCAAACTGCGCCGTAACCGCGTTGTCTGCCTGACCCGTCGACGAACATGCAGAAGCCGTACAAGCACCCGCTGGGCCACCAGGGCCATTCGCCGTATCGCTAGCTGCATAATTCTTATCATGCCGGAACTCAAGACTCTGCAACGTATTCCGCCAGATCGACGTATTAAACGTCACCGATGTACGAGTCAACGGAATTTCCAACGCCAATGCCTGGTCAGACTTGCCGTACCCAACAGCAATAGAACTTGGCTTGTTATCTAAAATATAAAAAGAATAAGCCAACTGCGTATCTAACGCCGACGGTTTCGCACCATGACCATTAAAGCTCATGTCATTAGGATTAAAGTTGGTAGACGCAATGACATATTCCATGATTAAGGTCCATTTTTCACTGAGACCAAATAATGCATGGACATCATAGGCAGGAACATGGTTATGCATGTTTTCATTATCGTCAAAATCATTCCCCAACTGCATACCGCCCGAATCGGCCAAGTTAGCAATTACACCAGCACCTAAATTGCCATTGAAAGGACCTTTGACAAATTGGTAACCAGCATTAAGACCGCCATTATTAACCTTACTAACTGCTTCCGTATGCGCATCGCCACGGAATACATAGGTCGATCCATAGAAACCACTGTCACCTTGCTGGCTAAAACCTAGCTCGATAGCTCTTTCTTTCGTACGTGCCAAAAGCTTAGGCAGCGTATCGCTGACCATGACGGAAGAGTACACACCAAATGGCACATAATATTGCCCAAACGTGCCGTAAAACGGAGACTTAGCAAAATCCCCAATCGTCACAAAGGCTTTATTCACATACACATTCGAATTCGATACGGTGTAAGAATTCGTACTGCTTGGCGGGTAATTATTATAAGACAGCTCAACAAATCCTAACGTCCAATCACTTGGACCAATGAAAAATGCATCTAAGCTGACATTGGTCACATCAACATTCGTCGTTTCCGGCATGTTACCTTGAACAGTATCCGGATTCGGATTTGGAATGTTAGTTAAACTGGAGGAGCCACCGTGGCTGTTATAACTTGCTTGCCCTTCAACCACGCCGCTCAATAACAAATGGGAATGATACGGCTCTTTAAACAATTCTCCACCCATCGCTTCTAATTGCTGATGGATAGATTTACGAATGCTTAATAATTGCACATCGGTATTCACACTGGGGCTATTCACCACCAATTCAGATCCAGCGTATTGAATAGGCACACCGACATAAGGGCCTGTTGAAACAAACGCTTGTCCTGGCACGTCAATATCAAATGGTAAATATTCTCTTTCCTGTGAAATCAAACTTTTTACTTGGGCAGGAGACAACTTCTCGGGTTGATCACTACCTGTTTGATTGGAATCATCGCTAGAAGAAGAATCAGCCGTTTGCATTCCCATGACTTTCTTGTGGGAGGATTTCTTTGCAACGTGCTGATTGGTTTTCATTTGCGTTTTCAGCGTCTTCACTTCTTTTTGAAGTTTAACGAGTTCCGCTTGGATTTGGGCATTGTCCGGGCTGGTACTATCAGTCGCCGCAAATGCTGGCGATGCAGCAAACCCAGCTAAACAAAGTGCAACCGCAAATGGTTTTAGTTGGCTACTCACGAGGATTTCTCCTTATTGTTGATATGGTGATAACACCAGGGTGTCTTCAACTCTATTCTTCAAGCTATAGGCTTGAATTAAGAAAACGATGGACGTTATCAAAAAAAAAAGAAGAACTCAAGAAAAAAAGATGATGATGAGAACATTCTAAGGCAGGCTTGAAGGGAAATTTGAACGAGCGGAATGGTAGCTTTATGCTTTTAAAATGTCTAGTTCTTTTTGGCGAGTTATTGCTATCAGGCTTTCATCTCCAGTAAACTTGCTATCTTGCTGTGATTAACTAATTTCTTTTAGACTCCATCATGAAAAATTGGCTTAAAATGCTTCGTCTTGATCTTGCCGCCCTAGTGCTAGGTATGTTACTAGCCTTTGCCTTTGCCCCTTATAACATTTTTCCCTTAGCAGTCATTTCCCCCGCCGGCCTACTAGCCTTATGGCTTCAAGCTTCTCCTCGTCGTGCCTTTTGCTTAGGGTTTATGTTTGGGTTAGGTTTTTTTACAGCGGGGGTATACTGGGTTTTTCATAGTATTCATGTATTTGGTGAAACCCCTGCTGCTATTGCCGCCATCATTACCGGTGGCCTCATTGCTGCTCTCGCCTGTTTTCCGGCTTTCGTTGGGTATCTCACTAACCGCTACTTTCCCTTCCCTAATACCGCCAAACTGGTCTATGCGTTCCCTGCCATTTGGCTATTGAGCGAATGGATACGGAGTTGGGTGTTTACAGGTTTCCCCTGGCTCTTTCTGGGTTATAGTCAAACCACTTCCCCGCTTAAAGGCTATGCCCCCATTTTTAGCGTTTACGGTGTTTCGCTAGCCCTTTTACTCACTAGCGCACTCCTCGTCCAAGGCATTCTTCAGTTCAAGCAAAAAGCCTATCGAAGTGGCTATCTTTCTATCCTCATCCTCACTGCTATTTGGACAGCAGGTGGTTTACTTAATTTAATTCCGTGGACAAAGCCAAACGGGGACCCTATTTCTATCGCCTTAATTCAAGGCAACATTCCCCAATCCTTAAAATGGTCACCTGATCATATCCAACTTTCTTTTGATCGCTACACCCAACTCACTCAACCTTTATGGGGAAAAAATCAACTCATTATCTGGCCGGAAGCCGCGATTCCTATGCCACTCTCTGATGCGGCGGACTTTGTGAATGCTCTCGATAGAAAAGCGAAAGCCAGTGGTTCCCAGCTTATTCTTGGTATCCCTGTCGCTGCTGAGGGTGATAACTACTACAATGCCGTCATCACGTTAGGTGCTCGCAATGAAATTTATGTAAAGCGCCGACTTGTCCCTTTCGGCGAATATGTTCCCTCTTATCCCCTCTTCCCGTGGTTCTTCCATTTTATGAATATTCCCATGGCCAACATGGTCCCAGGCAAGATAAGGCAACAACCCCTCACGCTTGACCATGTCAAAATCCTCACGTCTCTCTGCTATGAAGTAGCCTATCCGGAATTAATTTATTCAAACGACCGAACCATCAGTTTTTTATTAACATTGACGAATGATGCTTGGTTCGGCAATTCTTCAGCCCAAGCCCAACATTTACAAATAGCGCAAATGCGCGCACTCGAATTCAAACGTCCGATGGTTTTTGTCAGCAATGACGGCATTACAGCTATTATCGGCGCAGATGGAAATCTCATTGCAACGGCTCCCCCGCATGAAGTATTTGTGTTAAATGGCAAAGTCCAACCCATGATAGGACTAACACCGTGGATGCGTAATGGCTCAGACCCTATTTTATTTATTGCTGTCATATTACTTATCGCAGCGGTGCGATCAAAAACAATAAGTGAGAACCTAAATGGAAGAACAGTACAAACCACATGATATTGAAAAGCGTGCCCAACACTACTGGGAAGAAAAGAATTGTTTCCAAGTTGTAGAAGATGTCAACCGAGAAAAATTTTTCTGTTTATCGATGATGCCTTACCCCAGTGGCAGCCTGCACATGGGCCACGTGCGTAATTACACAATCGGCGATGTTATCGCGCGTTACCAAATCATGTTAGGTAAGAATGTTTTGCAACCTATGAGCTGGGATGCTTTCGGATTACCCGCTGAAAATGCAGCGATTAAACATAACATCGCACCCGCAAAATGGACACGCCAAAACATCGCACATATTCGCAATCAAATGATGCAGATGGGATTTGCTTATGATTGGAGCCGTGAATTAACCACATGTGATCCTGATTATTACCGTTGGGAACAATGGTTTTTTTTACGTCTCTATAAAAAAGGATTAGTCTACAAAAAAAATGCCGAAGTGAATTGGGATCCTGTCGATCAAACCGTATTAGCGAATGAACAAGTTGTTGATGGCCGCGGTTGGCGCTCTGGCGCGTTGGTAGAACGGCGCGAAATTCCTCAGTGGTTCTTAAAAATCACTGCTTATGCTGAAGAATTACTGAATGATTTAGATAAACTCACTCATTGGCCAGAACAAGTACGAACGATGCAACGTAATTGGATTGGTCGCTCTGAAGGGGTCGAAATTACGTTTGACATTCCCAACTACAGTCCAGTCTCTATTTTTACCACACGCCCAGATACTTTGTTTGGCGTCACCTACTTAGCTGTTGCACCCCAACATCCCTTAGCTAAGCAATTAGCAGAAAAAAATCCTGCTCTTAAACAATTCATCGAGGAATGTCGAAACATTAAAGTGGCCGAAGCTGAAATGGCAACCATGGAAAAACGCGGCATGCCGCTTAATATCCAAGCCAAGCATCCGATGACTGGCGAGATGCTTCCTGTTTGGGTAGCGAATTTTGTATTAATGGAATATGGCTCAGGCGCTTTAATGGCTGTCCCTGCGCATGATCAACGTGATTTTGAATTCGCAATTAAATATCACTTACCTATCAAGCAAGTCATCACGCCGCAAAATGGTTCGGAATGGGATTTCAGCAAGAGTGCGATGACAGAAAAAGGCATACTCATTGATTCTCACGAATTCACTGGCATGGATTTCAATCACGCATTTGATGCCATTGCCAAACACCTCGAAGCCAAGCATCTCGGTAAACGACAAGTGAATTATCGTCTACGAGATTGGGGCATATCGAGACAACGTTATTGGGGGGCACCTATTCCTATTATTTATTGCCCTACTTGCGGGACGGTCCCTGTCCCTGATAAAGATTTACCTGTTGTCCTTCCTGAAGACGTTCAATTCACCGGCGTTAGTTCACCGCTTAAATCTGATCCTTCTTTTTATCAAACCACATGTCCGCTTTGTCATGGTCAAGCAGAACGCGAAACCGATACCTTTGATACGTTTATGGAATCCTCTTGGTATTACGCACGCTTTGCCTGCAAAAAACAAAACAAAGCCATGTTAGATGGCCGCGCCAATTATTGGTTGCCAGTGGATCAATATGTTGGCGGTATCGAACATGCCATTTTACATTTGTTATATGCACGTTTCTTTCATAAATTAATGCGTGATGAAGGCTTGGTAAACAGTGATGAACCTTTTACCCGTCTACTTTCACAAGGGATGGTGTTAAACAAAGGCGCTAAAATGTCAAAGTCGAAAGGCAATGTCGTCGATCCTCAAACCTTAATCGACCGTTATGGTGCCGATACCGTTCGCTTATTTATGATGTTCGCAGCACCTCCCGAACAAAGTTTAGAATGGTCTGACAGCGGTGTAGAAGGCGCGCACCGTTTCTTAAAGCGGTTATGGGCGTTTGCATATGAACATCAACCACGTATTCAAGCACAAAATCGTTTACCCCGCTCAACCCGATTAAGTACAACGAATTGGGAAAAAGCAGATGCGGCACAACTGGATGTTTTCCGCCAAATTTATGAGATATTAGACCAAACAAAATTTGACTATGAACGACAACAATTTAACACCGTCGTATCAGGCTGCATGAAGATGTTGAATTTGTTGGCTAAGATTGAAGAGCCCAGTGCAGGGGCCGAGGATATTCGAGATATTGTAATCCATAAAGGATTGAGCATTATTTTACGTTTATTAGCACCAATCACGCCGCATATTACGCATCAATTATGGATGGATTTACATTATGAGGGAGTCATTTTAGATGCTTCTTGGCCGAAAACGAGTCCCATTACTTTCAAAATTGATACAGTAGAATTAGTGGTGCAAATTAATGGTAAATTACGCAGCCGCGTGCGTGTTCCGCATGGTGCAGAACAACACGTGATTGAAGATAAAGTGAAGGAAGATGGAAAAGTGCAGCAAGCAATTGCGGGACAGCCGATTAAGAAAATCATTATTGTACCGAATAAATTGGTGAATGTGGTGGTAGGGAAATAATATGCTGGATTCAATAAAAAATGGTGTCAGGTTGATATATTTTTTACTCATTTTCCTCTCCACCCTACTCCTCACTGCCTGCGGCTATCACCTGCAAGGGCAAACCCAACTTGCCCCCCCGCTTCAGCGTATGTACTTACAAGCACCTGATCCTTACGGCACGCTAGCGCATAGCCTTCAGCAAGCATTAAAGTTATCCCATGTACAACTCGTCTCTTCTCCTCAAGAGGCAACCACTCTTCTTGTTATCACTCGAGATACACCTTCTGAAAAATTACAGAGTGTCAATGGAACCCAACAAACACGCCAATATGAATTAAGTGTCACGGTAAATTTTGAAATTCAAGATGTCCACGGTCGTACGTTGCTAGGTAACCAATCACTCAGTGAGTCAAGAACGCTGACTATCCAATCCAATCAAATTCTTGGCAGCAGTAATGAAGCGACATTGTTATATCAACAAATGCGTCGCGCTTTAGCATTTGCCATTATGAATCGGATAGCTTCGAAAGAAGTCACCAAAATTGTCACTGATGCTTTTTCACCTTCCACGTCCACGAAAACATCATGAAATTGACTTATTTTCAGCTGGAAGCACACTTAACGAAAAAGTTATTCCCAGCTTACATTATCAGTGGTGATGAATTACTACTGAAACAAGATGCCATCCAGTGGATTCGCCAAGCTGCTAAACAAGCAGGATTTGAGGAGCGCATTCGAATCACCCCTGAAGCCGACACCCAGCAACTCTATACCACTCTCCACTCTCCTTCATTATTAGCAGAAAAACAATTAATCGAATTAGATTATCGTGAGTCAACACCCGATAAAATCACTGGCCAGATTTTACAAGAATATAGCCGTAACCTCTCACCCCATCATCTTCTCCTCATCGATATTGGAAAAATCGATGACAAAATAGCAAAAAGCGGCTGGTACAGTGCCTTAGAAAAAATAGGTGCCCATGTTGCTGTTTGGCCTATTCCACGCGAACAATTGCCCGCATGGATCATACAACGTGCGAAAAAATATAAACTCGCTTTCCAACCCGATGCAGCGCAAATACTTGCCGATTATATAGAAGGAAATCTGATTGCCGCTGCGAATGCAGTAGAGAAAATTTATTTATTAGCGCCAACAGGCGCCATCAACAGTGATCTGATCCAAACCATTCTGACAGATGAAAGTCATTTTACTGTCTTTGACTTCATCGACCAGGTCATCGCCGGCAACTTATCCCGTAGCCTGCACATCTTGGAAAGTTTACATGCAGAGGGAGTCGAGCCTGTGCTCATATTGTGGAGTATTACCCGAGAATTACGCCTCTTAGCGGATATGGCAGAACAGCTAAAACAGGGTGCAACTTACGAAACTCTCTTTCAAAAACAGCGTATTTTCCCGCGCCGCCACCCTAGCATTCGACGTTTCCTCAGCCTTTTTTCTGCAGCCGACTGTTGGCAACAGCTTGCTAAAGCAGCAGAAATTGACCGCATTATCAAAGGTGCCGCCCCAGGAGATGTCTGGGATAGCTTGCGTATGTTTTGCTTAGGAATGATTTATAATAAAAATATAGCCTAAAAGAATAGGATAAAAAATGTATCAAACCCACAAAGCCATTGGTATTTTAGGTGGCACCTTTGACCCGATTCATTTAGGTCATCTGCGTATGGCACTGGAAATTTATGAAGCCTTCGATTTAGCAAAAGTTCACCTTATTCCCTGCTATCAGCCCGTCCACCGTAAGCAGCCAGCAGCCTCCCCCGAACAACGACTAGCTATGGTCAAATGCGCTGTCGCCAATGAGCCTGCTCTTTATGCAGACGACCGTGAAATCCGCCGTCAAACCCCTTCTTACATGATTGATACATTATTTGATCTACGCGCTGAAATCCCCAATACTCCTTTTGCTTTAATTATGGGGATTGATGCTTTTTTAGGGTTTCCTAGCTGGCATCGTTGGAAAGAATTACTGGAACTTGTTCATATTATCATTGCCCATCGGCCTAATTACCATCTTCCTTCGACAGGGATTATCGCTGACTTGCTGAACGCACACTTACAGCACGAAGTCGCTTTCCTTCATAACCATCTAGGCGGGGGTATCTTTTTACGACCCATCACAGCGTTAGAAATCTCTGCGACTGATATTCGAAAACAGATTGCAATGGGACGCAATCCAAGGTATTTATTGCCGGATAGCGTTTTTGATTATATTAAGCAACATGGCACTTACAGTATAGTTGGATCTAAACATGAAACCTGAAGAATTACGTGATCTTGCAGTGAAGGCGTTAGATGATTTAAAAGGGGTGGACATCGTCACAATGGACGTCCGTTCTCTTACCGATATCGCTGATTATATGATTATTTGTACTGGCCGTTCGACGCGGCAAGTAAAAGCATTAGCGGAAAATGTCGCGGTCAAAGCAAAGGAAAACCATCTTACCTGTGTGCGCACCGAAGGAGATAGAGAGAGTGAATGGGTGCTCGTAGACTTAGGCGATGTGATTGTGCATGTCATGCTAGCAGCGACCCGGGCTTTTTACTCCTTGGAAGATCTGTGGGAACCCGTGAAAGAAATGCGTGAAAATAAGCCTTCCTCTTAAACATTATGCGCATACGTCTTCTTACGATTACGCATAAATCCCCTGCCTGGATACAGGAAGGTTATGAGGAATATGCCAAACGCTTACCTGCATCTTGTATGTTGGAGTTAATTGAAATTCCAGCAGAAAAACGCACAACCAATGCTGATCTCAAACGGCTCACTGAGCGGGAAGGAGAAAAGATGCTAGCCGTGATAAAACCCCAGCATCATGTGATTGCATTGGATGTAAGAGGTAAACTCTGGTCGACCGAGCAATTAGCGAAAGAATTAGCCAATTGGCAACAGGAAGGCCGTCATCTGGATTTATTAGTAGGCGGCCCAGAAGGTCTTGCGCCTGCTTGCTTGCAGAAAGCAGAGACCATTTGGTCATTATCGCCATTAACATTTCCCCATATTTTGGTGAAATTAATTGTAGCAGAGCAAATTTATCGCGCTTGGAGTATTTTGCAACAAAAAGCGTACCATCGAGGGGGGTCAATTTGATTATTATTTTCTTTCACACTTTCACTCTCTTGGACGGCCTATATTCTTCATTATCCTCCTCATTACCCACCACCTCGGCATAATAGCGTTTTTCTGATATCGGTAAATTAAGCTCGGACTCTGTTTTTTCCTGGAGATCTGAGCCTGATGAAGTAATCTGTAATGCTGTAAACACTGTGACAGTAGAAAAATTACCGCTACTCGTTGAGACTCTGCTCAAAGGTTCCTTATTACTAGTCGCTAAAGTCATATTTTTCTGGTGAATAGCCCATTGGATTTTTTTTTGATTCTCTAGACAACGTCGGAGGGTTTTCAAAATAGTCTCTAGTTCATTATAATTTTTTAATTGCTGTTTCAATTTCCCATTGATCAACCTATGCAATAATTGGGTATTCGTTTTAATTTTTCTTATTTTCTTTCTTACGTCTTTTATCGCCATTGATAAATAAATAATCCAACCACCTGGTTCTTTTACCATTCCTTTCGCAGCAGCGCTTTCCAAATAAGCCAATAGCGGACTTAGATCTTGCGTGATTCTCTCAAAATCGGCTTTCATGTTGAATGTAGCTCGTGAGGCAAGTTTTTTTAGATCATTTGCTAATACCCACATTTTTAAGTTTAATTGCACTATTTTTTCTTTTTCTTCCATTATTTCAAAATAAGCTCTAACTTTTTTATTGACATGCACTTTACTTTTATTGGAAATCGCACATTGCGTGAGTGGTTGAAAGATCCCTTCTTCATTTTCTTTAGAAGGAAAAACTGATTTTTCCTTATGCTTATGCTGTTGTTGTTTCAACTGAAGATGAAGCTTAGCCTGCATAGCAGCAATTTGCTTCACCTGCTCGCTGATATACGTCTCGTTTGCTCCTTTCTCTTTTAAATGAATAAACTGGGCTTTCAGACTACCTAAATCAGGAATAATTGCATGTTTTCTTTTCTCAATAAGCGCTTTTTGTCGTGAGGGTGCCATAAAAAAATCTATTTCATTTTTGATTTTTTCCCATGCTTTTGGCCATCCTTTGTTTAAGGCCCTCTCAACATGAACATGATTTAGCGCTGTTCGAATAGCAACGACGGTTTGATAGTCTCTTTTATTAAATCGATCCAACATCACCGCTAACCAGAATCCAGCTCTGAGTTGTCGTTGCTCAAGCGTTGCTTGGGAAATAATATTTTGAGTCACATAGGTTTGTGATAATGTTTGCGCAAATTGTAAGATAGCAAGATGGCTTGGAGGGGGGGTTACTTCATTCGTATTGGCAATATCTTCTAATGCTAAAAAATTTTCCCTACTGATTTTTCCTAAACGATGAGAAGTAATACGAATGCTTTTTTGATACGCTTCAATCAATTTTTGTTGTGCTAGCGGGTGTTTCTTAAATTTTTTTTCTTTATTAATAAAAAATGCTTCTGTTTCTTCCGCAACGCCCATTAAAGCATCAAATTTTTTATTTTCCTCGCTAACAGATTTCATCCGTTGAATAAGATTAGCAACATCTTCTGCAAGATGAGACGTCCTGACTTCCATGTGAAACTCCTTTTTCCATATTGGGAAGGTAACATTGAAAACTTAAGAAAAGCTTAACTTATTCTTCGAGAAAGGGATGACGCTTTACTGCTTCATCTAATTCTTTCAACATCGCAAGCAATGCTTGCATTTTTTGCAATGGCCACATATTAGGGCCATCTGAAGGGGCTTGGTCTGGCTCAGGATGGGTTTCCATAAAAAGACCTGCGACGCCTGCTGCAATCGCCGCTCGTGCTAAGACCGGAACAAATTGCCGCTGACCGCCGGATTTTCCTCCCCCACCACCCGGCATTTGCACAGAATGGGTGGCATCAAATACAACGGGGCAACCCGTTTCCCGCATAATCGCCAATGAGCGCATGTCCGATACTAAATTGTTATAACCAAATGAGACACCCCGCTCACATACCATGATTTGCTGATTACCTGTTTGACGAGCCTTTTCCGCGACATATTTCATCTCGCCTGGCGAGAGAAACTGACCTTTTTTGATATTAACGGGAATACCTTGTTTGGCGACACGCTGAATAAAATTCGTTTGTCGACATAAAAAAGCAGGCGTTTGCATCACATCCACTACGTGAGCAACTTCTTCCACCGGCGTATCTTCATGCACATCCGTTAATACCGGTACACCGACTTTGGTCTTAACCGCTTCTAAAATCTTCAAGCCCTCTTCCACGCCTGGCCCGCGATAACTTTGCATGGAGGTTCGATTCGCTTTATCAAAAGATGATTTATAAATAAAAGGAATCTGCAATGCTTGCGTTATCTCTTTTAATTCACTCGCCGTATCAATCGCAAATTGCTCACTTTCAATCACACAAGGGCCGGCAATCAAAAAGAAGGGTTGCTTGATACCGACTGTAAATCCGCATAATTTCATTTGCTTGCTCCTGATTTTGCTGCTTTTTCACGATAGGTTTTTGCAGCACGAATAAAATCCATAAATAAGGGATGGCCATCGCGTGGCGTTGAAGTAAATTCGGGATGAAATTGACAACCAATAAACCAAGGATGATTAGGCAGTTCAATTAATTCCACCAGATTATCTTGTGACCGTCCTGATACTCTCATACCGGCTTTTTCAAGGGCTGGCAATAAATTATTGTTAACTTCATAACGATGACGATGACGCTCAACAATTTTTTCTTTGCCATATATTTTCCGTACTAGTGAATCGTCTGTTAAATAACAGACTTGACCCCCTAAACGCATCGAACCCCCTACCTCTGATTTTTCACTACGCTGCTCGCGGTCACCCGTTTGCGTTGTCCACTCTGTGACTAATGCAATCACAGGATAAGGTGTGCTGGGATCAAACTCCGTACTGCTAGCATGAGGCATGTTGGCTAAATGACGCGCATATTCAATCACGGCAATCTGCATCCCTAAACAGACGCCGAAATAAGGAATTTGTTTTTCTCGAGCATATTGCGCCGCTAAAATTTTGCCTTCTGTTCCGCGTTTACCAAAACCGGGGCAAACGAGAATACCATCTAATTTGCATAAAGCGACTGTCCCTTTGTACTCGATATCTTCTGAATCGATGTATTCAATCTTCACACGAGTACGGGTTTTGATACCTGCATGTAAAATGGCTTCAGATAAAGATTTATAAGAATCTGTTAAATCGACATATTTGCCAATCATTCCAATCGTCACCTCTGACTCAGGATGACGATAAGCTTCTACCACCTCTATCCATTCATGTAAATTCGCTGGTTTAGGATCCCATCCAAAATGCTGCAACACAATTCTATCCAGCCCTTGTTCATGCAGGGAAATAGGCAGTTGATAAATGAAATCCACATCTAACAAAGGAATAACCGCTGCTTTTTCCACGTTAGTAAACAAGGCAATTTTTTCGCGCGCATTGTCAGAAATAGGCCGCTCACTACGGCAGAGTAAAATATCGGGTTGAATACCGATGGAACGCAGCTCTTTGACAGAATGTTGAGTCGGTTTAGTTTTGAGCTCGCCGGAGGTGGAAATAAAAGGTAACAGTGTTAAATGGATGAATAACGTCTGTCGCCGGCCTAATTCCATGCGCATTTGCCGTATGGCTTCTAAAAAAGGGAGTGATTCGATGTCCCCCACTGTACCGCCAATTTCTACCAGCGTAATATCTGCCTTATCTGATCCCTTAATGATGCATTGCTTAATTTCATCCGTCACATGCGGGATGACTTGCACCGTCCCACCCAGGTAATCGCCCCGGCGTTCTTTACGTATCACGTTAGCGTAGATACGACCGGTGGTAAAATTATTCGCTTTCGTCATTTTCTGCCGGACAAAGCGTTCATAGTGACCTAAATCGAGATCCGTCTCCGCTCCATCTTCTGTCACAAATACTTCCCCGTGCTGAAACGGATTCATGGTCCCCGGATCAACGTTAATATAGGGGTCTAGTTTCATTAGGCTGATTTTAAATCCATGCGCTTCCAAAATCGCACCAAGTGCTGCGGCCGCCACCCCTTTGCCTAAAGAAGAAACAACGCCGCCTGTGATGAAGATGTATTGAGTCATAATCGTTAGAGTTTATAAATTGGCTATTATACAAAAAGTTGTTGCGACTGTAACAAAATCACGTTGCCGCTACAATATGGTATGTAATTTATTGTTTAATCACTATTTTTTATGGCTGGGGAGAGGCGGTCGACGCCATCTCCTCTTCAATGAGTTTTGTAAGACGGGCTTGGTTATGGGATTTAAACAGAAGGGGGACGCCAAAAAAGCGAGCAAACTTATTAACCTTCTCTTTTACCGCCCTAAAATCCCGGTGGGCATAAAAAGGATGCTCCAGGATGGCTAGCATATATTTTTTCTTTTCAATAGGCAGTGTTCTCTCGAACACCCTTGTCCAATTATTCGTCACAGCTTCACGCAAGTGATGGATAGTTTCCCAAGCCTCTGTCGAATCTACTTCTGGATCATAGGAAATGAGGCGCTGTTGATGATCGAGTATTCTATTAATGGTTTTAATTACATCGCCTTCTTTAAATACCATTTCTTCAGAAAAGAAATCTAGAACAGCGGGTTTATACCAATACTTCCCGCAGGTAAATTTTGTATTCTTTATTTTAGCACCGATGAGTTTCACCTTATCTAAGTAACAAAAGGTAAGATCAGCTTCTTCTAAATTACTCTCCGATAAATTAGCTTCTCTCAAATCAACATGATAAAGATAAACCTGAGTCAAATTGGTATTAAAAAGCTTAGCTTTTCTCAAATCTGGTAGTTGTTCATCAAAAGGGGAAGATAAGTTAGCACCTGCCAAATTTAAAAAAGTCTCATATCGACGATCTTTTAAGGGAGAACCCACTAACTCCTTGTATGCCTCATAAAATTGATGTGCCTCCAGATTATTCTTATTCTCATTTATCTTCTTCATAAAACGAATAATAGAAATCATAATCCTCAAGCTTTCTCTCATACCTTCGCTCAAATGAACGTTTATCTTATTAACAGCGTCTTGTAGAATGGCGGGGTTTATTTTCTTAATATCATCTGTCATAAAAGCCTCACAAATGATATGTTCTGCCGAAGCGTTAGCTGTGTGTTGAGAATAGCCCAAGTTACGGTAATAGGTTAAAAGCTCGCTGTGTTCCACCGCTCTGAAGAGAGGGAGTGTTGTTAGAAGGTTTTTAGGTTGCCGAAAATAGCTATCAACCGCCATCTTATAAGCTATCGAAACTGCACGCACCTGGAAAATATCACGAAGAGAAAGCTTTGAAAGCACAGTAGGGATTAAATCTTTAAGCAACTCTTTCACTTTCCCGCCTCCTCTTTATTTATTATGGTCTTATTTTAACACACCCCACCCAAAGTCTCATCTTGACTCTTGCCCTCTATTCCTTTTACGCTGTACGAGGTTAAGGATGTGTGATGTTTTCCTACTAGGAGACTACTTCATGGTAATGCGTATTTTTGTAACACTGGTTATCTTAATCGCTATCGCAGTAGGTATCTTTGCTCTCGTGCTGCCACGCGATCAATTAGTTAAGCTTATCATTTTCCGGGATTTCTTTGATGTTACCTTACCTATTCTCGCATTTGGCGCCTTAGTCAAATATCTTTGCACCTGCTGTCCTAGTTGCAGAATTGATAAGAAAATGTAATTCCTTCACCACCGCTATCCCGCGATTAAATCGCGGGATCCGGTACTAGTTCATAGCCTTTCTGCACAAAATACCCTGGTATTGCGATTAATTCTTCTTCCACAAAAATAAGCGGTACCCGGCTTCGTTCCCAGGGCGGGATACTGTATTCTTGGAATAGATTTTTTAAGACATGGCGGCCTCGACCGGCTAAATGAACCCTTTCCCCACCTTGCCGAAATTTGACAGAAACAGATTTGCTAGCAAGTTGATCTTCATCTTCTTCCTCACTCTTCCATACCGTACCAATTCCTGGCAGCACCAAGGGCGCATTGAGTTTCCAAGTCAGGGTATAAGAGGAGGGAACAGGTGCTTTGGTTGGGCTAAGCAAATAAAGCTCATCCCGATAGCGCCGCAATTCTGTCTGTTGCCAGACTACTCTTGGTTGCCGATCGGATCGTGCAGTCAAGACATTCCGCTGGATGGTTTCTAATTTCTTGGCATCAGGAAGAGGATGACCTTGTTGTTGTATCCACAAACGCAATAACAAGCGCTGTCTTGCAGCATCCAGTGCAGCCAATTTTGTCGCAGACAATGTATCGCCCCTTGGGCCTTTTATTTTCTGCCAATCCTCTGCCGCTAATTCTTCAAGTAATCCTTGAGCTTCTGCGCAATACGCTGCACTGCGAGAAATCACCTGAGTAATTGTCGGCCAACGGTTTTTTAATAGAGGTAGAAGATCAGAACGAATAAAGTTACGCGTGAAATGGAGATTAACATTAGATTCATCTTCTATCCATTGTAGCTGATGGGCATGAGCATATTGCATTAACACTGTATGTGGAAAAGCAAGCAAAGGACGCCCATGAAATCCTTGAGCCAATGGCTTTATTCGCGGCATAGCAGCCAGCCCTTTGGGACCGGCACCGCGAAATAATTGTAATAAGACGGTTTCTGCTTGGTCATCTTGATGGTGGGCTGTTAATAAGATATCCCCTGCTTGAAGAACCGCCGCTAACCTGGCATAGCGTTGCTTTCTCGCTGTTTCCTCCAAACTGATACCCGGTGCCGTCTCAATGCAAATAGTGTGCTCAACATAGTCTACTGCTTGTTGATGGCAAACCGCTTTACACTTCGCAGCCCATTCATTAGCTAAAGGGCTGAGACCATGGTTAATATGGATAGCACGCAGTTTCAAAGGAAGTGTTTTACGCAGCTCAACGCAGAGTGATAACAACACCCCAGAATCTAAGCCTCCGCTATACGCCACCCAATAGGTTTTTTCGAAGCCGTACTGAGAACAGAAATCACGAACAGCTTCAATTAATGTCATGCACTCTTAATTCCATAAGACATGAGGCGCTTGTACCGTTCTTCTAAGAGCGTGGAGAGAGGATACGATTGTAACTCCGTAAGTTGCTGTACTAAGTGTTTCTTTAAGATTTCAGCCATCGCATCATAATCTCGATGCGCACCACCTAATGGCTCGGGAATAATGCCATCGATTAATCCCAACTCTAGGGCTTTTTCAGCCGTGGGATTCATCGCCTCTGCAGCCAATGGGGCGTTTTCAGCACTTTTCCATAAAATAGAGGCACAGCCTTCCGGTGTAATCACCGAATAGATGGAATATTGCAGCATAAACACGCGATCCCCTACCCCAATTGCCAGTGCACCGCCAGAGCCACCTTCGCCTATCACGACACAAATAACGGGTGTTTTAAGGCGCGATAAGACAAACAAATTGCGAGCAATGGCTTCACTTTGGTTACGCTCTTCTGCACCGATACCAGGATAAGCGCCATTCGTATCAATAAAGGTAATCACCGGAAGTTTAAACCGTTCAGCTAGCTTCATTAAACGTAAGGCTTTGCGATAATCCTCGGGATTAGGCATACCAAAATTACGTTCAATTTTTTCTTGCGTCTTACGGCCTTTCTCCTGGCCTATCACCATGACTGGCTGGCCTTCTAACCGGGCAATGCCAGCTATAATAGGAGCCCCTGCGGATGTCATTCTATCGCCGTGTAATTCATCGAATTCGGTAAAAATGCGGGGGATGTAATCACTCGTATGGGGACGTTTGGGATGTCTCCCTAACTGAGTAATTTGCCAGGGGGTGAGTTTACTAAATGTTTCTTTAATCAAATAGTTACATTTGGTTTCGAGGCGAGAAATTTCCTCGCTTAAATTAATGTCCGCATCCGTTCCGACCATGCGTAATTCTTGAATCTTTGCCTCAAGTTCAGCAATCGGTTGCTCAAAATCAAGAAAATTGATGTTCATAGTGCCTCTAAAGGGTTTAGCGAAAAGGCCAATATCATACCTGATTATGGCGGATGAAAATACTCTGGTTAACTATAGTGACAGCATGAGGTACAATGTCAAACCAAAATATGGCAATGAATGGGAGCAGAGCAAAGAGTTTATTATGCCATTCCCCACGTACGCGGGAATGACGTACACGGCCTCAGAATAAAAAAGGAAACGTAATGGAACCAAGTTTTGTTCACCTACGCCTACATACCGAATTTTCGCTGCGGGATGGGTTATTAACTATTCCATCGCTCATGGAAAAAGCCCATGCTTTTTCGATGCCCGCTGTTGGTATTACGGATCTAAGCAACTTATATGCCACCGTCAAATTTTATCAAGCTGCTATTGGAGCCGGCATTAAACCACTGATTGGCGCGGATTTATGGATAGCCAATGATCCTAAAGCAAAGACATTTTCTCGACTGACTCTCTTCTGTCAAAATAATGCTGGCTATAAAAACTTAGTCAAATTAATTTCAAAAAGCTACTTAGAAGGCCAAGAATCCGGCAGACCCCTCATAGAAAAAGACTGGCTGGCTGCTTTCTCCGACGGATTAATCGCCCTCTCCGGCGCCGAGGAAGGTGAGCTCGGCCAAGCTTTACTAACGCAACCTCCTGAAGCAGCAAAAGAGGTTTTAAATTTTTATCAGGCTCTTTTCCCTAATCGATTCTATATTGAAATCACGCGTGTCGGTAAACCTCGCGAACAAGAATACCTGCAAGCTGTTTTACCTTTCGCTGAAGGGTATGCGATCCCCGTGGTCGCAACGAATGATGTCCGTTTTCTCTCGCGCGATGATTTTGAAGCGCATGAAGCACGAGTTTGTATTCAGGAAGGAGTGACCTTAACCGATCCCTCGCGGCCGCGGAATTATACAGATCAGCAATATTTTCGCAGCCAGCAAGAAATGCAGCACTTATTTGCGGATATACCGGAAGCATTAGTAAATACCATTGAAATTGCAAAACGCTGTAATGTGACATTTGAATTAGGAAAAAGTCAGTTACCGCATTTCCCCGTACCGAAAGAACATACAACAGAAAGTTATCTATCTGAAGTGGCTAAGCAAGGATTGGAAGAACGGCTTAAATCGTTGGCTGTCCAGCGGGAAGCTTATGACCAGCGACTAAAGCGCGAATTAGATGTGATCAATAAGATGGGATTTGCGGGATACTTTTTGATTGTGGCGGATTTCACCCGCTGGGCAAAAGAAAATGGTATTCCGGTTGGGCCGGGTCGCGGTTCTGGCCCTGGGTCACTGGTAGCGTACTCGCTTTATATCACGGACTTAGATCCGCTTGCTCATGAATTACTTTTTGAGCGTTTTCTCAATCCCGAACGTGTCTCCATGCCCGATTTCGATATTGATTTTTGTATGGAAGGACGTGATCGCGTGATTGAATACGTCATGGATAAACATGGCCATGACAGCGTATCGCAAATCATCACCTATGGCACCATGGCAGCGAAAGCAGTCGTGCGGGACGTGGGGCGTGTGCAAGGATTAGGGTATGGTTTCGTCGATAAGATTGCTAAGCTCATTCCCTTTGAATTAGGCATTACCTTAGATAAAGCACTAGAACAAGAGCCTTTACTGCGCGAACGCTATAATCAAGAAGAAGATGTGCGTTCATTAATTGATTTAGCCCGTAAGTTAGAAGGATTGACGCGCAATGTGGGCAAGCACGCAGGAGGCATTGTCATTGCGCCTGGTAAGCTTACTGATTTCGTCCCACTTTATTGTGAATCGAATGAAGCCATGCACCCCGTGACACAGTTTGATAAAGATGATGTCGAACTGGTGGGTTTGGTAAAATTCGACTTTTTGGGTTTAAAAACGCTCACCATTATTGATCGCGCCTTACAAGTCATTAATCGTGCTCGCGCGCAGCAACAAGAACCGCCGCTTGATATCAATACTATTCCGCTTAACGATCCGGACACGTATCAGTTATTGAAACACTGTAAGTCCACCGCTGTTTTCCAATTGGAATCGCAAGGCATGCGCGATTTGATTAAACTATTACAACCGGATTGCTTCGAAGATTTAATCGCTTTAGTTGCCCTCTTCCGCCCAGGCCCCTTGCAATCAGGTATGGTCGATGATTTTATCAATCGCAAACATGGTCGCGCTAAAGTACTTTATCCGCATCCAAAATTAGAACCTATCTTGCGGCCGACATATGGCACCATTGTTTATCAAGAGCAAGTGATGCAAATCGCACAAGTACTAGCAGGTTATACGCTGGGTGCTGCTGATATTTTACGTCGCGCAATGGGTAAGAAAAAACCAGAAGAAATGGCCAAGCAGCGCGAAATTTTCTGCAAGGGTGCGATAGAACGCGGGGTGAATGCAGAAATTGCCAGCCATATTTTCGATTTAATGGAAAAATTTGCAGGCTATGGCTTCAATAAATCGCATTCTGCTTCGTATGCCTTAATCGCCTATCAAACAGCCTGGTTAAAAGCACACTATCCCGCGGCTTTTATGGCAGCAGTTTTATCGTCGGATATGGATAGAACGGAAAAAATAATCGTGTTGTTAGAAGAATGCAAAGCCATGAAGCTGCATGTTGCACCACCTGATATTAATAAAAGTGATTATTTTTTTAATGTGCTTGATCAAGAAAATATTATGTATGGTTTAGGTGCCGTCAAAGGAGTAGGTCAAGCGGCGATTGAACATATTCTGGCTGCGCGAAAACAAGCAAAATTTAATGACTTATTTGATTTTTGTCAGCGGGTCGATTTGCGCAAAGTTAATAAACGAGTATTGGAAGCCTTAATTAAATCCGGTTGCTTTGATTCATTTGGACAGCATCGCGGCTGTCTTTTAGCTTCGCTTAATAATGCGCTGCAGCAAGCTGAGCAAGCACTGCATAATCAAACGTATGGCCAGCATGATTTATTGGGAATGCATGAAAATACGCCTGCACCGCAATATGTAGAGGCGGAACAGTGGAATGAAGAAATGCAATTACAAGGAGAAAAAGAAACATTAGGATTTTATTTAACTGGTCACCCCTTAAACCGTTATCTCCATGAGATTATTCATTTTACTACTTGCCGTATCAAAGATTTACATCCTAGCGTGCATCAAAATGCCCGCATCGCTGGCATTATTACCCAGCTCCGCACACGCCAAACGAAACGCGGGGATCGTATGGCGATTTTCACGATTGATGATGGGACAGCGCAAATTGAAACCGTGTGTTTTTCAGATTGCTTTCAAAAATATCGTGCTTTGTTAAATGAAGACCAATTGGTGATTATTGAAGGCGAGATTAGTTTAGATGAATTTAGCAACAACGCCCGCATGACAGGACGTGAACTCTGTACGATAGAGCAAGCACGGGAGCGTTTTGCTAAACGCCTACAGATAAATTTACCAGCACAATCGTTTGATGCAGAACAGTTAAAGCAATTACTTACAAAGCATGTAGGCGGTCAATGCCAGGTAGTGTTGCGTTATTTACAGGGAGACATAAAAGCAGATATCAAGTTAGGAAAATCCTGGCTCGTCAGGCCAACTGATATGTTGTTAAATTTATTGAAAGTACAACTACAATTCGAAACTATTGAAATTATTTATTAGAATATAGCGACTATTCACTTTGCAGCAAATTCAAACGCGCTAGCAAGGAAACCGATGTATAACAAAATAACCCCTAACATCAAGCCAAATAAGCTAAACAAGAAGGGGATTTGTTCTAAATGTCGGGACATCAGTGCTTTCCAATGGCTAACGAAAATAACCCGGTAGGTGCCAGCAATCAGCATAGCCGCTCCGACAAGCGTAATGACTAAGGTCCAGCCGGGTTCAAAGCTTTCCACAAACATCAGCGACAAGCTACCGAAAATAACGGGGAGGACACCACCCATAATATAACCCGTTTCCGTCTTCACCATGTTCTTTGCCATTTCGCGCGCATCTTCAAGATTAAATAAGATGCCGAGGGATAAAATCACAGAAACCAAGCCAAACCAACGAGCGAATACGATATAAGTCATCACAACCCCCATCCATGGTAGTTGAAAATAATTATCCTATCTGATTTCCTAGCTGTTTAAAACCGTTCTGCTAGATTATAATGCTTGAAAGCAATGGACGCAGGTGCTCACTATGATCGCAAGGATGCGAAGCGCGTTTACCCGTTCCAACATGCGTAGACCCCTGATGATAGGTCTACTTCTGCCAATGATGCTCAGCCTAACAGCCTGCCAAGGACAATTAATCGGTCTGCTTAATCCTAAAGGTGTGATTGCTTACGAAGAACGTAAACTATTTTTTGATACCTTGGCGTTGATGTTAATCGTGGTGTTGCCTGTCATTGTCATGAGTTTCACGTTTATTTATCACTACCAAGTATCCCACCGCATTAAAGATTATAAACCCAATTGGAGCCATAGTTATTTTTTAGAATCGCTATGGTGGGGTATTCCGTGTGTGATTGTCGTGGTCTTAGCCATTTTGAGCTGGAAAAAAACCCATGAATTAGATCCTTATCAGCCTATCCCCGGCCACCCTCAACCACCCTTGTTAATTCAAGTCATTGCGTTGCCGTGGAAATGGTTATTTATTTATCCCGAACAGCATATTGCGACAGTGAATTATGTCGTCATCCCCGTCGGGCAGCAGGTGGAATATTGGCTGACAACGGATAATGTCGCCATGAGTGCTTTTTTTATTCCGCAATTAGGTAGTCAAATTTATACCATGGCTGGCATGCGGACGCGGTTGCATTTAGTTGCTAATCAAATAGGCACATATGAGGGCTTAAATACGCAATTTAATGGCGATGGATTTTCAGATATGCATTTTACTGTGCAGGTCGTTGATCCTTCAGTCTTACAACAATGGATAAACAATACTAAAAAATCTTCAAATCATTTAACGGAAGCTACTTATCATGAATTACTAAAACCCTCGATAGGTAATAAACCGCAAGTTTTTTCAGGTATTCCAACAGATTTATTTAATCGCGTCATCATCACTTATATGCATACCATCGGTGATGTTCACCCCCGAACCAATGAGGTAAGGAATAACCATGTTTGAACATTTATTGTTTGGTAATCTGACATTAAACGCTATCCCATTTGATGTGCCCATTATCATGGGTGCTGATATATTTATGATAGCCACATTTTTACTCGTCATATTCTTAATTACCTTTTACCGTAAATGGCCTTATATGTGGCATGAGTGGGTGACGTCGGTCGATCACAAAAAAATTGGTATCATGTATTTGATACTCGCGGGTGTGATGTTATTGCGTGGCTTTTCAGATGTGGTATTGATGCGTTCACAACAAGCCGTCGCAGCCGGTCATTCAGCCGGTTTTTTGCCGCCTGAACATTTCGATCAAATTTTTTCTGCACATGGCGTAATCATGATTTTTTTTGTCGCCATGCCCTTCATGTTTGCATTATTAAACATTGCTGTACCGCTGCAAATCGGCGCCCGCGATGTGGCCTACCCTTATCTTAATTCATTAAGCTTTTGGATGACATTTGCTGGAGCGATGTTATGTAACGCTTCACTCCTCATAGGTAAATTCTCTGCAGCAGGATGGCTTGCTTACCCCCCTTTATCCGAATGGTATTACAGCCCGACTGAAGGTGTTGATTATTATATTTGGTCTTTGCAAATCGCAGGCGTTGGAACGCTACTGGCTGGTATTAATTTTGTTGCCACCATTATTAAAATGCGCTGCAAAGGCATGACGTTAATGAAAATGCCCATTTTTGTTTGGTCTGCCTTGTGTTCGATGATTTTAGTGATACTCGCTTTCCCCGTGTTAACGGTCACCTTAGCGCTGCTTACTTTAGATCGTCTGTTAGGTATGCACTTCTTTACTGATTTTGCTGGTGGCAACAATATGATGTATATCAATTTAATTTGGGTATGGGGCCACCCTGAGGTCTATATCCTCATTTTGCCTGCATTCGGTATTTTTTCAGAAATTGTTGCGACATTTAGTCAGAAAAAATTATTTGGCTACACCACGATGGTATGGGCTATTGCGATTATCGCGTTTCTATCTTTTGTGGTCTGGCTACATCATTTTTTCACCATGGGAGCAGGCGCCGATGTAAATGCTTTTTTTGGTATCGCCACCATGGTTATTGCTATTCCTACCGGCGTCAAAATATTTAATTGGTTATTTACGATGTATAAAGGTCGTATCATTCTAGCGACACCGATGTTATGGGTTGCCGCGTTTTTTACCACGTTTGCGATTGGCGGCATGACGGGTGTCATGTTAGCTATTCCACCGGTAGATTTTGAATTACACAATAGTTTATTCCTGGTCGCTCATTTTCATAATGTCCTGATTGGCGGTACCTTATTTGGTTTTTTTGCCGGTATCATTTACTGGTTTCCTAAAGCATTTGGTTTTCGCTTAGATGAAAAATGGGGAATAGGGTCGTTTGTTTTTTGGGTGATAGGTTTTTATATCGCTTTTATGCCCTTGTATGTACTGGGTTTAAATGGCGTGACGCGGCGACTTGATCATTATGCCAATACCCAGTATCAACCCTATTTCATCACTGCTGCGATTGGCGCTGCTTGTGTTCTTATCGGCATTATTCTACAAATCATCCAATTATATGTCAGTATTAAAAATCGAGAGGCTTTGCGTGACCGCACCGGTGACCCGTGGAATGGCCGCACGCTAGAATGGTCTGTTTCCTCCCCTGCGCCACTTTATAATTTTGCTGTCTTGCCAACTGTCGAGACATTAGATCAATTTTGGGTTAATAAGCATCAACATCACACGGAAGGTACGGTTCATCCCAAAGACATACACTATCATCCTATTCATTTACCCAAAAATACTGCGGCTGGCTTTATTATTGCGATGTTTTCTGGCATCACCGGCTTTGCATTAATCTGGCATATGTGGATTCCCGGCATCATTGGATTGTTGGGTGTGCTCATTACTTGGATTGCACGAACTTTTTCAACTGATACGGATTTTTATATAGATGCAGAAACGGTTAGGAAAACGGAACTTGCGCATATCAAGGAGAAAGTTTAATGCATAGGGAAATAACAGCGGTAGAGGGACATTACGCTGAAAGTGATTCAACCGATGTATTTGGATTTTGGTTATACATCATGACGGACTGCATTTTATTTGGCTGTTTGTTTGCAACCTTTGTGGTATTGAATGATGGAAATGCAACGGGGCCCCTATTAAAAAATTATGTCGATTTGAAGACAGTATTGAGTGAAACCTTCTTTTTATTAGCATCCAACTTTACATTTTGTTTAGCGATGTTAAATTTATATCATCGTAAATTATTGAAAGTGCAAGCTTGGCTAATAGTGACGTTCTTATTAGGTGCGAGCTTTATTTTTTTAGAATTAAGAGAATTTATCACCTTTGCGAAAGCAGGTTTTGCTTGGAACATCAATGCGCATGCCTCTTCCTTTTTTACTTTAGTCGGCACCCATGGGCTGCATGTAAGTTGCGGGCTGTTCTGGATTTTAATCATGATTATCCAATTACCACTGATAAAAGCTGCCCATATTGCTGAACGGCGTATGACTTATTTAGGGTTATTTTGGAATTTTCTGGATATCGTTTGGGTATTTGTTTTTACCGTCGTCTATTTAACAGGAGCGATGTAGCATGATACATCAGGAAGAAGTGGATTATGGCACAGGGCAGAAAAAATTAGGTATTTATCTCCTGGGATTGGTTAGCTGCTCCTTGCTCACCTTGCTTTCTTTTTGGGTGGTCATGTCAGAGAGATTAGCTAAATGGGAAATTTTCGTCATTATCTATCTTTCAGCATTAGTACAGTTTTTCGTTCAGTTAATTTGTTTTCTCCGTTTAAACACTCAAACGGAGCAAGGGCGAAATAATGTCATCTCATTCGTATTTACGGCGGTGATTTTAACTTCCCTTTTTATTGGCTCATTGTGGATTATGTGGAATTTGAATTATAACATGCAGCATTAAATACTATTATTGCTACTTATTGCTGTTGAATCTTCACTTTAGCTTGTTGAATCTGACTTTGCTTATATAACTCATACTCCAACAACCCATCACTATTCTGCACCTGCTCTGCAAAAATTGCCGCCTGCTTTTTATCTAACATCGCACCTTGCTTGACCGCCTTTAAAGCAATAATCGCATAACCATTCGGCAATTTAGCCACACCATAGACTGTTTTATTTTGCATGGTCGCAGGATTCGGTAAACTAAACGCCGTATCTAAAATAGCGGAATCTACCTTCGTCGAATAACGGCCTAGATAACCCGCATCTTTCCAGGTAAATTGATTAGCAAATGCCACTGCAGCAGGATCTGCTCCTGCTTGTAATTTTGCTTTCATATCTTCCGCTAATTTGGCCGCACGTGCTGCTGCTTCTTCCGCTTTTAATTTAGCTGTAATTTGATTAGCAACCTCTTTCAATGGCAATAAGGCTGGTGCAACATGGGTTTTCAGTCGCAGCACAATTAAGGTTTCTGGATCCATCTGAATCACATCACTATTATTATGCAGCGTCATCACCTCATTACTAAAAGCAATATCCCGTACTTTCTTAGCTTGCGAGATATCTTTGCCACCTTTATTCCGTGTAAATAATTCACTGTTCTGAATAGGTAGATTCAGAGCCGTGGCTGCTGCTTGTAATGATTCAGGATGCTCATAGGTCACATCGGCTAATTGTTCACGGAGTTCTGCAAATTTTTCCTCTGCTTGCTGCCGGATATAGGCTTCTTTCACTTTATCTTTAACAGTATCAAATGGCTGGATCTGGCCATTTTTTTCATATGAGCTGCTATTTTCTTCATAAAAATTCCTTAACGCTGCATCCGTGGGATTCACTCCTCCGCTTAAATCTTTAAGCGATAATTGAACATATTCCACACTCATTTGCTCAGGCGTCATAAAATCTTTTTGATGCTGCTCGTAATAATGTCGAATTTGATCTTGAGAAATCGTTATTGGCTGCGACAAAAAAGATTGCAACGGTAAGGTGAGATATTGAATATCCCGTTCTTGATTCACCAAAGCAATCGCATAATTTGCTTCATCAGGTAGGGCAAAGGAAGTTAAGGCAATGCCAAATCGAGGTTGATTAATTAGCAAGCTGGTGCGAATAAGGTTAAAAAATTCAAACGTTGATAAGGAAGCAGACATGAGTGCTTCCTCAAAACGCTGCATGGAAAACTGGCCGTTTACTTGAAATTGCGGCATGTTCTGTAAATAGGCATCAATCTGGGCATCAGAAATCCAAAATCCTTGCGCCGCTGATGCTTGTTTCAATACTTCAATTTCAATCAGATTATGTAAAGCACGTGTTTTTAATGCCCCTTCATCCATGGCTGCACCCTGAGGCCCATATTGTGCTTGAATTTGACGGTGTAAGCGTTCATACGCAACAGCTAGCTGCTCTTTGGAAATATCCACACCATTAACAGTCGCAACAATACCGCTATTTGAATTACCGAGAAAATAACTATGAATACCCCACAGGGCGAATGTTAGGATGATAATGCTGATGATGACACTTGCTA
>JAJPJH010000099.1 GCA_021324335.1 Gammaproteobacteria bacterium
GAGCAAGTGGGTACCACCTGATCCCATCCCGAACTCAGAAGTGAAACCATTTAGCGCCTATGATAGTGTGGATCTTGTCCATGCCAAAGTCGGTCATCGCCAGGCTTAATTGCAGAAAGCCCGAGTTAGTAAATGCTAGCTCGGGCTTTTTATTTTTTCCTCGTATAAAATCCGTTCGCCCTAAGGAGGCGCGAAGCGCCGTCGAAGGGCATCCTATTAGAGTTCTAAATTTGAAAGCAATTCGTCGGTTTTCTCAGAAAGCAATTTGTTTTCCGCATTGTCGTTCCCAGTATTATTATTTTTTAAAATAGAGACGTGAGTTATTGATGCTGTTCCTGTACCGATTTGAGGTTGCGTATGATAATCCTTTCGACATTCTTCCAGTTCTTTCTGCGCTTGCTGTTTTTGTTCTTCTTTTTTCAGCTCAGCTTGGAAGTGCGCCAGTGTTCCTGAAGATAATCGGCACTTGCGCCAGCCTTGTTTTACCCTTAGAAGCTTGCCTAGCGCGGTATGCTCATCTATACCCTGCTTTAGTAATGATATTTTTTTTGCAGAATCTTCAATTTGGCAAATCGCTTCAAAAATTTCCTTTTTACTAGCATAGACCTTAGGTCCAGTAGAGCTTAAAGCTAAGGCATGAAGATGATCGGCAATGGCTTCCTCATGATTTCCTGCAGCCTTATAAACAAGACCACGCTCCGCATGAATCGCTGCCTCTTTAGAGTAACCCTGGGGATCCTTGGCGTTGAATTCTAGTGCCTTGCAAAGGTATTTAACAGCCAAGTTGTGCTTATTTTGACCATAATAAGCAAGCCCTGCAGTTCGATAAATGTCAGCGTAAATGTCAGAAGGACTAAGTTCTGTCTCGGAAGATAAAGGCCGATGCTTAATAATATGAGGATAATTTAACACGCTTTCTGGAGAACGGGAAGAATCATTATAGGTAAAACTAGGTCGGAGTGCGGCTACAAGTCTTGAAATAGCACACTCAAATTCGCCTGATTTAAGATAATCAGATGCTTCCTTAGATGCCCTCCCAAGGTTGGAGGCCGCAGTTTGGTACTCGTAGTACTTTTCTCTGAACGTTTCGACATCTCTTTTATATGACTCACGGTGAAATTCAAGAGTCAAATTGAAAGTAGAACTGCTTCGCATGATTCTTTCCTCGTTTTAACAAATAAACAGGCCAAAATATTAACAATAATTGCTTAAGGGCTCCTTAAGCGAGCTTTAGTGGTTTGTTAGGGGAATCAAGAGGCAAAAATTAGGGGGAAGAAAATGAACGAAAGGGAATCTATTCTAACCAATTTATTGGCAAATTGTTACTCTTTCTTATTAAAATCTGTACAAAAAAATACTTGCAGGACGGCCCAGTTTTTCGGCTAGAATACGCCAACAAATTGAAAGGGTATGATTATGAGCGAACGCACAAAAGATATTATAAAATCCGATTTTTCACTAGCTAACCTTCAACATAACGATATCGCTATGACGAAAGAACTTAAAAAGTTAATCCTCGATAATAAAGTTGAATTTGTAGATTTACGTTTTACGGATTTACGTGGTAAAGAGCATCATGTCACCCTTCCTCAGAACAAAATAGATGATAACTTTTTTAAATATGGTAAGGCCTTCGATGGTTCTTCCCTGTGTGGATGGCAGGCAATTAACGAATCTGACTTATTGTTAATCCCTGATGTTGCCACCGCTGTGATGGATATTTTCTGCGAAGTACCGACGTTGAATATTCGCTGCGATGTATACGATCCTATCACCCAAGCCCCTTATATTTTAGATCCTCGTGGTGTCGCCCGACGTGCCGAGCAATATTTAAAATTAAGTGGGATTGCAGAAACTTGCTATTTTGGACAAGAAGTCGAATTCTTTATTTTTGATGATGTGCGTTGGGATGTACAAATGAACGGCTGCTTCTATAAAGTAGATTCACAAGAAGCAAGCTGGAATGCCAGCTCGATGATTGAAGGCGGTAATATGGGTCACCGTCCCCGTATCAAAGGTGGTTATTTCCCTGTTCCTCCTGTCGATTCTTCCCACGATTTGCGTAGCGCCATGTGCCAAGCTTTAATGGCAATGGGTTTAGTGCCTGAAGTCCATCATCACGAGGTCGCTACCTGTGGCCAAAATGAAATTACCACGCGTTTTAGTACTTTGCTACATAAAGCAGATGAAATGCTAATTTTCAAATACGTTATCCAAAATGTTGCACACGCGCATAATAAAACGGTGACGTTTATGCCCAAACCCTTAGTGGGTGATAATGGCAGTGGTTTACATTGCCATCAATCATTAGCCTCAAAGGGCAAAAATTTATTTGCAGGCAATGGCTATGCAGGCTTATCTGACATGGCTCTTTATTATATTGGCGGTATCATCAAACATGCCCGGGCCCTGAATGCCTTTACCAACCCCAGCACCAATAGCTATAAGCGTTTAGTCCCTGGCTTTGAAGCACCTGTCACTATGGTGTATTCCGAAGGAAACCGCTCTGCTGGTATCCGTATCCCCCGCGTCTTCAATGACAAAGAGAAACGCATTGAAGCTCGCTTTCCGGATGCTATGTCGAATTCCTATCTCGCTTTCTCTGCTATGTTAATGGCAGGTTTAGATGGCATTAAAAACAAAATTCATCCTGGTAGCTCAGTCGATGAAAATTTATACGATCTCCCTGCTGAACGTGTTAACGCCTTCCCCAGCTTGTGTTCCTCATTAGAACAAGCTTTAGATAGCCTCGAGCAAGATCACGCCTTCTTATTAGAAGGTGGGGTGTTCAATAAAGAATTAATCGATGCTTATATTGCTGTGAAGCGAGAAGAAGTAACCCGTTGGAGTATGGCTACACATCCGGTAGAATTTGATCTTTACTATAGCTTATAAAACACATGATGATGTTTAAAATTGCGACCTGGAATGTCAATTCACTACGCGTGCGCTTACCCCAAGTGCTCGCGTGGTTACATGATGTACAGCCGGACGTATTGGCCTTACAAGAAACCAAACTGCCTGATGCTGATTTTCCCTTTGAAGTACTGCAAGAAGCTGGCTACCATGCCGTTTCTTCTGGGCAAAAAACCTATAACGGCGTTGCCTTATTAAGTCGTACGGAGATGCGTGATATTGTCACGGACTTTCATGGCTTCGATGACCACCAGCGTCGCGTCTTGGCCGCTGCCATAGGGGATATCCGCGTACTTAATTTATATGTTCCTAACGGTGAAAATGTCTCGTCCGAAAAATATCAATATAAATTACGCTGGCTAGCCCAGCTTAATGAGTTTCTGCAAGCAGAATTAAAGACTTATTCCAAGCTTATCGTATTAGGTGATTTCAACATTGCTCCAGAGGAGATTGACGTTCATGATCCCAAATTATGGGATGGTCAAGTCTTGTTTAGTCCCCCTGAACGCCAAGCGTTTAAAACCCTCTTACAGTTAAATTTCACGGATTGCTTCCGAACGCTTTATCCAACCGAAAAAGAATTTACCTGGTGGGATTATCGGCTCAATGCCTTTAAGCGCAAAATGGGGCTGCGTATAGACCATATCCTTGCCAGTCAAGTACTTAGTCCCCAGTGTATCCATTGCAAGATTGATAAGGCCCCTCGCGGATGGGAGCGCCCCTCAGATCATGCCCCCGTCGTGGCTGAATTTCGCCTCGCCTAGGTGCTTACAGGCATTATCTCCTTGATTATCGCGCAATTCTTGGTTATGATGCCCCCCTATTTTATAGGGGTTCGTCGGTATGAAGCCAAATATCCATCCAGAATACAAAGAAGTGAAAGTAACATGCAGTTGTGGTCATGTGTTTACGACCCGCTCCACCATGGAAAAAGATAGCTTGTCATTAGAAGTATGCGCTAAGTGCCATCCTTTCTATACTGGCACACAGAAAATTGTCGATGCTGCTGGCCGTGTGGATCGATTCCGTCAGAAGTACGGTATGAAGAAAACGGGTAAAGAAGAAACAACCACGACTACTACCAGTGGCGAAGCTGGCAAAGGCAAGAAAAAGCAATAACCATAATAAAAATAATTAAAACTAAGATTATTTACCATGTCGGATAAATTGCGCCAAGCGGCGCTTGATTATCATGCTCATCCTGTTGCTGGAAAAGTTCGTATTGCGCTCAGTAAGCCTACTGCAACGCAATACGACTTATCCCTTGCCTACACACCTGGGGTCGCAGAGCCTGTTAAAGAAATAGCGCGTGATCCGCTTACTGCCTACCAATACACCAGTAAAGGTAATCTCGTTGCTGTTATTACGAATGGCACAGCTGTATTAGGGTTAGGTAATGTAGGAGCATTGGCTGGTAAGCCGGTGATGGAAGGGAAAGCAGCTTTATTCAAACGGTTTGCTGATATTGATGTTTTCGACATAGAAATCGATTGTCATGATCCAGCAGAATTAGTTGAAACCATTGTTCGTATTGCTCCAACGTTTGGTGGTATTAACCTCGAAGACATTAAAGCACCCGAATGCTTTTTTGTTGAAGCTGAATTAAAAAAGCGTCTTGATATTCCTGTTTTACATGATGATCAGCAGGGGACTGCCATTGTGGTGGCAGCAGGTTTATTAAACGCCTTGGAATTACAAGGTAAAAGCTTATCCACTGTGAAAATTGTTTGTTTAGGAGCAGGTGCTGCGGGCATTGCGACGATGCGGTTGCTGCTGAAATTAGGTGCAGTGCAAGAGAATATTTTTCTCTTGGATCGTGAAGGTGTAATTCATACTGGCCGTCAAGATTTAAACAAGCAGAAAAAAGAATTTGCTCTCCATACCACTAAACGTACGTTGGCTGATGCTATGCAGGGTGCAGATGTTTTTATTGGTGTCTCAGGTCCTAAGTTAGTTTCGCCGGAAATGGTTGCCACGATGGCTAAAAATCCGATTATATTTGCACTTTCTAACCCTACTCCTGAAATCATGCCTGAAGAAGCACTGCAAGTACGTAAAGATGTGATTTTGGCAACAGGACGTAGTGATTACCCCAATCAAGTAAACAATGTTTTATGTTTCCCCTATCTTTTCCGCGGCGCATTAGATGTACGCGCTGTCGCCATTAATGAATCCATGCAATTGGCTGCTGTGTATGCGATAAAAGAATTAGCCAAAGAACCGATTCCCCCTGAAGTATTAGCTGCATACGGAATTGAGCAATCACTTGCTTTTGGTCCTTCTTATTTACTTCCTAAACCCATTGATCCGCGATTAAAAGAGAAAGTATCTGCTGCTGTGGCGAAAGCGGCGGTGGAGTCGGGGGTTGCTAGGGCTTCTTAATAAGGTTTCACGGGAAAATTGTGTGGCAGTAACGAAAATTTATAATGGATGAAAAGAATGACGCAGAAAACGGTGCTTTGTTATGGAGATTCAAATACCTGGGGATATATCCCCACTATGGATTATTCTTTGTCTAAGGCACGATATGCTCGAAATGAGCGGTGGCCTGGTATTTTGCAAGAGCTATTGAGTAGTGAATATTTTGTTATTGAAGAAGGTTTGAATAGCAGAACAACTAACGTTGATTATGCATTACCACCTGATAGAAATGGTAAGACGTATCTTGCACCCTGTCTTTATTCTCATGCGCCTGTTGACCTTGTTATTCTGGCGCTAGGTGGGAACGATACTAAATCATATTTTAATCGCTCTGCTGAACAAATTAAAGATGGTCTGTCAGAACTTGTTGATATTATACAAACCTCAGAATATGGCCCAATGTTGCAAGCTGCACCAGAAATTTTAATTATCCCGCCAGCAATCCCACTCCAATTTGTCGAAAAATTTACTGACGAAAATGGGATTCAGTTTCTAAAGGGCGCAGTAGAAAAAATAGAAAGATTAGTAGATCTATATTGCCAGCTCGCAAAAGAAAAAAACTGTTTTTATCTTAACCTATCAAAGATTAGACCTTCAGAAATTGATGGTATCCATTATGATAAAGTGTCTCACCAGATATGCGCAAAAATGATAAATAAAAAGATCAAAGATATATTTAAGCACCTATAAAGTAGAAGCTGGAGTAATCTTGAGTGGACAAGTCTAAGCTCTCAAAAAGCAAGATTAAAATCAGTATTATTGAAGATAGTGAAATACATCGCGAATGGCTTAAGACGACGCTACAAATTGAAAGGCAGTTTGACATTGTCAGCGTAGACCGTTTAGCCAAGCAAGGGATAGTAGCAATTAAAGCGCATAACTCAGACTTGGTACTACTTGATTTTCAGCTTGAAGATTTGACGGGTTTGGAGGCGGCTAAACGAATTAGTGCATATAATGATAAAGTAAAATTATTTATGATTACTGCTCATACTGAAACTACAATTCTTGAAAGAATCATTAGTGATAAAAATATCAAGGGCCTTGCAATCAAAGGTTCAAGCTATTTTGCCTTAAATTTGAAATCTGCTATAAAAAATGTTGCTATTGGTGGTGTGTACCTTGAGCCATCTCTTCTTGAAAAATTGCGAGATTCGAGCAGGGCAAACGGAATCAGTAATTTGACAAGAAGGGAATTTGAGGTATTTATTCAGTCAAATGCTGGAAAACGAGATGAGCGAATTGCAGAAGATTTAAATGTGGAATTAGCGTATATAAAAAATATTAAATCAAAAATTGCAAAAAAGATAAAGCATTTTAATGTGGGTAGTAGTTTACTGAATAAATTAATTGAAAATGCAAATCCTAATCAATTTTGGCCAGAGGAATTTTGTGCAGAATGATCAATATAATGACGATGAGCTGGTGTATAGTAAGGACCCCTCTTTTTTGGTTTCTTGCATGGGGAGTGCTCGTTGGGACATATATAATCTCCTTGCAATATGGTCTATTTGTACCGGCATGGGATAGTATTATCTATTTGCTGCAAATGATAGCAGATATATGTATCGGATTATTTGGTTATTTGGCATTTAAAACAAAATCTGAAAAGGTGGCGAAGATATTCTATCTTCTCATCTTTTTAAGTTTGATACCTGGCCTATTTGCGAACGAAATATATAATGTATTAATTAATATAATTAAGCTTGATAGGTATGGTGAGAGCAGTCTATATTGGACCATTGGCTATACATTATTTTTATTGATTCAATCATATGCTTGGTTTTATCTCTTTAATAATAAAATTAGAAATAAAGAAGAAAGGCAAAAGTGGCTTACAGTACATCCTTACTTAGGCTCAGGGATAATTATTTTTCTATGGCTAATTATTATCTTGGTTATAACTAGCAACACAATCAAGCAAATGAATATTGTTGGTTTATTGAATTCATTACTTGAGATTATTTCGTTTACATTTATATCAATGAATCTTTCCCGCACCCAAAATAATGCCCTTATATATGTTGAGATAGGGTTTTTATTGCTTATTGGGTTTAATTTTGCTCATAGATTTAGTAGTGTACTGAGTGTTTATTATAAATTATTTGATGCGGTGTGGTTATCTTGTTTAATCGTGATTATTAATGGCCTATATGCTTCCTTTAAAATGAGAGAACAACTCCAATTTTTTGAAGAAAATTCTATCCATGTTTTAACTAGTGGTGCCTTTATTTTATTTGCAAATTTTATCTTGATTGTTTTTACAATATCGGCATTTGGACTCGGTATGCTACAAATAGATAAAATTCCAAATTTTAAGGTGCTTATGCTTGATGTTCCGAGTGCATTTGTATTTGCATATTCGCTGACTTTGTTACTTGCCAAATTTTTAGCGTGGCGATTATCATTTCCCTTAGAAGGTATTGTGAAGAGAATTGGGAAAATTGCTAACGAGAAAAGCTTAGTGTCGCAAAATTCCATCAATCAATTTAGAATTAGTGAGGTAGAAACGCTTGAAAAGTTCATTACAGTAACTATTTCAGAGCTTCGTTATGCAAATGATGTAAAGTCACAATTTTTGATGAATATGTCACATGATTTTAGAACTCCTGCTAGTGGTATTCTGTATATGTCTCGATTAATCCATGATCAAATAGCTGATGAGGAAATTAAAAGATTGCAAAAAATGGTTGTTAATTCATCAGAGCAGTTGATAGCGTTTTTTGATGATATACTTGATTATTCTAAACTTGAATACGATAAACTGAAGTTAGATAAGCAACTCTTCGATGTAATGGCTCTTATTAATGAGCTAGTAGCATTTATGGCGGTTAAGGCACATGAACGTAGTTTAAATATTACAGTAAAGTGTTATCAAGATAAAATAGCATATTTTTCTGATAGAGTTATTGTTCAACGGATTTTATTAAATCTATTATCTAATGCTGTCAAGTTTACCAATTTCGGTGAGATTCTGATTACTGCGTTCATGGAAATTATAGAAAGTCGAAAATGGCTTATTATTAAGGTAAAAGATCCAGGGATTGGGATTGAAAAAGCCCATCAGAAAAGAATATTTGAACCATTCTATAGAGTGGAATCTGCTGAATCTTCAAAATATCCAGGTATTGGCTTGGGTTTAAGTAATGTTAATTTAATGCTAAAGAAACTTGATGGCAGAATAACGCTAAAAAGTGAATTAGGATCAGGATCAGAATTTACCATCTATCTTCCAGTCTAGCTGCACCCAATTTTCGTATAAATAATGATGATTTTTTCTCTTAACCAAATGATTTCTCATATAATTTTAATTTTCAAATTGATGAATGACTATTAAGACTAACAATCTAAAATACAGTCATCAATGCACCGCCATTCTTTGATGGCAGATGAAGAAGAACTCTATGTGGTTGCATGGATACGTACAGCATCTTTTAAGACCAAAAAGGTGCTGTATGTTTATAAATTATAAATAAAGGCGAATATCAGGAGGAAAGAATACCAAATGCCGTTACCCGAACCTTTTTATAACCTACTCGGAATTAATCTATTCGCTTTTTCAAAAATAGAAAAAATTCTTTTGGAAGCAGATCTTTATGCACGTATTTTGGAGGAATTAAAGAAAGTTTATAGAGAAGAGCAAAAGGATTATTTTTATTCTATGAAACTTACCAAAGAAAAGGAAAATATAATGTTAGAAAAAGACTTAGGCCGTTTAATCATCCGCGATATTTTATTATCAGATCAGTATACCGCTGAAGGTATTGCCCATTACACAGATTCGCACGCAGAGGTAATTCATAATATTGCCACAGATGAAAAGGTTATCCCTTCAGCGACTCTTTTACGTCGATTAATTGAACTACATCGTGAGGTACGGTCTAATTTATATTGTGAAATTTTTAAAAAAATCCGAGAAATATATCTAACGATCTCGTAAATAACATCCGGGAGTAGTGAGTGGTTTTTCTCTATACTCCCTTTATTCTGTTGCCAGGTAACTATCAATTCGAAGAAAACCCCTTAATCCGCTGCTCTCTAATAATAAAAATCTGCGTAATAATCATCATCAAAATAAACACGGAGATAATTCGAAACGACCCTTTTCATTCCTGATAAGAGCCAGTTTTTTACCCTGGCTATGGGTGGGTTCGAACCACCGACCTCAGCATTATGAGTGCCGCGCTCTGACCAACTGAGCTACATAGCCGGTAAAAGTGGCATATTCTCAGAGTTTTACCTGGGAGTTGTCAAGGATTCTTTACAAAAAAAGCCGTTATTTTAGTTAAGAGAAGGAACTTTAGTAATCGGGTTTTCTGTACTCTTCCGTTCCCGAGGAAGAGTGAAATAACGATGAGGTGAGGGCTGGATGGGGAAAGCAATAAGATCAAATTTAGCTTGATCAAGCGGGCGGTTGCGTATCAATTCGCGGCAAAAATGTTGGAGTTTTTTAGGAGAGCAGCGAAGAAACTTCTCAAAATTTGGAGGGGTAAGGATGTCTTTTTCAAAAAGTGCTTCCAGAGCGTCTGGTAACAATATTGCTAAATAGGGGGATTTGAGGAGGCGAAAAACGGCTTTGACATAGTGTACATTGCTAATGCGGGCATGGTGCAGAAAGGCTAGTGATTCCATGACCCTATTAATTGATCGAGAAAGCCAATTAAAATCGGCCTCTATGATAGCGTGAGCAATGTTGTCTGCTTCTTCTCGGTCATGGGTATTAAACAAGAGGTGATGCTCTGGGTCTAATAAATCTGCCTCTAGCAGTAAAAAAGTGGCGTGGAGGGTGAGCCGAGTTAACACCTCTTTTTCATTTAATTTTTCTAGAGCTTTGCCTAAATCAGCCGTCGCAAAGTCATTCTTGCTGATTTGGCACGCATGCGCCAGCATATGGATAACGCTATCCTCCAGAATGCCTGCTTTATAGAGCTCACGCAGAGGGTAGGATAAAAAAAACGCATGATTTGACTTAAAACTTGGATAATATTCAAGAATTTGATTAATAGCATCCTCAACTTTTTCCTCTTGAGCAAGATCAATTTCTTGCACTTGTAAACTAGGTTTCCCTCTACGATTAAGCATTTTATTTCCTTAATGGCCGAAATCCACGCAGTGTAACTGCCATTGCATCCTATTGTCATCTTCTATACAATGACCCCCTCTTAAAACAAGGTTAACTCCTTGCTTTATCCACGGGGGTAAAGCTACTTAAACCGAGAGGAGCATTTATGAAAACTGCTAGTGAAAACATGCGGCATTATGAAGTCGTATTTTTAGTTCATCCTGATCAAAGCGAACAAGTTCCTGCAATGATCGAACGGTATACCAACTTAATCTCCCAACATAAAGGAAAAATCCATCGCCTCGAAGATTGGGGACGTAGATCGCTTGCTTATCCTATCGACAAGGTAATGAAAGCCCATTATGTCCTGATGAATATCGAATGCAATCAAGTAGCAATTGATGAATTAAGTGATAGCTTCCGCTATAACGATGCCGTGATCCGTAACATGGTATTGCGCGTTGAGCGTGCTATTACTGAGGCTTCCCCGATGATGAAAGAAAAAGACATGCGGGGAGAAATGGAATCTCCAGCAGAGGCTCGTAAGAAAGAAGAAGAGCCATCTGATGAGGCAAGTGGTAAATCCAATTAATACAGGGGAGAAAGACAATGGCTGCTACCTATTATCGTCGTAAAAAAATGTGTTATTTCACAGCAAATAAAATTAAAGACATCGATTATAAAGATGTCCAATTGCTGAGAAAATTTATTATGGAAAATGGCAAGATTGTACCTAGCCGTATTACGGGTACAAAAGCTAAATATCAACGTAAACTCGCAAAAGCAGTAAAATTGGCACGTTACCTGGCCTTATTGCCTTTCTGCGATAGACATTAATCGTTAATCCTATGTGGCTGCAGCGCGTAACCAACTATCTACTTACCCACCGGATACAAACGGTGGTGTTGACGTTCGTCCTTACCTTTATACCGGTAATTGGCACGGTGGGTATTGTAATTGCAGCGCTTGTCACATTACGTAAAAGTATCGCGGAAGGTGCTATCGTCGCGGTTGCTGCTACCTTGCCTTATGTGGTTGCTTTCTTTTTGCCAAGCAGTCATGAGGCGGGTATTCCACTCGTCGCCTGGGTGACGGTGGGAGTAGCGGTATTAAGTAATACATTGACCTGGACGTTTGCAGTGATGCTGCGCCGCCAAGCCAGCTTTAGCACTATTTTTCAGGTAAGTGCATTATTAGGTGTATTAGCTGTGAGTGTAATACATCTCATTTATCCCGACGTTGCTGAATGGTGGGGACAATCGTTGCAATCCTATTATCAGCAAGCTCAGGCCATTACTGGCACCTTAGGGCCTGCATCACCCAATACGGATGGGCAAGTAGAAGCGATCAGTGCTACTAAGCAATATGCAACTGGCTTAATGACGGCTGCTATTTTATGTAGCGCTATCTTACAGCTCATTGCAGCACGCTGGTGGCAGGCGGCGGTGTTTAATCCAGGTAGCTTACGGCGAGAATTATGCAATATCCGCTTAAGCCGTTTGGCGGGTGGGCTGTTTATTATCAGCTTGATGCTGTCCTATTTGGGAAATAGTGTCGTTTTGGATATAATGCCTATCCTTTATCTTTTATTTGGTGCGGCTGGCCTGAGTTTGATTCATTACTTATTCAGGCTGATGCATTCACCAACAAGATGGTTTTGGGTGTTATTGCTATATCTAACGCTGATTTTCTCATGGCCAATTAGTGTGATGATTATCGCATTTATCGCTTTACTGGATATAGGGTTGGATGTGCGAAAACGGGTTGTCAACAAAGGTTAAATAAAACTGATTTTGATTTGAAGAGGGGGTAAGACGGTGGACGTTATCTTACTTGAAAAAATTCGTAATTTAGGTGTGTTAGGCGAGAAAGTAAAAGTGAAACCAGGCTTTGCGAGGAATTTTTTAATTCCAAAAGGTAAAGCAGTTTACGCAACCAAAGAGAATGTAGCTAAATTTGAAGCACGCCGTGCTGAGCTTGAAAAAGCAGCAGCTGAGCGGCAGCAGAAAGCTTTAGAAAGGCAGCAAATTCTGAATGCTGCACCGGTTATCACTATCCCTGTTAAAGCAGGTGAAGAAGGGAAGTTGTTTGGTTCTGTGGGAACACGTGATATTGCTGAAGCGATGGAAAAAGCTGGTATCGCCGTTGAAAAGCGCGAAATTCGCTTGCCAGAAGGTCCAATTCGTACGGCGGGTGAATATGAAATCCTGATTGATTTGGAAGGTGATATCGTTGCAACGGTGAAAGTGAATATAGTTGGGGAAGGTTAATTTTCCCGGATTTTTCCTGGATCATCTCGACTTGAATATCATCGGCTCAACATTGTCATTCCCACGAAAGCGGGAATGACAATGTAGGGTCGGGATGGCTGTCTCCCTCACCTTTCCTTTGGACAATCATCCCCATTAATGCGAAAATTTGTTGGGATTATGTTTCCAGCAATTTTTAGGATAGCGACTGCATTATGAGTGAAGTTTTACTGAACAAGCGGCAGTCTTCCAATCGACAGTCGACTTCTCATGCCGTGAAAGTTCCTCCTCATTCCATTGAGGCAGAACAATCTGTTCTCGGTGGTCTCATGCTAGATAATCGCGCTTGGGATGATGTGATAGACCGCTTGCATGAGAACGATTTTTATCGCCATCAGCATCGTCTCATTTATCGTGTGATGTCCCGGCTGGCTGAACAAAGTCGTCCTATCGACGTATTAACTGTTTCAGAAGCTTTACGTGAACTTCAGGAGTTAGACCAAGTAGGTGGTGAAGTTTATTTATTCGAACTCGCCAACAATACCCCCAGTGCTGCCAACATTGTTGCTTATGCTGATATCGTCCGGGAACGCTCCGTTCTCCGACAATTAATTACAGCGGCCAGTGACATGATAGAAACCGCCTATCACCCTCAAGGCCGCAACATTATCGAATTGTTAGATACGGCTGAGCGCAGTGTTTTCTCCATTTCTCAGTATGGCGCGAAGAATACCGGCCCGCTCAATGTCAAAGAATTTTTAGCCAAGACCATGGATAGAATTGATACCTTGTTTCATTCCAATTCTTCCATCACCGGCGTTCCCACTGGCTACCATGATCTGGATAATATGACTTCTGGTTTGCAACCTGCTGATCTTGTCATCATTGCAGGTCGGCCTTCGATGGGTAAAACTGGCTTAGCCATGAACATAGCCGAGCATGTTGCCATCAAAAGCCGCTTGCCTGTGTTAATTTTCAGTATGGAAATGCCTGGGGAAGCAATCGTGATGCGTATGTTATCTTCCCTCTGTCGTATCGATCAATTACGCATTCGCACCGGTAAATTATCGGATGAAGATTGGCCGAGAATTAGCTCGACCGTGAGTATGCTTTCCGATGCACCCTTGTTTATCGATGATACACCCGCACTCAGTCCCGCCGAAATGCGTGCGAGAGCAAGGCGTGTGGCCAAAGAGCACGGCCAGCTCGGTCTTATTGTGGTCGACTACTTGCAATTGATGCAAGTCCCTGGTTACAGCGAAAATCGGACAGCTGAAATTTCAGAAATTTCCCGCTCATTAAAAACGCTGGCAAAAGAATTAAAAGTCCCCCTGATTGCCTTATCACAGCTTAACCGCGGTTTAGAACAACGCGCTGATAAACGTCCCGTCATGTCTGATTTACGTGAATCCGGTGCCATCGAACAAGATGCTGATCTGATCGCCTTCATTTATCGCGATGAAGTTTATAATGAAGCGACCCCTGATAAAGGCATTGCTGAAATTATTATCGCGAAACAACGTAATGGTCCCATTGGGAAAGTGCGTTTAACTTTTATGGGCCAATATACGTGTTTCGAAAACTTCATCCGCCAACCAGGATATTAAGCAGTTTATGAGCCGTCCTACTTTTGTCACGATTGATACTGCTGCGTTACGACATAATTTGGAGCGTGTACGCCAAATAGCAGCTGGTCGATCTATCCTCGCCATGGTCAAAGCGAATGCATACGGGCATGGTGTAGTGCGTGTGGCGCAAGCGTTGAATCAGGCAGATGCATTAGGTGTTGCTTCATTGGAAGAAGGGATGCGGTTACGTGAAGCTGGCAGCATGCAGACAATTGTCCTCATAGAGGGTTTATTTCATGAGGATGAACTTGCGGAAGCAGCAAAAAATAATTTTACGCTAGTGGTCCATCACTTACCGCATCTAGAGATGTTAGAAAAAGCTCGGGTGGAAACCCCTTTTTCTGTGTGGCTTAAAATTAATACCGGTATGCATCGCTTAGGTATCGATCCTCATGATGTCACCTCTTTCTATCAACGTCTTATGGCAGCTCCCGCTGTTAAGAAACCGATTGGTTTGATGACCCATTTTGCCGAAGCGGATATCATGGAGAGTAGTGCGACTCAGAAACAAATTGATACTTTCAACCAAACCGTTGCCCACTTACCGGGGCCGCGCAGTTTAGCAAATTCAGCGGGGATTCTGGCATGGCCAGAGACACATGGCGATTGGGTGCGTCCCGGCCTTCTTCTCTACGGCGCCTCTCCTTTTCCTCAAACCACCGGACTGCAGTATGATTTAAAACCCGTCATGACCCTCTGGTCACGGCTTATTGCCATTACGCATGTGAAGCGTGGTGGTAAAGTAGGTTATGGTGGTACCTGGACAGCTCCGGAAGATATGCCGATAGGTGTAGTAGGTGTAGGTTATGGGGATGGCTATCCGCAGTTCGCCCAAAACGGAACACCCGTTCTAGTGAACGATGTACCCTGCCAACTCGTCGGTCGTGTTTCCATGGATATGTTAACGGTTGATTTACGTAATCAACCGCAAGCCAAAGTAGGCGACATTGTCACCTTATGGGGAAAAGGGTTGCCGGTAGAACATGTTGCACGCCATAGCGATACCTCAGCTTATGAGATTTTAACTCGCATGACACCACGACCTAAGGTGGAAGTAAAAGGATAAGGCTTCTTGACACTTAATTAAGAAAGGATTATATAGCTTTTTTCTAATAACTGGTTCAACGGAATGAAAATAGAACTTAATAAAACGGATCCGAGAAAACCCTATTCTTATTATTTAACCATTACCATTCCTCCAGAATCTCCGCATATCCTAAAAGATATTGGCGATATAAAAAAATTTTTAGCAGATTCCTTATTCTCTGCTGTGGAGAATGGAAAAACAGAAGATCACTATACCATCGAAGCGGTATTACGAAATCCACTTTTGACAGAAGCTTTTAGGGAAGAGGTAGTTGATCTTCTTGAGTTAAATCAAACGAGGAAACGAGCGTTAAAAGTAAAGGAAGACATGCCAACGTCTTGGGAAAATTTAAATTGCGATGAATTGTTAGATAATAAGCTCTCTCGTCTGTATGATTTATTTAAAATCACTTGGGATCAGGAAGAAGAAAAAACGCGGGATCCTAAATGCTATACCCGTTCTACCAGTAAAGTCAGTGCACTTACGCTGAGACGTATCGAAATTAATAATTATATTGAGGAGCAGTTTCAAGAATGTAGGCAAATTGGAAGCAACTTAAATAATTTGAAAAAAGCCATCGAGTTGTTCTTGAGTTTGCTAACAATTGCCCGTGAATTTATTGCCTATGGAATGGGGCCTTCCCACATCATCGATCATTTTAAGCAAGTTATTAGTGAGTTTGAGGTGAAGTTGTTAGAAGACCAGTTGCAGTCTGAAAAAGTGCCTTTGCCTTATCTTATCATTGGTAAAGATATCACGGAAGAAATGCAGGAAAAATTTGCCCTGGAATTAAAAGGTAATGAAGTAAAAAGAGAGATAAGCAAGGAGTGTTATCTTTATTTCAAGAAAACCACCAAAAAAGTAGTTTGGACTGAAGAAGAATTAGTGACAGATAATAATTTTATAAAATTAGGCAAAATTAAATTTCACTATCATATTTACTCTACGAATACTCGTCTTGCTTATATTGCTACGAGTAATTATTTAATTGATTGTTATATTCGCGGCAATGATATTTCAACAGAATTGAATATTGCCGGCGCGGTGAGTGTGCTTGAAGATGAACGTAAACTATATGAAGAAAATAAGAAAGTGAGAGAAGAGCGCCAGGAATATTTTTTGGCGAATAGTATAACTACTCAATTTAAGCACCGTCTTAAAAATAATTCCGAGAAGAGTAGTATAGTCGATAATATTAGATGTAGTCTTCTTTTGTTTAGGACAAAAATAAACGATATAAATAGCACCAATCGTCGAGCTTTATCTCAAGAATTATTTCAAAGTGATCCAATTAGACATTTTAAGAATTAAAGAATAACTTAGTGGTTAGGTCGTAAGGTGTGAGCAGGGTTATCTTCAATTCTAATCATCTGACTGAGAGCATAAGTGAAAGCACAAATAGCGGTTGTTAAGGTGTAAGCTATGGGAATTGCAAGACTTGGGCTAACGTCATTGTCTCTCAGAATAAAATCACACTCAATATAGAGTGTTGTTCCATATAATGCACCTGCAAAATTTTCCACATTAAGGGTATCCGTACATGTTGCTAAAATTGCACTTCCTGCTTGGCCAAATAAAGATGAAAAAGTCTCTAATATTGTAAGTTCATCTTTATTAGTTGGAGATCTTTTATACCAATCAAAAGATTGTAATCCTGCTGTAATAGTGGTAGCTGTGATTGCCGCTTTAAAAAAAGTAAATCGCATAAAAATTCTCCTGTGGTGATGTTAAGAAGGAGAGGATTTATTTATAGGGTGAAATATAGAAAAATTATAACTAATTTATTTTTTATTGTTAAGCGTTAAAATAATAAGGCAACTGCTTCGTTATTACAGGAACAAATTTAAGAAATTATTTCGGTTGATTAGAATTTCAGCGTTTGTTTCAAATTATAAAAATTTTTCCAGGGATCTACTTTTAGTTTATCTAACCGGTTCACTAAATTTTTAATCGTATAACTAGCTGATTTTATTTTAGGTGATAGCTCTTCCCAGCTAAGCGGTGTTGCTACCGGTGCGCCTGTGAAAGCGCGTGTAGAATAAGGAGCAATGGCTGTTGCTCCACGTTGGTTTCGTAAATAATCAAGATAAATTTTGCCTGCTCGTTTCGATTTCGTCATCACATCAACATAGCTTTCAGGTTTTAGTGAAACTAGATACTTCACAAAAGTTTTTGAAAATATTTTTATTTCTTCCCATGGCCGTTGTGGCTTAATGGGGACAGTTACATGCAGCCCTTTTCCACCTGTGGTTTTGACAAAACTGGTGATGCCTAATTTTTCTAACTCATCCCGAATAAAACGCGCCGCTTGAATTACTTTTTTCCATTCCACATCTGGTGCAGGATCAATATCAAAGATGATGATGTCAGGTTTTTCTAATTCGTCAATGGTAGATCCCCATGGATGAATTTCCAGTACACCCATCTGTACCAAAGATATCAGCCCTTCTTTATCTTTGATATAAACATAAGGCTGCGTTTTTTCTTTTTCCTGAATGTGGATGACATGGAGCGTTCCAGTAGGTTCATCAATCATATGTTTTTGATAAAAACATTTTTCTCGTTGGCCATCTGGGCAACGTACTAATGATAAAGGCCGATTAATAATATAAGGCAAGATCCAATCATGAATGGCGTCATAAAAAGTGGCTAACTCTAATTTAGTAATGCCTTGTTCGGGATAGAGTATTTTAGTTGGATTAGTTAAAGGATAAGTTGTTTTAACGGGTTTACTGGGTTTTTCTATCACAATTTCCCTCGCTTTTTTGTCATCTCGCAGACCTTTGAAGCTAGGTTGACGTAAAATTTTATCTTGGGTCCAGCCTGCAAACGTGACTTCAACCATTAATTCAGGTTTAACCCATGTTGCTTTTTTTACATCAGGTGGCAGATGAGAAAATGGCATAGTGGACGTTTTATACTTTTCTAATAATTCTCCTAACATTCGTAAGGTTTCCTCAGAAAATCCTGTTCCGACATGGCCGCAATAGCGTAATTTATCTCCATCCTCATACACACCTAACAACAGTGAACCAAAAAATTTTCTTTCTCCTTTTGGCTTAGTGTAGCCACCAATAATAAACTCTTGACGAAAAGTGCATTTAGTTTTTAGCCAAAAATGTGTACGATCTTGAATATAAGGGCTATCAATTTTTTTCGAAACAATTCCTTCAAGGCCTAGCTCACAGGTTTTTTTGAATACTGCGATGCCATTGCCAATAATGTGATCTCCATACCGAATTAAAGGATCATTTTCAGGAATAATTTCGCGCAAAAGCTTTTTTCTAGCTAATAATGGTAAAGAAGTTAAGTCATACCCATTATAATAAAGAAGATCAAAGGTATAATAAATTAATGTGCTAGTTTCATGGCCATGAATACTATTTTGCAATAACTGAAAATCGAATTGGTTATTTTTATTAACAGCAACTAATTCACCATCTAATATGCAACTTGATAAATTGGCTTTCTTTAGCTTCTCCACCAAATAAGGCAGATCTTTAGTGGTGTCTTTCTGGTTTCTGCTTAAAATTTTTATTTTCTTATTCTGAATAAAGCAAATTAAGCGATAACCATCTAATTTAATTTCATGTAACCACTCTTTCGTGTTAGGCGGTTGTTCAACCAGTGTCGCTAATTGAGGATAAATTGTGTCTGGCATAGTGCTTTTTGGGACATCTTTAGTACTATCTGTTATTTCATCAATTAAGCGATTGGTTACCACACTTCTCGGCTTAGTCTGAGTGATTTCTTCTCCGCCTGATTTTGCATATTTATCCTTTACTTTTATCAGTAGCCAGTTTTTGGGATCCGTTTTAATTTGCACTAATTTCCAGAGTCCTTTTAATTTTTTTCCTTTTAAAAGAAAAGTTAAATGGCCTTTTTTATAAGCTTCATTTGCATTGGCATCTTGGCATTCCCATGTGCCCGTGTCCCATAATAATACGGCGCCCCCACCATATTGGTCTTGAGAAATAATACCTTCAAATGATCCATATTCCAGTGGATGATCTTCGACGTGAACCGCGAGTCGTTTGACGGTAGGATCAAGACTAGGTCCTTTCGGAACCGCCCAGCTTTTTAATACGCCATTTAATTCTAACCGCAAGTCATAATGTAAATGACTCGCTGCATGTTTTTGAATAAGGTATAAAAGTGAAGTGGAAGGATGTTTTTTGATTTTGCCAGCAGGCTCTGGGGTACGCTTAAAATTTCTTTTAGCACGATATTTTTTTAGCGTCATATTATCCTATGATTTCTTTCGTGCCGTCTTATGTTTATGAGGCGTTTTATGATGAAGTTTAGTGGGTTTAGTTTTTTTTGTTTGATTTAAACTTCGCCTCAATAAATCTACAAAATTAATCACATTTCCTTTTCGCCTCCCACCTGCTTCTTTCATCTTGCTGGCAGCGCCTGGTTTTTCGTGCCGAATTTTATCTTCAATCCAATGATCTAATGCTTCTCTAAATTCGTCATGATAATCTTCTGGTTTCCATTTGGTGGTCATAGAGTCAATGACTTGTTCAGCTATTTCCAGTTCTTTATGTGATATTTTATAAGCCTTTAGATTATCAGATGGTAAATCAAACTCGGATGGTTTTCTCATTTCTTTATGGTAGTGCATTAAATTGAGCACCAGCGCATTTTCATAGGGCATCAGAGCTGCTAAATATTGACGGGTGTGTATCATCACCTTAGCAATGCCAACTGTTTTAGTATCTTTTAATGCCTCTCGCAGAATCACGTAACCTTTTTCCCCTTTTTCATCTGGCACTAGATAATATGGCTTATCAAAATCCATGTAATTCAATTCATTTTTATGCGCAAAATGTTCGATAGTAATGGTTTTGGTATTTTCCCCCGCGATGGATTTAATATCTTCTTCTTTTACCAGCAGATAATTATGATCTTCAAATTCATAGCCTTTTGCCACTTTGTCCCACGGTACTTCTTCACCTGTATTTTCATTTATACGCACATACCGAATACGCGATTTATCACGGCTATCGACTAATTTAAATTGAATATCAAATTTTTTTTCGGCAGGATAAAGCACCACTGGAATATTAACGAGTCCAAAGGTGATATAACCTTTCCAGATAGGCCTTGCCATTTGAAAAATTCCTCATCAGGTCTAGAAAATGAATAGGATATTAAGTTAAAGTATAATAAATAATATGATGAGTTCCCATTCAGTAAAAACCCTTATTTCAATTCTTTAACAAAGTAACAAGACACTAAAGTAACAAGCGAGAAACATATTTCAAACTTACTTAATAGGAGACATATCATGGTTAGAAAATATGGAAAAGCTGCACAAGAAGCTGTTAAAGAAGAAATGCATCGTTACAAGAAAGGTACTGCTCACAGCGGGCCAGGTTCCAAGCATAAGGTGAAGAATCCTAAGCAAGCTGTTGCGATTGCTTTATCTAAGGCGCGTAAGAAAGGTGCTAAAGTGCCGAAAAAACATAAGTGAAAATCGTTAATTAAAATTGGTCAAAATAATTAACGGCTTCTTTTAATGATTGAACGGAAAGTACTTTCATGCCATCGAGCGTATTTTTCGCTGCGTTACCATGCGGGACGATAGCCGTTTTAAACCCATGCTTGGCGGCTTCTTTCAGTCGCTCTTGACCACCGGGAACAGGTCGTATCTCACCAGCAAGACCTAATTCCCCGAATACAATGAGATCATGTGGTAAGGGCCGATTGCGGAAGCTAGATAAGATCGCAAAAATAACCGGCAAATCCGCAGCAGTTTCAAAAATTTGCAAGCCGCCCACTACGTTTAAGAAGACGTCTAAGCTATGGGTCGCAATCCCACTGTGACGATGTAGAATGGCGAGTAACATAGAAAGACGTTGTGTTTCTAAACCCACAGATAATCTACGTGGGTTAGCTATATGACTTTGATCGACTAAAGCTTGTACTTCAACCAGTAAAGGACGAGATCCTTCTTTTGTTGCAGTAATGATACTGCCTGATACGACTTGCGAAGACCGAGAAAGAAAGATCGCAGAAGGGTGGTTCACTTCGCGCAATCCTTTTTCTGTCATTGCAAAAATACCTAACTCATTCACTGCGCCAAAACGGTTTTTCACTGCACGAATAATGCGATAGCGATTGTCTTGTTCACCTTCAAAGTAAAGGACGGTATCAACCATGTGCTCTAACACCCGTGGGCCTGCTAAACTTCCTTCTTTGGTGACATGACCCACAATAAATAAGGCGATTCCAGTTTGTTTCGCATAGCTGACTAATTGCATTGCACTTTCCCGTACTTGTCCGACTGAACCAGGCGCGGAAGCGAGCAGAGAGGTGTGCATCGTTTGAATAGAATCGATAACTAAAACGCGAGGCTTTTCTTTTTGAACATGATGAAGAATTGTCTCGACATGGGTATCGGCTAACAACCATAATTGTTTTTCGGGTAAGCCGAGTCGTCTCGCTCGTAAAGTAACTTGTTGGGGTGATTCTTCTCCTGTCACATAGAGCGCTTTTAATTCCTGACTTAAATGGGCAACCGTTTGTAATAAGATTGTCGATTTACCAATGCCCGGATCGCCGCCAATTAAGATGGCTGACCCCCGAATAATGCCACCGCCTAATACCCGGTCTAATTCCTGCGAACCCGAGCTTAAACGAATTTCTTCATGTAAGGTGACATCCGCCATACGGGTGATGGCTGCCTCGGTGCCAGCATAGCCCTGAAAGCGAGCAGAGGCAGCCGGCTGATTGACTTCTTCCACAATGGTGTTCCACCCATTGCACCCGCTACATTGCCCTATCCATTTTGGATAAAGTGTTCCGCAGGTTTGACAGCAAAAAGTCAGTTTAGGTTTAGCCATGGAAAACTCCTTAAAAAACTCTCACGACGAGGCGACATTAGCTTACCATTCTCTGATGATTGCCGTAAGAAAGCATTTCAGGTATGGTAACTGCTCGTTGTCTGTGTCATTTTAAGATGCGATAGACCATTAAAAGAGCAATAACTATGACGTTTAGACCGGTTTACCCTGATGCGAATGTTGGTGATTATATTTTTACCGCAGACAAAAAACGGCTAGATTTAGACTATTTATATCATCTACTTTGCATTCCCTCTCGTTATTCTACTGGCTTGCCGCCAGAGCGTTTCCCCTTGGTCATTGAGAATTCGCTCTGCTTTTCCGTCTTTTATGGCGGCAAGCAAATCGGTTTTGCTCGGGTAATTAGTGATCATTCTGAATTTGCTTCGTTATGGGATGTATTTATTGATGAACCTCATCGTGGTAAAGGAGTAGGACAGGCACTTTTAAAATATGTTTTTGGTCATTATCAACTCCGCGGGATTTTCCGTTGGTTCTTGATGACAGAAGATGCGCATGGGCTTTACCAGAAATTTAAATTTAAGACGGAAATTTACAATCCGTATATTATGATGAAGGTGAACGTGGGAGAGGAGGAGTGGGGTTAATTGTTAACTATTGTACAACCCATTCACCGTGTTTTTTTATTTCCTGATACATCGCATCAGGAGCCAAATCAATTTCATTTGGCCAAGTGACAACACCATGATCAATAAATACTTGAGAAAAAAATTGAGGATCATTTAGGGGTTCAAAAACACCTGTTAGATATTCTGGCATGAAGCGTACTTTCCCCTTCGTACCGTCTGCAAAGCGGACGTGGAGAGTTAAGTTTTTACCTGTTTTTACTTCGATGACATCCCAATACATTTTTGACCTCCTACCTTAATGGCTCAATTTTTTTAGGTTGACGTTTTGTTTGGCATAAGTTCCAATCTTCAAGTAATGCCTCTTTATGAAGCTCTGCCCAATCGAGCACAAGCTCTAGTGCTCGCCGTGGAAGTTCGCCTTCAAGAATTTCTAATTTCTCTATATCAATTGTAGCTTTAAATTCTGCATATTCAGCATGGAAATGCGCAGGTAGATGGTCATTAAAAAACATTTTGATCAAGATACCATAAAAAGTGCTAATAGTGGGCATAATTTGTCCAGTATGAATTTTTGCGAATTTTAGAGATGTGTCATTTAATTGCCAATTAGCCCAATAAATTATAATTGCAGTCACTAGAAGTCAATACATTATGATGAAGGTGAACGTGGGAGACGAATAGGGGCCTTTTCAGCTATTATCTGCTTATCTATATTTTCTATCTCTTTTTTTATTTTCTCTTCTTCTATTTTTGATTTTAAATTGGGATTAATTGCTACTTCTTCGAGGCTTTTATCTATTTTATCTATTTTATCGAGGTTCTCCTTAAGCTGAGGATCTGTTCCAGCCTTGGCTTTGAGTTCTGCTAGTTTGCCCTGTAATGTTTTGGTGGTACTAGGCGGTACATGCTTTAAATTTAACTCGTCACATAATTGAGCTTGAGTTTTGTTTATGAAGAATTTAAATGGATAAGCAGTAGGAAAGGCCCGCTTGATGATCTTTGTGAAAGGATTGAGACCGGCTAAATGTAATATGCCGTAAGCAGCGACGCCGCTTAATATAAATATCATGATAGGAGCAAGAGGGGTGAGCATTAAACAAGACAAGGTGAGGATAGTGGCGCTAACTAAGACTAAATGGCTTTTATCGGCTAGCAATTGATTTCTTTCTATTCGCTCATTTTCTAATGTATATAAACGTTTAAATTGCTCTTTTTGTATTTTATCGAGTGTCTCAATATAAAGCGTTGATTTTTCTTTTTTTGGAGTCAGTGCATCCTTCAAGTTAACAATTTCTCTATTTTCCTCATTGCGCCTATCCCGACCTGTTTTGGAAAATCGCATATAAAGCAAATTGCTAAAAGCATATCCGCTATCGAAAAGAACTTTTGCTGAGCCTGTTATTAAAACAAGAGTTGTAGCAATGGCTAGGACACTACCGGTGACGAATGTACCAATGAGGCCAAAGATAAAACTGCTGGCTCCTTGCAAAAATTCCATCCCGCGGGCAGATTTACTTTGTTTGCTGAATGCAACAGCATGTGCCATTTTATAAATGCCATAAGGCAATAATATTAAAGAAGTTAAAAAATAAAGAGGGCCCACAAATTTTGAAAACAATAAGGTAACAGGATCAGAAAAGATAGAAAATTGCTCAATCTTATCGTAACCCTCTTCAAAGACCTCAAGTGCTGCTTCGTCTTGCTTATTAGTAGAAGACAAATAGTAAAATGCACGGTTGTGCATAGCTTTTCCTTAGACGAAATTTCATCTTTATTATGTTTTGTCCTTTCCTATTTTACGCTGATTTTTTTCATAAAGAAGCTGGCTTATTAATTCAAACATTGCTATCTTATGCCCAAGTTTTAAACCATAATGACAGGTTATAAGAATGCAAGTACCTGATATTCTTGATTTTTCCTGCTTATCTCGAGACGCTATTGAACAATTATTGCAACAATACCATCTTGGTCTCACGATTGATGAAGCACTGACGATTCAGCAGACATTATTGAAACGCCCACCCACCTTTGCGGAATGCGTATTATGGTCTATTCAGGGATCTGAGCATTGTTCATACAAAAGCAGCCGTAAGCATTTGAAGCAGTTTGTGACCCAAGGCCCTCACGTTATTTTAGGTGCGAAAGAAGATGCCGGCATTGTCGCAGTAGCAACGGATCAGCAAGGACGGCGTTATGGGGTGGTGGTTAGCCATGAGTCTCACAACCACCCTTCCCAAATCGTGCCATTTGAAGGGGCAGCAACCGGTGTAGGCGGTAATGTCCGCGATGTCTGCTGTATGGGAGCAGAAGTGATCGCAGTGGCAGATAGCTTGCGGTTCGGGGCGATTGATCGGGCTAAAACCCACTGGATTCATGATGGTGTGGTAGGCGGCATTGCAGGTTATGGTAACCCCATCGGCGTGCCTAACCTGGCAGGCGATGTCTATTACGATGCAGCTTATAACGAAAACTGTCTTGTCACGGTGGTGACCTTAGGTGTAGTTCGTGAAGATCACGTTATTCATTCCTATGCACCTGCCAATGCGGAGGATTATGTCTTTATCCTCGTCGGCAAACCCACTGACAATAGTGGATTCGGGGGTGCTAGTTTTGCCTCCTCGACTTTACGTGAGGAACACAAAGAGCGGAACAAAGGCGCCGTGCAAGAACCCAATGCCTTCTTACAGCGGCATTTACTAAAGGCAAATTACGCCTTGTTTAATTATCTACGAGAAAAAAACCTGCTGGATAAAGTTGGCTTTAAAGATTTAGGTGCAGGCGGTATTGCCTGTGCAAGTGTAGAGCTTGCCGAAGCAGGCGGTTATGGTGCAGAGATTGATTTAGAAAAAGTACCAACCAGTATGACGGATCTGCTTCCCGCCGTTGTTTTATGCTCTGAAACCCAAGAGCGCTTTATGTGGGTTGTACCGAAAGAATTAGTCGATGTCATTCTAACCCACTACAATCATACTTTCGCATTGCCAAAGGTTTCCGAAGGTGCATGCGCTGCAGTGGTGGGGAAAGTTCGATCAGATGGTTTATATGTGGTTAATCACCAAGGTAAAGAACTTGTCCGTGCCAAGGCGCAAGATGTGACCAAAGGTATTTTATACGATCGCCCTTACACGACTAAAACATCCTCACTCGCTGAACCTTCGCTGTCAACACCTGCTAATTACAATGAAACCTTATTAGCATTACTCGCTCATGAAAATATTGCGTCTCGGGCACCGATTTTTGAAACCTATGATAAGCAAGTCCAAGGCCGCACAGTCATTGAAGCCGGCTGGGCAGATGCAGGCGTAATGCAGCCGTTTAATGAAGATAAATATCCTGAAGAAATTCGCCAAACCGGTATCGCCTTATCACTCGATCAAAACCCGCGTTATAACAAAATTGATGCTTATTGGGGCGCCGTCAATGCTGTTTGCGAATCTGTTCGTAATGTGACAGCGACGGGTGCAACGCCGCTAGCAATTACCGATTGCCTGTGTTTCGGTAACCCCGAAAAACCAGAGCAAATGGGTGAGTTTGTCGATTCAGTACGCGGTATCGCAGATGCTTGTCAGGCAATCAAATTAAAAGACCATCCTGATGCGACACTTCCTATCATTGCGGGCAATGTTTCGTTCTATAACGAATCAGCACAAGGGGCCATTCCGCCGAGTCCTATGATTAGCTGCTTGGGTGTATTGCCTGATGTGAGCAAAGCAATGACGTATGATTTAAAACAAGCCGGATCCATTTTATTCTTAATCGGCGAACGTAAAGATGAATGTGGTGGCAGTGTTTATTATCAATTGCATAATGAATTAGGCAGCCAACTGCCTAAGCCGGATTTGGCAACGTTTGTTCAAGAAATTCATGCTGTTTCTACAGCTATTCAAGGAGGATTACTCCTTGCTGCCCATGACATTTCTGAAGGCGGCATCGCTGTTGCATTGGCAGAAATGAGTTTCAAAAATAAAATAGGCGTGAAAGTGACTGTACCGGGTCATTTATCCAATGAGAAAAAATTATTTGGTGAAACGGGTGGTTTTATTCTGGAAGTTGCACGCGATAAGGTGAAAGAAGTACAGAAATTATTTGCCGAATATCACGTACCACTTATTAGCTTAGGTGAAACCATCACTAAACCCAATTTACTGATGAATGATGTGATTACTATCCCAATCGAACAAGCGAAAACAGCTTGGGAACAAGGTTTACGAGAGAGGTTATTATAATGACGACCGTTAGTTATAAATCAGCTGGTGTAGACATTGAAGCTGGTAACGAAGCAGTACGTCGTATCAAACAAGCAGTGGAAAGCACATTTTCTCCGCACGTATTAACACATCTTGGCAGTTTTGGTGCGATGTATGATTTGAAACCGCTCATGCAGGATTATCATCATCCTGTCTTAGTACAAAGTATTGATGGTGTCGGTACCAAAATGATGGTAGCCAAGATGATGCAAAAATTTGACACTATTGGCATTGATTTAGTTAGCGCTACAACAAACGATATCATTGTGTTAGGGGCAAAACCGTTAACGTTACTTGACTATATTGCTAATGACAAACTTAAACCTGAGATTATCGAACAAATTGTTACTGGCATGGCAACAGCTTGTCGTGAAAATAATATTTCCTTAGTCGGAGGGGAAACTGCTGAAATGCCGGGCACGTATTTACCTGGCGAACACGATTTAGTCGGCATCATCACTGGCGTGGTTGAAAAAGAAGAAGCTATTTTAGGCAAAGACATTACCGTAGACGATGTGGTAGTCGCGTTTCCTTCTAGCGGCTTACATACCAATGGCTATTCGCTTGCACGTAAGTTATTTTTTGATGTTGGCGGTTATACCGTTGATTCCCATTTATCAGAATTATCTAATACAGTCGGTGAAGCATTATTAACTCCTCATATTAACTACACTCAACCTGTTCTTCACATGCTGGCGAAAAAAATTCCTATCAAAGGAATGGCTCACATTACAGGTGGTGGTTTATTAGAAAATGTACCTCGCATTTTACCTTCTGATTGTGCGGTCGATATTCGCAAATCAGCTTGTCCCGTCTTACCGGTTTTCGATGTGTTACGTACACTGGGGCGTTTAGATGACAATGAAATGTACCGTACTTTCAATATGGGAATAGGACTCGTCATGATTGTTCCGCCGCAGGCCGTAGCAGCCATGCAAGCAGCGTTACAAGATTTTCCCGCATTCCCTTTATATGAAATTGGTCGTGTCGTGAGTGGTAAACCAGCGGTGAGGTTAATTTAACATGCGTATTGCTATCATCCAATTTCCCGGTTCCAATTGCGAACGTGAGACCATGTTAGCTGTTCGTCGTGCAGGCATGGAACCTATAGAATTTTTATGGAACGAACCAAAAGAAAAATTGCGTGACATGGATGGCTATATTATTGTTGGTGGTTTCTCCTATGAAGATCGGTCCCGCGCAGGCATTATTGCTGCGTTAGATCCCGTCATGGAAGAAGTAAAAGCCCAAAGTGAAACAGGTAAACCCGTATTAGGTATTTGTAACGGTGCCCAAATTTTAGTGGAAACCGGATTAGTACCCGGCTTGGAGAATCATAAGCTTGCTATGGTGTTGACTGAAAACAAACGGGTGGCAGACGGAAAAATTCTAGGCACAGGTTATTACAATGCCTGGATCAATATGCGCTTGACAGATGATTATCAACGTAATGCTTTTACCCGACATTTAACACCCAGAGACATTTTGCATGTGCCTATTGCCCATGCGGAAGGCCGTTTTGTGATGACAGCTGCGTTATTACAAGAAATTGAAGTGCAAGGTTTAAATGTTTTGCAATATTGTGATGCTGAGGGAAAAGTAATTGACCAATTCCCTATTAATCCGAATGGTTCTATGCGTAATATTGCTGCTATTTCCAATAAAGCTGGCAATGTCATGGCCATGATGCCGCACCCAGAACGCACGATAAACGGTGATCCCATTTTCCAATCCATGCGTGATTACATTGCCGAAGGTCGATTTGAACAAGCGATCCCCCTTTATTATTACCCACGCCGTTCGACGATCCCAGCGTATCAAAAACCAGCGCAAGCGCATGAATGTATCGTCGAATTAATGATCACTGATAATCATGCTCTCACTGTACAAAACACACTGCGCCAACTCGGCATCCCTGTTACTGTGAAGCGCCAAGTCCATTGGGAAATTCACTCACATTCACCAGCAGTCGTACAGCAAATCCAAAAAAGTGGTGTTTTATATAACGAACGTAAAGAAACAGTCGTGATGCCAGAAGAAATAAAATCGACTGCTTACTCGGCTTTTTTAGTGCGAACCAAAGACGATATTATTGGCCAGCAAAAACAACAAATTCTACACGATCATTTTTCTATTCCTGATGTAAAAGCCATTCAACATGGGATCTTATGGCAATTTACCAGTGAGGTCATGAATATGACGGAATTGACAGAAAAAATCTTACAAACGAATATTATTTTTAATCCGTATGCGCATGATTGTTATCGATATGCATAAAGTTGTATGGATAAAATCATTTGTGTAGGAAAAAATTATCTTGAACATGCTCTTGAGCTAGGCGAAGCTGTTCCTGATAAACCAGTTCTATTTTTAAAACCCCCCAGTATTTTAAAGCAAGCATCTGCCTGGGGTGGGGTCGTTTCCGCGATATTTCCACAAGCCCGAGGTGATATGCAGCCAGAGTGTGAAATTGTCTTAAAGCTGGACTCGGCAAAAAAAATTACAGCTGTCTCAATCGGTTTAGACGGCACCTTACGCAGCCATCAAGCTCAACTCAAAAAGAATGGTCACCCGTGGACGACAGCGAAAGTTTTTCCAGATGCAGCTATTGTCGGGCCTTGGATTCCGGTAGATGAATTTAATAATTACATGAGCACTGAATTTTCATTAACAATCGATGGCGAACTGCGCCAGCGCGCTTTTCCTCAGCAGATGATGATGAAGCCGGATGAATTGGTGGTTTATATTAAAGAATTTTTTCCACTGTGTACCGGCGATCTTATTTATACGGGCACGCCTGTTGGGGTGAGTCCCGTGCAGATAGGTTCTCGAGTGGTGTTACGGTGGGGAAAATACTTTTATTCGGTTGATTATAAAACAAAAGAGGAGTGAGTAGGATGTTTTTTAGACTTAATAACAATAATAATGTTAAACAAAATACTGTTCTCGACGATGAGATAGATGTTTTGATAAATAAAATGCTAGTAATGAAAGAATTATTAGTAGCTTCAATGTATTCGGAAGGTGTTTTTTCTAAATGGATAAATGGACAGGTTAGTATCAATGAGCAATATAAGCTAACGGATGAAGAAGTAGCAATACTTGATCGCTTTTCAAGGGATATGCAAGCTATATTAGCTCCTGAAGGGTTGGCTGATCAAACTCAGATAGAGCGCCTGAATGATAAAATACAAGAAAAAGAGATTGAAATTAAACGAGTACAAGCAGAGATCAGTAGGGTAAAAGCGAGTGATAACCAAGATAAAACTGATATAAATGAATTAAAAAAGCAAGCCCAGCATCTAGCAGACGAATTACGGATGATGGATAGAGAGATCAGCAAAGAAAAGTGGAAAAGTTCCAAATTTAACCAGTATTCTGACGCTATTTTAGGATATAAAACCGAGAGAGGAAAGCGGAAAGGTTTAAGTGACGATGATACGACTTTCTTAAAGCAGTTATTAAGAGCAGACGAAAATGCTGATTTAAAAACATTTTTATCAGAAAACATTGATCAGCTTAGAAGTATTGCTAATAAATTTCAGAATTACGTGGCTAATACGGTTAAAAGTAGTGGAACCGAAGAGTTGTATGAAAAATATTACCAATCTTCAATAAACTCTTTGCATAAGATATTTCAAGATCTTCAAAAGTGTGCGATGCATGGACACGGCAAGAGCATGAAGTTATTAGCGTCATTATTAGAGCCTTTGCAGGAACAAGGGATTATTCAAGAAGATGATTTAAAGATTTCAAAAAATCAGCTCATGACTTATGTCAATACTATGGATCCAGAAAAGCAGCGCCAAATTAAAAATAAAATTGGTAAAAGTAAACTTGAAAGAATCTATGAATTAGCATATGAATTATGTAATAACAAGTTATATGATGCTGCTTTTTTAAAGTTACACGAAAGTGCTGAGAAAGGACATTTAAAAAGCTTGATTCTGCTCGGGACATTGCTTACTAAAGGATTAGGTTGTAATAAGGATTTGAATGTTGCCTCAAAAGTTTTTCTCATAGCATATAGTTTAACAAACGACCCTAAGCTTAAAGAGAAAATTATTGCTCATATGAAGGAAGTGTATGAAATTTTAAAAACAAATAATGAGAATTCGATTGGAAATGAATCTCTTAATTATGTTAATAGTTTGATTACTAAGGTAGCACAAGGAATTGTGAAAAGTGAAAATGAAATGATAGATCAGAATTCATTTTACAGATTAGGGGAAGCTCAAATTATGAGATATAAACTTCGTTGTGAATTAGGTGAAAGTCCTGCTTCAGCTGGGTCTGATTTGGATAGGGCATGTGGCTATTTTGAGTCTGCATTGAAGCAGTGGGATGCTGATAAGGAGTTGAAGAGGGCAATATACGAGCAGCTTGAAAGTTGTAATCAATTATTAGAAGGGGTGGAGGAACCGATCATCACGCATCTTAATAAGATTTATGATAAGATACGAGGATATGATTATCGGATTTAACTTCGCATCTATCTAAATAATCCCCGCCGAGTTATTCGGCGGGTTTTTAAAGGAAATGATAGTTAGACAGCTGAATGAGTGTATATCCAGAGCATTTATCTTATATAAAGTCGTTTTATGAGGATATGCAGAGGTAGGGAGCCTGAAAAATATTTTGTGTAAACGGCCATTCCATTGATTAAACTCGACCTTCGAATTCAATCATAAATCTAGCCAGAGCGGGTTTCCAATCACGAATGGGC
>JAJPJH010000011.1 GCA_021324335.1 Gammaproteobacteria bacterium
GAACAACAAGCGATGTTGTTGAAACGTTAACTTAAACCGCCGTATGCGACACCGCACGTACGGTGGTGTGAGAGGACGGCGGCGTGAGCCGCCTCCTACTCGCTATATAAACTCTTCTAGACAAGCGGGATAAGTTCGCTCTATAATTTGAGTAAATCGTATATAAAAGTTGAAATTTACTCAAATGCTCTACTTCCAACGCCAAATACAGCCCAAACTGGAGATGCTGCTCCGTCAATACCCTGTCGTTACCGTCACCGGTCCCCGGCAATCAGGTAAAACCACTTTGGTAAAACATGTCTTGCCCCACATAAGCTACGTTAACCTCGAAGATCCCACCACTCGAGCCTTAATTAATCAAGACGTCAAAGCCTTCTTTGAACAATACCCCAACGGCCTTATCCTAGATGAAATTCAACGCATGCCGGAGCTCCTCTCTTATATCCAAGTGCTCGTTGACAAAACACCTGACCAAACCGGGCTTTTCGTCTTAACTGGCAGCCATCAATTAGAATTACACCAAGCAATCAGCCAGTCCTTAGCTGGTCGAACCGCTTTACTCACCTTACTCCCTTTAAGCCTCGATGAACTGCAGGACATGCATACCGATTTGTCCTTAGATGAATTACTACTTCACGGCTTTTACCCCCGAATATACCAAAAACACCTCAACCCTACCGAAGCTTACCGCTACTATTTCCAAACCTATATTGAACGAGATGTCCGTCAGCTCATTCATCTGCGCGATTTAAACCAATTTCACACTTTCATGAAATTATGTGCAGGCCGTATTGGCCAAGTTCTTAATTTAACGAATTTAGGTAATGATGTAGGTGTTTCCACTCAAACCGTTAGACAATGGCTATTACTGCTTGAAGCTTCTTATTTGATTGTACGATTAACACCTTACTTTGAAAATTTCGGCAAACGCATCATCAAATCCCCTAAATTATATTTTACTGATGTGGGACTTGCGACCTTTCTGCTGGATATTGAAAACACATCACAACTAGCCCGTGATCCATTAAGAGGAAACTTATTTGAAAACTTAGTCATCCTCGATATCATCAAACACTACTATAATGAAGGAAAAACGCCGCCTCTCTATTACTTTAGAGATCAACATGGCAATGAAGTCGACTTATTACTCAAAACGGGCAATCAATTCGTTGCCTTTGAAATTAAAGCATCAAAAACCTTTACTCCTAGCTTTTTAAAAGGTTTAGCCTATTTCCAATCGCTCACAGGCGATCGATATCAACAAGGTTATGTGGTTTATACTGGCGAGCAGGAACAAAAAATCCATCAAAACTATCTAATTAATTATCAACATTTAAAACTCTCTTTGTTTCCTTTATAATTCATTCACTTTTCGCTAAATTTGCATAAGATAACACCCATGGCCTCAAACCCAATATTAGAGTTGAATGGATTCACCTTTGCGGAGCTTTTCCATCCAGAAGGCTTAAACCGCCTTGATAAAGCCTTTTTGGCCCAACTACATCAGCAAAACCCAGAACTCCATGAAAAGCTTCTAGCCTATCGGCAAGAAAGCCACTCCTTTACCTCACTTGAAATCAGCGAATTATTAATCAGTTGCGGCATTATTCTGGAGCATTTTCTCGCAACCCTCTTCCATATCGAGGAATCTGTTGCTATTAGTCAAGCGAAAACGACTTCTTATAACCCTATTTCTACCTTCAAAAAATACTTTGTTCTGCGTCGAGCTAAGAAAGAATTGTCCCGAGCAGCCACCTTCCCTGCTTTCATGGAACTCAATACCTGGCTGAATGCAGAACTTAAAAAATCATCTTTACAATCCGATGATCGGGAATTAGCGATAGCCTTATTAGGCGTGCACTGGTTAGAAAACCAGGAAAATCATGCGATAGAAATCGAAAAACTCGTTCAATGGTGCACCCAAGCCCTTGCAACACCTGAAGGTAGACAAGCAACAGCGAATTGGGTGAGCTTTCAAATACCCGATCGTGTCGACCCTCTAAACCTTGTCCCTACTGTCCCCTTGGAGAATGATAAATGCGGCCGCGTTGCTGCCCCCCCCTCGGAATGGCGTTTACGTGACGGCTTCAAGCTGACCGATCCTCGCATGAGCGCACGCGAAGTCCAAGATCAAATTAACTATTGTGTTTTCTGTCACGACCATGACGGTGATTTCTGCTCCAAAGGCTTCCCCGTGAAAAAAGGCGATCCTGCCCAAGGCTTTAAGAAAAATCCTCTCGATGTCACTCTCACTGGCTGTCCGTTGGAAGAAAAAATTTCTGAAATGCATACCCTAAAACGCGATGGTCATACCCTCGCCTCACTTGCTATGGTCATGGTAGATAACCCCATGTGTCCTGCCACTGGTCATCGTATTTGCAATGATTGCATGAAAGCTTGCATTTATCAGAAGCAAGAGCCTGTCAATATCCCGCAGATTGAAACCCGCGTTTTAACAGATGTCCTAGATTTACCTTGGGGTGTTGAGATTTATGATCTCTTAACCCGTTGGAATCCGCTACGCCAGAAGCAATGGGTAATGAAACCGTATAATGGCCTTAAAGTGATGATCGCGGGAATGGGCCCGGCAGGATTTACCTTAGCGCATCATTTATTATTAGAAGGCTTTGCTGTCGTCGGCTTTGATGGTTTGAAAATTGAACCACTCTCAGAAAAATTAATTAAACAACCTATTTACCGTTTTGCTGATCTCAAAGAATCGCTTGATGAACGCTTAATGGCAGGCTTTGGCGGCGTGGCAGAATATGGCATTACCGTGCGCTGGGATAAAAATTTCTTGAAGCTGATTTATTTAAGCCTCATGCGACGCCCGCATTTTCAAGTATTTGGCGGTGTACGTTTTGGCGGTACGGTGACGATTGAAGAAGCTTGGGAGATGGGTTTCGACCATTTTGTGGTGGCAGTTGGTGCAGGTTTACCGAAAGCTTTACCTATTCCGGGCAGTCTAGCGCCGGGTATGCGCCAGGCAAATGATTTTCTAATGGCTTTACAACTTGGTAATGCTGCAAAATCCAGCAGTTTAACGAATTTACAAATTCGCCTTCCTGCCGTCGTGATCGGCGGTGGTTTAACAGGTGTGGATACGGCTACTGAATTGCAAGCTTATTACATCACGCAAGTCGAAAAAATTTATAAGCGTTATCAGATACTCGCTGCGGAATATGGTGAAGAAACGCTTCAGCAGCAATTAGATCCCGCATCCCGCGAAATTCTGGCCGAATATTTACGTCACGGCCAAGCGGTACAAAAAGAGCGGGAACATGCTGCAGCGCACGGTGTACAGCCTAATTTTATCAAGCTCGTTCATGAATGGGGCGGTGTTACTATTGTCTATCGGCGTTCCATGCAAGAATCACCTGCATACATTAATAATCATGAAGAATTGCAGAAAGCGCTTGAAGAAGGAATTTATTATGTAGACGGACTAGAACCAGCTGCCGTTGATCTTAATGAATACGGCCATGCGGAAGCACTGATTTGCCACAAACGATTACGTAATCCAGACAATGAATGGGTTGCCACCCGTGAAGAAGTCCGCCTCCCAGCACGCTCTATTCTCGTTGCAACAGGTACGCAGCCTAATACAGCTTATGAATTTGAACACCGAGGTACCTTTAATCGCTTGAATTTGCAATATCAACATTATGAAGATGTAGATGGAGAATTGTCCGTCGCCCATGGGGTTGAACATTGCAAAGATCCCCTATTTGGGCCGTTTACTTCTTATCACAAAGACGATAGACGCGTGAGTTTAGTGGGTGATACGCATCCGGTATTCCATGGGAATGTGGTCAAAGCAATTGCCTCCGGCACACGGACTTATCCGAAAATAGTGGCAATTTTGCAGGATAAATTGAATCAACAAGGTGATGAAAAAGAATATCAGAAATTTGCTGCGCATATTAATTATTTATTTACGACACAGGTCACTGCTGTGTCACGTAAGACGCCCAATATTATTGAATTAACCATTCAAGCGCCGTTGGCGGCTAAGCGTTTTAAATCGGGACAATTTTATCGTTTACAAAATTTTGAAACGTTTGCACCACGCCTCGATCATACCTTATTTCAAATGGAACCATTGCCACTGGTAACAGCAGAATGTGATAAGAACAAGGGTACGTTGAATTTTATTGTGACAGAGCATAGTGCGACAGCGAAGTTATGTGCCACTTTAAAATCGGGTGAGCCAGTGTCATTGATGGGACCTGCTGGTGTCCGTGCGAAAATTCCGAGTGAGCATGAAACGGTTTTGATTATTGGTAATCAGTCAAGTTTTGCTTTCTTGCGGAATTACGGCACGGAATTACGGGCTGCAGGTAATCGGGTTATTTATGTGGGTCAATTTGCTTCTGCAGAAGAGGTATATTGCCAGGATCAACTGGAAAATGTGGCTGATAGTATTCTTTGGCTGACAAAAAATAATAAGATCACCCCAAGACGCGCGCAAGATTATGCTGCCATGAGTAACGATGTGCTAACAGCAATAAAAGACCATCATAAATTAATCTCTCTTACGGATGTTGATAGAATTTATCTTATCGGCGACACAGACTTACTACGACAATTTCAAGCAGCGCGAAAAACACTGCTGAAAGAATATTTAATCAAAGACCCCAAAGTATTTGCCGCGGTCTATGGCAATATGCAATGTATGCTGAAGGGAGTTTGTGCGCAGTGCTTACAATGGCAAATTGATCCTGAAACAGGTCAGCGTACGAAAGCGGTGTTTGCGTGTTCTTGGCAGGATCAACCGTTGGAAATTATTGATATCGATCACATGGACGCACGGCAAATGCAGAATCGGTTGATGGAGCAATTGAATATGTGGTGGGTGGATCATTTGTTTCGAGAATATGCTGTACAGAGAGTTTGAGGCCAAGTGGATAAACTTTCATCTCACTTTTTACTAAAAGCACTTTCACTTGCTGAAATCCAGCGAGGCTCATGTGCTCCTAATCCTGCTGTAGGGGCTGTCATTGTAGATGAGTGCGGAAATATCTTATCGACAGGTTATCATCGGGGCCCCGGTACATGCCATGCAGAAGTTGATGCTCTTAATCAACTGAAAACACCCTCAACAGGGAAAGCTATCTATGTCACACTCGAGCCCTGCTGTCACTGGGGCAGAACACCTCCCTGCACTGAAGCGTTAATTCAAGCAGGAATAAAACGTGTGGTATATGGCTATACCGACCCTAACCCGCTTGTTACTGGCAAAGGAATCAAATTATTGAGAGCAGCAGGGATTGAATGTGAACTCTTTCCTCTACCTGAAATTGGAAATTTTTATCAAAGCTATCATTATTGGCATACCACAAAAAAACCTTTTATTACTGCCAAAATTGCCCTTAGTTTAGATGGAAAAATTGCCGGGAAAAATGGCGAAAGAAGACAGATAACAGGCAAAGAATTAAATGAATTCACTCATGCTCGACGCCAAAAAAGCGATGCTATTCTGACAACATCACGAACTATTATTCATGATAATCCACAGCTTAATGCGCGATACAAAAATAATATTACGGCTAAGCCTCTTTATATTTTAAGCAGAAAGTTAGATTTACCTTTAGACGCAAAAATTTTTAGCACTGCTAAATCGATTACGATTTTCCATTCGCATCAGGTAGATAAAAATCAAACAGCACCTTTTCTTGCTAAAAATGCCCGTTGTATTGCTGTTAATGAAACAACAGATGGTTTGTGTTTAGAAGAAGTGATTTCTGTCATTGGCAAAGATGGCATCCACGATTTATGGGTGGAAGCTGGCGGCGCTTGTTTTTCTGCCTTTGTGGAGCAGAAATTAGCACAACGATTGTTGATTTATGTTGCGCCTATCTGGATAGGGGAAGGAATCTCGGCATTTAACAAAAATTTTAAATTAGATCTATTACCAACTCATTGTATCCTATGGCAACAAGTTGGTAACGATGCAGTATGTGAGATAGCTTATTAATATTTCCTATTTTTCGTAGCAGATCCAAGATCATTTTGTTGATCAGTTACAATTGCATCATAAGGCCGTCTTCTATCTCCATTAGCCCCACCAAACAAGGTATGTGAAGATGATATATTGGCATATTGATTTGAAGCTTTCATATCGTTAAGAATCATTAACAGAGAGATTTGACAGTTTGTAAAAGCAATATCAGCAGCCTTATTATTTCCTTCTAAAGGTAAATCTAACCATCCACGATTTTCCTTCCCAAATTTTTTAACTTTTTCAGTGTCACCATTCTTTAAAGCATCCACCAAATCTTGCTTTCTTTGTCCTAAAATATTCGGCTTTATTCTACTGTCACTTATTATTTCATCCGCCCTTTGACCATTTTTATTCGTAGCTAACAAGCTAACACCTTTTTCTAAGAGATAATTCATTACCAGTTCGCTGTCTTTTCTAACAGCAATATGTAAGGGGGTTACTCCATCCCTCTTTTCATCAAGAATTTGAAGGGGAGATTTTCCTGTGTTGTTATGGAGGAAATCCACAATCCCATCTAAGTTTTCAACTTGATTGTAGTGGCTCGCTATTTCTACCAATAACGGAAATAAGTCGATTAGTAGGGGGGGAGGAATAGCGTTACTCTGCCGAATAATGTCTAATACAGTGGCATTTTCTTCTCCCCACGTTAAGAAGAACCATTCTTTATTTTGTTGATAGAATTTACCTATCTCCACTCTATTGCCTGCTTTTAAAGAAATCGCTAATGACTCTTTAGAGGCCAATAAAAAATTTTCTCCAGTTTCGCACTGTATCTCATCAGGTCTTTGGCCATCTTTATTCTTGGTTAATAAACTGGCACCAATTTCGAGGAGGAGACGACCAATCTCATTTCTACCGTATTTAACTGCAGCATGGAGAAGCGTTTCACCCTCTTCTTCCACCATGTCGTTGATAAAACCTAGAGAAAAATGCGCTTCTTCTTGGAAACGTGTCAGAAGAAAAGAGAAATCCTCGTAATTTAATGAGTATATGGCTAGGTGCAGAAATATCCCTCTAAGCTCGGGTGCAATATTTCCTTCTTTATGTGCTACCATATGCAGTGCTGTTTGCCCTATATAAGTAAGAGGTAAAAAAAACCATTCTATATTTTGCATATAGAAAGTCATGATGGTAGGAGTGGCATTTTCTCTTATTGCACAGGCCAACAGCTGCTTCTTTTGGTTTAAGGTAGTTAGATGTAGGCGGGAAGGATCATTGGAAATTTGATCTGGTCTTAAACCATCCTTATTTTTTTCTAATAAACTTGCACCATGTTCCAAAAGAAACTCAATGATGACGGGATTATCATGCGTTCTTGTAGCACGATGTAAAAGCGTTTCGCCATCAATAGTTAGCTCCGTGAGAATTTCTGAAATAGGTTTCTTAGTTTTTTCCTGAATAGAAGAGATAATGTATTGAAAAGCCGCAGAGTGATTTTTGTCAATTGCTAAATGGGCAGGTGAAAGACCATTAACATTTTTCATCGTAAAATCATACTCATTTTTTAAAGAAGTTAACACATCCAAACTCCCATGCATTGCAGCAATATGAACAGGATAACCATGAGCACTCACCATCATGTTTTTCAATGAAGGATAAGATTGCATGTCCATTACAACTTTTTTGACCTCATTATTTTTAATAGCCGAAACAAAAGAATCTTTTACAACAGCAGCAGATCCATCATTGATAATTTCGACATCACCAACATAATATTTCCCTGGTGACCGAAAGGAACTTTTTAAAGAGTTGAGGTCAAGTTTAACTTCATGAGGATGAATATAAATTGCTTCGACCTGATTAGGATCAGAAAAATTAATTGCCGGAAGCAATACTTCTACATACCCTCCCTTGTGGGGATCCCATTTATCTTGGTTAAATGTCTGAGGAAAAGAACCTGTTTTAGCAGCTATTATGAGACCTTCTAACGTTGCATCAGGACATTGAGCTAAAATAAATTCAGGATGATGAATAGTAGAAGGAATATAGCTGCTTTTAAAACTATCTCGAGCATCTAATGAATCCCCTGGCATAATAAGAGCATTGTATATGGCATTTTTCAATAGCAAAAAAGATTTACCATACGTCAAGGTTGATTGAAGAGTTGAATTATAAAAGTATAATCTACCATATCGTGGCCGCGATTGCTTGTTATAAGCAAAAGCATGCTTCAAATCAGGCGGAAGAAAATTGAACATTCCCAATTCTGCTCCTTCACGAAGAATTTTGTAGTAAACCTTATGCTTACGAGGATCTTTCTCCCACATATTTAATAATTGGAAATCTATTAATTCATTATTTTTCAAAAAACCAGCATTAAATGATACAGTAATGACCGATGAATTCTTTATAAAATCGACACATTTTTCATATAGAGTTTTTGGATCATTATCAGGTGAAAATTTATGAAGTCTTTTAATAGCTAAAGATATCATTTCTTCGCTTCTTTCATTATTCATTTTATAAGCAGTCGAGACAATATCACTCCATATTTTTCTTGCATGTATATAATCCGCCTCTCTTTGTGTTAAATTAACCTGTCCCTTATTTGTAGATTTCGGCTGATAGGGGTTTCTTCTATCCTTAAGGTAATTAATATATTGTACACGGTTTGGTAGTTTTCTAATGTTTGACGAATAGCGAAGAAATTCTTCTTCTAACTTTAGATGATCGAGATTTTTTGTTAAAGATTGAATAAGCTTATCTTCGATCATTTGGCCAATATTATTTGACTCAGGAGTTGTTGCAGGAGCCGCTTCAAAAGCCATTTTCCCCTCATTA